>JAYRMX010000316.1:0-15046 GCA_041912475.1 Myxococcota bacterium
CGGCCCCCTCGATTCCGCGCGTCTACTGGTCGTGCGGCTGCTTGCCGAGCCGACCGTTCAGCTCGTCCTTGGCCCGCAGACCCACGTCCGCGCACTTCACCTGGAACTGCCACACCTGGTTCGCCCAGAGCGTGGCGTTGGTCCAGTCCTGCTTGCCCGCGTACTCCGCGCTCTTGGCCTTCGGCCCCTCGGCGCGCCCGCACTGCTCGAGCGCGTCCTCGACCTGCGCCTTCACCGTCGGGAACTTCTCGTAGCCGTTCGCCTTGAGGTAGGTCACGACGTCGTCGATGGCCTTCTGCGTGTTCTGGATGGCCTCCATCTGCTTGTCGTAGTCGGCCTTCGTGTACTGCTGGCCGGCCTCCTTCGCGGCGGTGGCCGCCGGCTTGTACCCCTTCGGCTTCACCAGCAGGTAGCCCTCCATCTCGAGATGGAGCGCCGAGCAGAACTCCGCGCAGTAGTACGGGAACACGCCCGGCTTGTCGGCCTTGAAGCTCACGCTCGCAGTCTTCCCGGGCTCCCACGAGCCGTTCACGTTGTACTTGCTCACCGTGAAGCCGTGGGTCTGGTCCTCCGCGCGCTCGAGGTTCGTGAGGTGGATCGTGACGTCGTTGCCCTCGTCCACTTCGATGATCTCGGGCGTGATGTGCGAGCGGATGAGCGTCCCGAACACCTCGACCTTGTTTCCGGTCTTGACGATCTTCTCTTCGCCGGCCTTGGTCTTGAACGGCGAGACTTCGTCGGTACGGCTGTTGGTGCCGGCCGGGTAGCGGACGATCGGCTTGAGCAGCGAGGCCTCGATCGCCACCACGTAGTGCGGCTCACCGAGCGGCAGCGGCATGTCGTAGATGAGCTGCATCTTGTCGTTCGAGATGTCGATGAGCTGGTGGTTCTGCGGGTGCAGCGGACCCACCGGATTGAAGCGGTCGATCGCCAGCTTGTTGAGCGCGACGACGTACTTGCCGCGCGGCTTCACGGTGTCGCCGTGCATCGCCATGATGTGGCCGATGTTGTAGTGGATCGGAATCCGGTCGAGCAGCTTGCCGTTGATGTAGTCCCACTTCGCGACCATCGAATCGACGTACAGCGACGTGTACGCGATGCCGGCCCGCGAGTCGTACTGCGTGTGCAGCGGCCCGAGGCCGAGGCTCACCTGCGTGTGGAGGACGTCCTTCATGTCGATCACGGGGATCCCGTAGGGGTCCTTCTCGACGAACTTCTTCGCGGCGATCGCCTGCTGGATCTTCTCGAAGCTGTACACCGAGACGTGCGTGTCGAGCTTGCCCGACACCGTGATGAGCTTGCCGTCGGGCGTGACGTCGACGCCGTGCGGGCTCTTCGGCTCGGGGATCAGGAAGACCACGCCCTCGGCCGCAGCGACGTCCATCGGCAGCACGGGGAAGTTGTTGATCTTCTTGGCCTTGCCGGCCTTCACCAGCTCCTCGGCCTTCTTCCAGTTGATGACGTGCAGGTAGTCGGTGTCCTTGGCCGAGCAGCCCGCCTCGAACGGCGGCCGTCCGCGCTCGATGCCGCCGACGTAGCGCTCGGTGCAGAACGAGTTCGTGAACGACCAGCCGCTGCTCGCGAGCTTTCCGAAGTCCGAGAGGTCCTGGCTGTACGGCGGGAGCTCGATCGCGAACGAGTTCTCCGGCTCGATCCGTCCCTTCTCGCGGTTGAACTTCCAGTACGTGACGCCGCCGCGGTACTTGTCGTTGAACTCCTCGAGCGGCACGTAGGCGCCGCCGAGCGGCGCCGGATACTGCGCGGCTTCGATGATGTACTCGGTGTTCTCACTGACGAACGCGCCGCCGTGCTCGTTCTGGAAGATCGGGTTGACGACGATCTGCTTGGTCTCGAAGTCCTTCAGATCGATCACGGCGAGACGCGGGTTCGACTTGTCGTTGATGAACAGGAACTGGCCGTCGTAGTCGCCGTTGGTCTCGGAGAGCGCGGGGTGATGCGTGTCGCCCCACGTGATGTCCTTGCCGTTGATTCTCCCCTGCGCGAGCACGGCCTTCGACTCGTCGTCGAAGCCGTACGCCTGCCACGGCTCGGGGGTGAAGACGGCGATGTACTTGAGGATGCGCATCGACGGGATGCCGTAGACGATCACCTGGCCGCTCTGGCCGCCCGACGAGAACGCGATGAACTCGTCGCGCTTGCCCGTGGGCACGTAGGTCTTCGCGGCGGCGAGCAAGTCCTCCTGCGAGAGCTCGCGGCGCTTCATCACGTCCTGCAGCGTCTCCGCGGAGCGTGCGGCGACCGGCGAGAGGAGCAGGCCCGCTGCAACGGCGAGCGCCACCGCTGCGGGACGCCTGCCCCGCGCAGCGAATCGAGAAACGGACGGACGGGTCATGATCGAGGCCCTCCAATGCGCCGGCGGATTCCGCCGCCGGCAGTCGGCATTCGGCAAACGCCACTCGTGCAAGGCGCGCGCCATCCCCGGCATTCCGTGACCGGGAGTCACAGGTTCAGCCAACCCTTCGCCGAAAAAGCGGTTTCGATCGAACCTGACGCGGACGTCAGGAGCGCCGCGCCGGCTGCGGACGGTTCAGTCGCGAGGCTCTATGTCTCGGGACGTGCCCGCCTGTCACACCTGGCTGCTGCACGGCGGCGCACGGTAGCCAGCAGCGGCGCCGGCGCCAACCCGGCTCGAGAGGCGGCGGCCCGGCTCGCGCTCTGCTCGCGCAGTGAGCGGCGCCGGCGCGTCGACCCGCACGCCGCGAGCCCGAGCGCGGGCGCGGCCGAGCGACGCCGACGCGCCGCTCCGCACGCCGCGACCCGAAGCGCCGGCCCTCTCCTACACTCGCTCTCGGAGGGAACGCCGATGACCCTGTCTCGCCTCGCAACCGCCGCGCTCGCGGCCGGGCTCCTCGCTGCCGGAGCCGCGCAGGCCGATCCGCGCGTCGTGAACGGCTGCCGCATCGAACCCGCGACCAACTGCTCGTACGCGAAGCTCGAGAACGCCGATCTCGAAGGCGTGGATCTTTCCGACGCGTCGCTCCACGCCGCGGTCCTGAGCGGCGCCAATCTCAAGAAGGCCAATCTGCAGCGCGTCGACCTCCAGGTCGGCAACCTCAGCAAGGCCGACCTCCGCGGCGCGAACCTCGAGCACGCGCACCTGTTCGCGAACGATCTCGAGGGCGCGCAGCTCGAGGGCGCGAACCTGAAGGGCGTGAACTTCGTCGACGCGAAGCTGCAGGGCGCGAACCTGAAGGGAGCGGATCTCACCGGCGCGCTCTTCGAGTCGGCCGACCTCGCCGGCGCCACGTGGAGCGACGGACGCGTGTGCGCCGCGGGATCGGTCGGAGCCTGCAAGTAAGCCGCGGGCCGCGACGGGCGCGCGACCGGCGTGCACAGCACACCGCGAGCGCTTCAGGCCCGGCTTCGCCTCCACGGCAGCCGGAGCCGTCCTGCAGATTTCCGCACGCTCGGCTCGAAGAGCATCGTCGCGGGAATGGATTCGAGGTGCGCCCCTGCGAGCCAGGCCTCGAGCCCCTCGACGAGCGCGCGCCGCTGGGCGGCGGGGAGGCGCTCGAAGGCTTCGACGAGCGCCTTCTGCACGGTCTCGGGCGCCGAGCGCAGCAGCGCGCGCCCCTTCGGCGTGACGGCGATCTCAGCGCGGCGCCCGTCGGTGGCCGCCGTACGCCGCACCGCGAGATCGCCTTCGACGAGGCGGCTCACGACCTCCGACACCGTGCTCGGGTGTGCGTGCGAGCGCTCGGCGAGCTCGCCGAGCGAGAGCCCGGGGCAGCCTCCGATCTGCCGCAGGACGAAGAGCGCCGAAGCGTCGATCCCCGCGGTCCGCTCGCTCTCGCGGTTCGACGCGCCGAGCGCGCGGACGAGCCGGCGAAGGCCGTCCATCGCACGCGTCGTCTGGGTCCGTCGCTCCGCCGGGCTCATCCGCTCCGCCTCGCGAGAGAAGCAAGAAAGGAGCCCGGACTTTACCACGCGCGCGCGGGCGAGCCCTGTGGCCGGCAGGCCGTGCGCAGCGTGTGGCCCACGCGGCTCGCTGCGCCGCAGCGCCGAAGCGGTACGCTCCGGCGCGCCGCTCCCGCGTCGGCGAAATCGAAGGCCAGCCCACGACGAACCCACGAGGGAGACCGATCCGATGAAGGCGATCCTCTACCACGGCAAGCACGACTTCCGATTCAGCGACACGCCCGACCCGAAGCTCGGCGCCGACACGGATGCGATCGTTCGCGTCTCGCGGGCGGCGATCTGCGGCTCGGACCTGCACCTCTGGCACGGCGGCCTGCCCGAGAGTCCGAACACGCGCCCCGGCTTCACGGTCGGACACGAGTTCCTCGGCGTCGTCGAGGAGGTCGGGCCGGCGGTTCGCAGCGTCCGCAAGGGCGACCGCGTGCTGGCCTCGTGCACGGCGGGCTGCGGGACGTGCGTCGCGTGCCGCCGCGGCATGTTCAGCGGCTGCGTCGTGATGACGCAGGGAGGCGGCGCGGGGAACATCTTCGGATTCGGCCACTCGCTGCCGGGCGGGCAGGCCGAGGCCGCGCGCGTTCCGTTCGCCGACGCGAACCTGTTCAAGATCCCGGAGTCGATCTCGGACGAGCAGGCGCTCTTCCTCACGGACATCCTTCCGACGGGCTACATGGGCGCCGAACTCGCCGAGGTCTCTCCGGGCGACACGGTCGTCGTCTTCGGCTGCGGGCCGGTCGGGACGTTCGCGCAGATGTGCGCGCGCCTTTGCGGCGCGGCGCGCGTGATCGCCGTCGACCCCGACGAGCAGCGCCTCGAGCGCGCGCGCAAGAACGGCTGCGACACGGTGAATCCGACGAAGACCAACCTCGTCGAGTTCGTCCTCGGCTGCACCGGAGGGCTCGGCGCCGACGCGACGATCGAGGCCGTGGGCCGCGGCGAGCTGATCACGCAGTCCGCGCTCGTGACGCGCGCCGGCGGCCGCGTCGCGGTGATCGGCGTGGTCGCGGAGCCGATGGTCCAGCTCCCGTGGATCCTGTTCTTCATGAAGAACATCGCGCTGCGAACCGGGCTCGTGAACCCGCAGGTCCACATCCCGCGGCTGCTGCCGCTCATCGAGCGCGGGCGGCTCGACCCGGCGTCGATCATCACGCACCGCCTCCCGCTCTCGGAGGGCGTCCGCGGCTACGAGATCTTCGCCGGACACCAGGAGAACGTGCTGAAGGTCGTGCTCGAGGCGTAGGGGGGTTCGGCGCGCTCGGAGGGCGCGCCGAACCTACTTCAGCCCGACGATCTCGCCGGCCCGCACGTCGAGCTTCTCGGCGAGCGGGCGCCGCGGAAGGCCGGGCATGCGAAGGATCTCGCCCGTCAGCACGACGAGGAAGCCGGCGCCCGCGCTCGGCTGGATCGCTCGCACGTGCACGTCGAAGCGGCGCGGCCGTCCCGCGAGGTGCGGATCGTCCGAGAGCGAGTTCGGCGTCTTGGCGATGCAGACGGGAAGCTGCGAGAAGCCGAGCCTCTCGACCTGCGCGAGGTCACGCTCGGCCGCCTTCGAGAGCACGACGCGCTCCGCGCCGTACATCTTCTGCGCCACCGCGAGGATCTTCTCGGGAACGCTCGCCGTCGCCGGGTAGAGCGGACGAAAGGGGCGCGATGCCCGCTCGGCGTGGGCCATCACCGCGCGCGCGAGGTCGGCGGCCCCGGCGCCTCCTCGCTCGAAATGATCCGAGACCGCGAACGGAACGCCGAGCGCGGCGCAGCGGCGCTCGACGACGCCGATCTCTTCGTCCGTGTCCGCGGCGAAGCGGTTCAGCGCGACGACGGGCGACTCGCCGAAGCAGCGAATGCTCTCGACGTGCTTCTCGAGATTCGGAAGGCCGCGCTCCACGGCCTGCGGATCGGGAGCCTCGAGCGCCTTTCGCGCGCGGCCGCCGTGCATCGCGAGCGCGCGCACGGTCGCGACGAGCACGACGCACGCCGCGTCGAGTCCGGCGCTCGCACACTTGATGTCGAAGAACTTCTCGGCGCCGAGGTCGAAGCCGAAGCCCGCCTCGGTGATCGCCCAGTCGGCGTGGTGCAGCGCCATGCGCGTCGCGAGCACGGAGTTGCAGCCGTGTGCGATGTTCGCGAACGGACCGCCGTGGACGAAGGCCGGCGTGCCTTCGAGCGTTCGAACGAGGTTCGGCCGGAGCGCGTCGCGGAGCAGCGCGAGCATCGCCCCCGCCGCGCGGAGCTGTCCGGCCGTCACCGGCTCGCCGTCCGTATCGAAGCCGACGAGCGTTCGTTCGAGACGAAGACGCAGGTCGTCCTCGCTCTCGGCGAGGCACAGCATCGCCATCACCTCGGAGGACGCCGTGATGTCGAAGCCGGTCTCGCGGGGAACGCCCTCGCCACCGAGGCCGACCACGACGCTCCGCAGCGCGCGGTCGTTCATGTCCATGACGCGCCGCCACGAGATCTGCCGCGGGTCGAGGCGAGGCGGATCCGCGAAATGGAGATGGTTGTCGATCATGGCCGCGAGCAGGTTGTGCGCGCTCGTCACGGCGTGAAAGTCGCCCGTGAAGTGCAGGTTGATGCGATCGGACGGCACGAGCCGGGATGCGCCGCCGCCCGTCGCCCCGCCCTTCATGCCGAGGCAAGGCCCGAGCGAAGGCTCTCGCAGCGCGAGGCACGCGGACTGCCCGAGCCGCGAGAGCGCGTCGGCGAGGCCGATGCTGGTGGTGGTCTTGCCCTCGCCGGCGGCCGTCGGCGTGATCGCCGACACGAGCACGAGACGCGCCGCCTCGGGTCGCCGCCGCGGCCGTTCGAGCGCGTGCAGCTCGACCTTGGCGACGTCGCTCCCGTACGGAACGAGGTCGTCGCCGTCCACGCCGAGCCGCCGCGCCGTCTCGAGGATCTGCTGCATCGCGCCCTCCCGCGGCCTGAGAGTAGCCGCGAGCGGGGACGTTCTTTCCGCTTTTTCCTCGTTCCGAGACGCGACCTCGCCCCGACCGGCCGGCGTGCGCCGCGCCGGGAGCGAGGCATCCTTCGGCCATGCGAAGCGGCGGCGGAAAGAGCGGGCCGGCGAAGCTCGCCGCGGGGACGCTGATCGGCCTCGCGCTCGGCGCTCCGGCCGGCGCGCAGCCCGCGCTCGGCCCCGCGCCCCGTGACGGTGACGGCCGCTTCCAGAACGAGGCCGGCGCGCTCGCGCGACCGGGCCCCGGCGTCATGCTCCCGTTCTTCCTGCGGCGAATCGGATCGTCGATCTTCGGTCGCGACGGCGTGCGGCCTCCGCGCGTCGAGAACGACGGCGCGTTCCTGCGCGAGAACGCGCTCCACAGCGTTCCCACCGTCACGTGGATCGGCCACTCGACGCTCCTCGTCCAGCTCGACCACGTGACGTTCCTCACGGACCCGATCTGGTCGCACTGGGCGAGCCCCGTGCCGGGGCTCGGCCCGCATCGCCTCGTCGGGCACGGCCTCGCGCTCGACGCGCTGCCGCAGATCGACTTCGTGCTGATCTCGCACGATCACTACGACCATCTCGACCTGCCTACGCTGCGCGCGCTCGCCGCGCGCAGCGAGGCCACGCGCTTCTTCGTTCCGCTCGGCAACGCCGAGCTCCTTCGCGGCGCGGGAATCGAGCGCGTCGAGGAGCTCGACTGGGGCGGCACGGCGCAGCACGAGAGCGTCACGATCCACTGTCTCCCGGCGCAGCACTGGAGCCGCCGCGGCACGTTCGACGAGCGCCGCGCGCTGTGGTCCGCGTGGGCCGTCACCGGGCCGGGCCGCCGCTTCTACTTCACGGGAGACTCGGGCTACTTCGACGGCTTCGCGCGCACCGGCGCGGAGCTCGGCCCCTTCGATCTCGCCGCGGTGCCGATCGGCGCATATCGGCCCGAGGCGCTCATGCGGCCCGCACACCTCGATCCCGAAGAGGCCGTCCGAGCGGGACAGGACCTCGGCGCGCAAAAGCTCGTCGCGATCCACTTCGGCACCTTCGATCTCGCCGACGAGCCGCTGGGCGAGCCGCCCGTTCGCTTCCGCGAAGCCGCACGCGCGGCCGGCGTCGCCGACGAAGACGCCTGGGTCCTCGCCATCGGCGAGACGCGACGCTTCTAGCCGGGACGCGCCTTCCGCGCTCGCGAGAGCGGCGTGCGCCTTCCGCTCCTCCACGGCCGAGCGACGGCGACCTCGACCGGCGCGCCAGCGCTCCCTCCGATCGGTTCGCTGCCGCTCGCTACCCCGGCCCGCCGTCGGCGCGCGGCGCGACGAGAATCGGCGCGTAGCCCGCGAGATACGCGGCGAACGCCCCGGCCCAGAGCAGGCCGCCGGCCGAGACGATCGGGACGGTCTCCGCAGGAAGCGCCGCGACGGCGACCGTGCGCACGAGGGCGCCGAGCGTCACGAGGACGTACGCGGCGACCGCGCTCCGCGGAGCCGCGAGCGGTCGCCCGGTGTGCCCGAGCGCGACGCGCGTCATCATCGCGAGGATCATCGTGCCGAACGCGCCGGCCGTGAGCGCGTGCACCGCGACGCTCCGCGGCCACGCAGCGGCGAGGTCCGATGCGGCGATGCACGCGAGGCCGACGATGACCCACGCGTGGCCGAGGTGCAGCGACCAGAGCAGCGGGTCCGCGAGGACGCGCGCCGTTCGCCAGCCCGACATGCGGGCGGCGAGCACGACGGCGGCGGCGAGCGCAACGAGGCCGCTCGCGACCGACGCCGGCAGCACGAGATCGGTCGCAAGAAAGACCAGGAACGCCGGCACCGCTGCGCGCTCCGCCCACGCCGGCGGGCTCGCGATCTCGGCGATCCCCAGCCGGCGAAGCGCATTCGTCGTGAAGCTCGGCGCCACGCGGCCGCCGATCACGACGACGAGGAGCGCGACGATGTCGACGGCCGCCCGGAGACCGACCGCGGCGGTCCCCTTCGCGAGGCCGAGGGCCTCGGCGTGCATGAGCGCGTTCGCCGCGAACAGCGCGACGATGCCGAGTGGAAACCCGAAGTTGCGCCGGATGCCCGCGCGCAGGATCGGCGGGCCGATCGCGAGCGCGAAGGCGGGGAGAAAGAGCAGGTCGACTGCAGCCGCGACGCCGGGCGCGCGCCCTGCGAGCGCGAGCATCGCAACTCGGCCCGCGAGCCAGAGCCCGGCGAGCGCAGCGAGCGGGTCGCCCGCGACGGCCTGCGTCCCCGTCCAGACCGGAACGGACGTGAGCAGGAATCCCGCGATCGCCGCCGCGCAGAACCCGAACAGCATCTCGTGCGCGTGCCAGGCGGTGAGCCAGAGCCACGACGGCGGCGTGAGCGAGCCGAGGACGACGCACACCCAGAGCGGGACGAAGAGCACGGCGTACGCCGAAGCGAGCAGGAAGAAGGGCCTGAAGCCCCGACCGAAGAGCGTCATGGGTCGCGGAGCGTACCGCCCGTCCGGGGATTGTGCGCGCGCCTCCGGCCGGCGATCATTCGCACGTCATGACCGACGCCGGGCGAGGCCAGACCGGGCGCGGCCGGGACGAGAGCGCCTTCGCGCTCGATCTCGATCACGCGGAAGCGATTCTCCCGCGCTACGAAGGGCCCGGGCCTCGCTACACCAGCTACCCGACCGCACCCGTCTGGACCGACGCGTACGGCGCGGGAGACTACGCGCGCGACCTCGCCGGCCTCTCGCCCGCCGACGGCCTCGCGCTCTACGCGCACGTCCCCTTCTGCGAGAGCCTGTGCCACTTCTGCGCGTGCAACCGCATCATCACCCACGACGCCGCGCTCCCCGAGCGTTACCTCGACGCGATCGAGCGAGAGATCGCAGCCGTCCGAGAGATCGCGCAGCGTGCGGCGCCGGCCTCGCAGCTCCACTGGGGAGGCGGAACGCCGACCCACCTCTCGCCCGACCAGATCCGCCGCCTGTTCCGCGCGATGACGGACGCCTTCCCGCTGCGGGCGGGCGCCGAGGTCTCGATCGAAGTCGACCCCCGCGTCACGACGCGCGCGCAGGTGGAGACGCTGCGCGAGCTCGGCTTCGACCGCATCTCGCTCGGCGTGCAGGACGTCGAGCCGCGCGTGCAGCAGGCGATCCACCGCATCCAGCCGCCGAGCATGACGGCCACGCTCGTCGACGAGGCGCGGCGCGCCGGGTTCACGAGCGTCAACTTCGATCTCATCTACGGGCTTCCGTTCCAGCGCGAGGACACCTTTGCGCGAACGCTCGACACCGTGCTCGCGATCGGGCCCGACCGCATCGCGCTCTACTCGTACGCGCACGTCACGTGGGTCGCGAAGCAGCAGCGCGGCTTCGAGCGGCAGGACCTCCCCGATGCGCCGACCAAGCTGCGGATCCTGCTGCTCGCGATCCGGCGGCTGCTCGGCGCGGGCTACGTCTACATCGGCATGGATCACTTCGCGCGCCCCGAGGACGAGCTCTCGCGCGCGCTGCGTGATCGCACGCTGCGGCGAAACTTCATGGGCTACACGACGCAGGACGGCGCGGCGCTGCTCGGCTTCGGACCGAGCGCGATCAGCGAGCTGCCCGCGAGCTACGCGCAGAGCGAGCGCGATCTCGGCGCGTGGGAGGCCGCCGTTCGAGAGCGCGGCCTCGCCACGCTGCGCGGGCACCGCCTCAGCACCGACGACGAGGAGCGCCGCTTCGCGATCTCCCGGATCATGTGTCACGGCGAGCTCTCGGCCGGCGAGTGGAGCGCGCGCTTCGGCCGCAGCTTCTCCGAAGCCTACGCGCGCGAGCTCGCGAGCCTCGAGACCCTCGACGCCGACGGCCTCGTGCTGCGCGCGGGCGACGGAAGCCTGCGCGTAACGCCGCTCGGCCGCCTTCTCGTTCGCAACGTCGCGATGGCCTTCGATGCGTACCTTCCCGAACAGCAGCGCACGGGAGCGCGACTGTTCAGCCGCGCGGTGTAGCGCGGCGCGGCCGGACCGTACGCAGCAGGTCTGGAGCCGAGCGCCGATGAGGCAGAGCGCCGCGGCCGTGCCGCTTCGTCGCGGAATCGCGGCCAGCAGGCGCGCAGGAGCGAGCCAGACCGGCGGTCGCGTTGGCATCCGTCTTGCGACAGACTCGGGACGGGGCCTGGTTCCCCGCTCGAGGAGGACGACGGTGAGGATCTCGACGAAGGCTCTCTCGCGGCTGCAAGCGCTCGCCACGGCCACGGTCTCCGCGGCGCTGCTGCTCGGCAGCGCGGTCGCCGCCGCCGAGGATGCGGCCGCGCCCGTGAATCCGGCGCCGGCCGCGGGCTGCGTTCGCGGCATCGACCTCATGACGCCGCAGGAGCGCGCGCAGCACATGGCGCAGATGCGGGGCCTCTCCGCCGAGGAGCACGCAAAGTTCATGGAGGCGCACCGCGTCGCCATGCAGGCGAGGGCTGCGGCGAAGGGTCAGACCCTGTGCAGCGAGACGATGGGCCAGGGGATGATGGGCGGCGGCATGGGCAAGGGGCCGCACGGCCCCGGAGGCGGCCCGCCTCCGCCCAGTGGCGGGACCGCTCCGAGCCCGTCGAACTGACGCGCACCCCCCACGCGGCATCGGCCGCGCTTTCGCGAGAAGAAAGCCGGCGACGCACGTGACGCGTGCGACCGGCCGCGTGCACGCGCTCGGGCGCCGGCGACGCTACTCGACCTGCGCCCGCGTGAAGGCGGGCGTCTCGCTGCGCTGATACGGCCATGGATCGCCCGGGATCGCAGCGAGCAGCACGCGCGCGAACGCATCCTGCCGCGCGCGCGCCTGCGGGACGGGTACTCCGTGGTCGAGCACCGCGAAGTACACGACCCCGCGCTCGCGCGAGCGGTACGCGCCGACGAGCGCGCTCGCTCCGTAGTCGCCGTACGTCCCCGTCTTCCCGGCGATGACGCCGCGCTCGCCGGGCCCGTCGAGGCGGTGCTCGAGGGTTCCCGAGTCGATGCCCGTCACGGGGAGAACGTCGCAGAGCGCGAGGCCATGCTTCGCGAGCTCTGCGGCGAGCGCACGCAAGAGGGCGACGGCCGCGCGCGGGCTGAGGCGATTGCTCGCGCCCGCACCCGCACCGTTCGTGAGGATGATCTCGCCCCGCATCGCGGCCGGAACGCTCTCGCGCGCGATCTTCTCGACGCTCTCGATACCTCCCGCGCTGGCGGCAAAGGGATGGAAGACGTTGTTCGAGTAGCCGTTGAGCGCCTTCACGAGCGGCACGAGCGGCTCGGAGCGATGGACGACGAGCGGGATGCCGGCGGCTCCGGCGCCGGCCGCGCGATCGCCGCCGAACGCGACGGCCGGCGCGTCCGCTCCCGCGCTCTCGCCGCGCGCCGCTCGCACCGCCGCCCACGCCTCCTCCGGCGCGCCGCCCGAGAGCGCGCGCTGGAGCCGCGGCGCGACCGTGTCGGCGCTCCAGTCGAAGATCAGCGGCCCGCGCAGCACCAGCCCGCCGCCGATTCGCCGCACGCCGCGCACCGCGAGCGCCTGCGCGACGAGCAGCGCGTTCTCGTCGACGAAGAACGGATCGCCGTCCGCCTCGACCACGAGATCTCCCGCGACCGTGCCGTCTTGCGCCGGCCCCGCCGCGAGAAAGCGCGTCGTGAAGCGGTGCTGCGGGCCGAGGCGGCGCAGGAGCGCGAGCGTCGTCGGCACTTTCGATACCGACGCCGGGTGCACGGCCTTCGTCGCCGCCTGCGAGACCAGCACGTCGCCCGCCTCGGTCTCGACGTACACGCCCTGGTCGGCGCCGACCAGCGTTCGCGCCTGCGCAGCGAGCTCGTCCGCCACGTCGCGGGCCGCGGCCGGGAATGCGGCGGCCAGAACGGCGGCCGCGACCGCCCGCCGAAGGATGCGAATCATCGTCGCGCTCCGTGCGCAAGAGCGCCGGCGCACGCCGCGCACGCGGGCCTCTCCGCTTCACGGCGAAGCCTACGCGAGAGCGCCGCGCAGCGTCAGGCGGCGGCCTGCTTCACGACTTCCGGAGCCGCGCCCGGGCGGTAGTACGTCCAGCGCGTCGGCGGCGCATTCGTCGTCACGGGAGCCGGCGGAGCCTCGGCGAAGGCGCGAACTCTCTCGGAGAGCGCACGTCCGAGCGTTCGCTGCATGTCGTCCGGCTCGCCGAAGGCCTCACGCCAGCGGTCGGCCGCGGCGAGCGCCCGCTCGCGGACGCGGTCCGACGGCGCGTTGTCGCGAACGGCTTCGAGCATCGGGTACTGCGCGCGGGCCGTCTCGCCGAGGACCGCGCCGCGCGCCCGGAGCACCGGGTCGGCGTGGCTCCGCAGCCGCAGGTGCCCGCGCAGCGCCGACTCGAGGTGCTTGAGCGCCGACGGACCGTTCTCGCGGTAGAGGCGCTGGTTCGCGTCGTCGATGACCTTCGAGAGCGCCGGCCAGTCGAAGTGCAGCGGAGCGACCGGCGGATTCGCCTGGAAGCCGCCCGGCACCGTCCAGCCGAAGCGCGGATCGAGCCGACCTTCCTTCTTCATGCGCTCGTAGAGCGCCGTTCCCGCGCACGGAATGAGCGGCGTCACCTGCGAGATCGTCGGCGAGAGCGCGACGAAAGCGTCGATGTCGCGGTGGACGTTCTCCGGCGTGTGGAAGTCGAAGCCGAGGATCAGCGACCCGATCGTCGAGACGCCGAGCTCCTGCAGCGACGCGAAGAGCGCCGCCACGTCCTTGCCCTTTCGCTTGCCGAGGTGCGCGCGCGAGCGCAGCACGTCGTCGAGCGTCGACTCGACGCCGATCCACACCGCCGCGAGGCCATTCGCGACCAGCTCCTCGGGATCGAACTTCGAGAGCGTGCGAACGCTTCCGAACGTGAAGTAACCGACCTTCCCCATCGTCACCGGGTCGTCGCGCAGCCGCTTGCCGAGCGTTCGCGAATACGACGGATCCCAGAACAGATCCTCGTCGAAGAGCTCGACCTGGATGCGCTCGTTTCCGTCGTGCAGCAGGTGGTGGCGCATGAATGCCTGCGCCTGGTCGGGCTCGGCGACGCGGAATTTCTTCCGGTGGAAGAAGGCCGACGTGTTGCAGAAGTCGCAGCCGGCCGGGCAGCCGAGCGACACCAGAATGGGACGGCCTCCGATGCCGCGCGCCACGGGGCCGACGGCCGAGAGGTACGACCCCGACCGCGGCAGCGTGAACTGCGTGATCGGGCGGTCGACGGGGCCGTCGCCGATGAGGCGGCGCATGAAGTGAACGCCCTCTTCGTGACACATCTCGTGGACGCCTTCGCGGATCGCGGCCGCTGCGTCGCGGTCCGGCGGCAGCGGATCGAGGATCTGCGGGATGGCGTAGCCGCCGATCACGATGCGCATCTCCGGCGCGATCCGGCGCGCGCGCTGCACCATCTCCGCCGTCTGCGCGAGCGTGTTCCAGTTCACCTGCAGGCCGAGGACGTCGTAGCCCTTGCGCACCTCGTCCTCGAACTGCGCCAGGCTCGGATGCTCGAGCACGCACGAGTGCGCGTTCACGTTCTCGGCGATCATGTAGAAGGCCCAGTAGTGGCTGTGCATCGTCATCACGAACGGCCCTTGCGTCGGCGAGAGCTGGCCCGTGAACGGATCGAGCGGATCGCGCCCGTCTTCCGAAAGCGTGAACGGCGTGATCGGGCTGGCGAAGAGAATGCGCATGGGATCCTCCGTGACGCCCGCGTGGGGCGACCGCCGGCGCTCCCCCACCCGATTCGACGCCTGTGCCGGTTTCGGCGTTATGACCGCCGTCATGCTCCCGCGGGGTGAGCGCGGCGAACGGGCCGCTCGACGGCGCCTCCGATCGGGATCGAGAGGCGGTGGAGCGTCCGAGCGGTCTCGGCTGTGGGTCCCGAAGCCGGCGGAGAGCGATGGGCCCTCGACCGTTCCGGGAACGGACCGTGCGCTGCGTGGCAGTGGTAAGGGCCTGCGGGGCGCTCGCCGGACGCCACGCTCACGACACTTCGTGGAGAATGGAGCTGATCCGCGAGCGCTCGCCGCGAGCGCGCCCGACGCACGCCCCTCGCCGCGCGGTGCGGCGTGCCATCGCCGCGCGAGCCGCCGTTGCTCCGAAGCAGGGCCGCGACAGGATGGCGAAGCCCCGCGGTCCCGCGGAGGCCGGCGGCGTGCCGGAGATCTCGCTACTTCGGGATCGTGATCCGGATGTTCTACGACGACCACGCTCCCCCGCATTTCCATGCGAGCTACG
>JAYRMX010000317.1:0-17873 GCA_041912475.1 Myxococcota bacterium
CGGCGCAGGAGTGCGCCGCGCTCCGGCCGCGCCGAAGGAGCCCTACATGGATCGGGAGAAGGTCTGCCGGCTCCTTCGCCTCGGACTCGAGAAGGGCGCATCCGACATCCATTTCCAGGTCGGCTACCTGCCGCTCTACCGCTTCCACGGCGAGCTCGTCGAGCTGCGCTACAAGGTGCTCACCCCCGAGGACACCGAGGAGATCGCGCACGTCCTGCTCGAGGGCGACGACCGCCGTCCGGACGCGCCGTTCAGCGAGCTCGACCTCGCATTCGACCTTCCCGGCGAGGGGCGCTTCCGCGCCAACATCTCGCGCCAGCGCCGGTGCCTCAACGTCGTGCTGCGCGTGATCCCGCCCCAGATCCGAAGCTTCGAGGATCTCAACCTGCCGTCCGCGCTGCGCCAGATCACGCGCCTCCAGCGCGGCTACGTGCTCGTCACCGGCGCGACGGGCATGGGCAAGTCGACCACGCTCGCGACGATGATCAACGAGATCAACCGCGATCGACGCGCCAAGATCGTCACCATCGAGGACCCGATCGAGTTCGTCTTCACCCACGACCAGAGCATCATCACGCAGCGCGAGATCGGGACGGACACGGGCTCGTTCCCGGGCGCCCTGCGCGCCGCCCTGCGGCAGGACCCGGACGTCATCATGGTCGGCGAGATGCGCGATCTCGAGACCGTCGACACTTCGCTCAAGGCCGCCGAGACCGGCCACCTCGTCTTCTCGTCGATCCACACGAGCGACGTCGCGTCGACCATCACGCGCCTCGTCTCGTTCTTCCCGACGGTGGAGCAGCCGCAGGTGCGCACGCGGCTCGCCGAGAACCTGAGAGCCGTCGTCTCGCTCCGGCTGCTTCCCAACAAGAAGGGCGACGGCCGCGTGCCGGCGGTCGAGATCATGCGCAGCACGCGCTCGATCCAGGAGTGCATCAAGGACGCCTCGCGGACGGCGGAAATCACCGACTACATCGCACGCGGGCGAACGGAGCAGATGCAGACCTTCGACCAGCACGTCCTCGACCTGCTGCGGGCCAACAAGATCTCGATCGAGACCGCGCTCGCGGCCGCGACGAACCCCGACGACTTCCGCACGCGCCTCGCGCTCGACGGACCGGCCTCCGAGGCCGCCGACCGCGACGAGAAGAGCCTCGATCCGTTCGAGATCGACTCGGACGAGCGGTTCTGACGGGGCCGGGACGCCGTCCGTGAGCGCGCCCGCAGACGCCGCAGCGATGCCGGGAGCAGCCCCGGCCGGCGACGCCGTCGGCGCCCTCGCGCGCGCGGCCGCCCGTCGCGTCCACGCGCGCCTGCCGGGCGGCCTCGCGCTCGTGCTCGTCGCCGGCGAGGAGCCGTCGCCGTCGCTGCGCCTGCTCGCGGCGGCGGGAATCGGCGGGCCGGACACCGTGCGCGCCGCCTCCGAAGCGCTCGTCCCCGCGCTGTGCGGCGTCCTCGCGGAGGGCACGTCGCGGCTTCTCGCGGCCCCGCTCGCGCTCGGCCCCGCCGCCGCAGGCGGCGCTCTCGCGGTGCCGCTCGCATGGCGCGGCCTGCGATTCGGAGCGCTCGTCGCCGGCGCACCCGGCGCGATCGACGCCGGCGCGTGCCGCGACATCGAGCGCCTCGCGGCGCGCCTTTCCGAGCGGATCGATCACCTGCGGCTCGCGCAGCGCGCCGAAGCCCTCGAGGCGCAGCTTCGCGTCCACGCGGACCAGGCCGAGCGCAAGGGCGAAGAGATCTTCAAGCTCTCCGAGGCGCTCTTCGCGCAGGACATCGAGCTGCTGCGCAAGGAGGAGCGGCTCGGGAAGGTCGAGCGCCTCAAGAACGACTTTCTCGAAAAGATGTCGTGCGAGCTGCGAACGCCGCTCAACGGCATCATCGAGACGATCATCGCCGTCCTCGCGAACGAGGACGCGGCGCTCTCCGAATCGGCCAAGACCGATCTGCGCGCGGCGCTCGACGACGGCACGGCCTTCCTGAGGACGCTCCAGAACATCCTCGACCTGTGGCGCGTCCGGCAGGGCGAGCTCGCGGTCGAGATCTCGGACGTGAGCTTCCGCGAAGTGATCGACGAGGCCATCTTCAGCGTGCAGGACACCCTCGCGGGCAAGCAGGTCCGCATCGAGAAGCGGCTCGGCGAGCCGTTCCCGAAGATCCGCACCGACCTCGCGCGCGTGAACCAGATCCTCTTCCTGCTGCTCGACAACGCTGCGAAGTTCACCGAGCGCGGGCGCATCGAGATCCGCGCCGAGGTGACGGGCGGCGAGCTCGTCTGCGCCGTCGAGGACGAGGGAATCGGGATCTGCCCCGACGACCAGCAGTTCGTCTTCGACGCGTTCTACCAGGTCGACGAGCCGCACGCGTCGCGCTTCCGCGGATCGGGGCTCGGCCTCGCGCTGGTGCGCGAGCTGGTTCGCCTGCTCGGCGGCAGTCTCGCGCTCTCGAGCGAGGTGGGGCGCGGGAGCACCTTCGTGTTCCGCCTCCCCGTCGAGGTGTCGATCTCCTGATCCGCGCGGCCAGCCGTGCTCGCCTTCGCGACGCCGGACCGGGCCGCCACGCAGGCGGCCTACGCCGCCGAGTCGGGCCCCTCGCCGTCGGCGTAGTCGGGCCGGATCAGACCCGCTGCGATCTCGCGCAGCGCCATGACGACTTCCTTGTTGCCCTCGCTCCCGACCAGCGCACGGGCGCCCTTCTTGAGCTGCTTGGTCCGAATGGAAGCCATCTGTACCAGGTGGAACCGGTTGGGGACCCTCTCGATGCAGTCTTCGACGGTGATGCGGGCCATCGGCGCTCGACCTCGTGTGTGTCCGGGGCCGGCAGCGTACGGCACGACCGCACGCGCGCCAACACCGTCCGCCCTCGCTGGCGCGGCCGCACAAAAGGAAACCCCGGCCGGCTACACGCCGGCCGGGGCCCGATGCCTTCCGCGAGGAAGGCATACCCTGGCTTCCGCGAGGAGCTAGCCTTCCATCGCGGGAGCGGCAGCCGCCTTGCGGCGGCGGCGGGTCGCCTTCTTGCGAGCGGCCTTCTTGCGACCACCCTTCTTGCGACCGGCCTTCTTGGCGGCCTTCTTGCGACCGGCCTTCTTGCGCGTGGCCTTCCTGGCGCCCTTCTTCCGCGTCGCCTTGCGAGCTGCCTTCTTCCGGGTCGCCTTCTTACGAGCTGCCATACCTGGGTCACCCCCCTGTTCGTGGTCTCGAGTGTCGGAGCAGCTCTGCTCCGGGCCCGAGCGGGGCTTCGACGCCCCCTGTCACCGGACGAAACCTTCACGACCGGTGACTCAACGGCCCCTATCGGAGTCCAGAACCTGCGACTTGACGGCAAATCGATCGCCTTCTCGTCGCAATCCGCGGCACTAGAGCCACTGTTGCGGCTGACCCTAACACCAGATTTTCGGGGTCGTCAAGCGAGATCTGCAAAAAAAACAGCGGGATGGGTGCCAGAGCTGCGAGCAACCGGCCGAATCTTCGAAGGGTCGAATTCGCGAAACGGGCGCCGGAGGCCCGGAAACGGCCATTTCGCGCCGCGCCCTACACGGCGGAGCGACGGCCGCGAGGCGAGTCCGGGGGGCGGATTTTTTTTCGCGCCGCGGCACTCGTCGCGCGCCTCCGGGCGAGCGCAGAGCGCCCGGCGCGCGCCCGGTCGTCGCGGCGCGACGGGGTCGCAGCCGCCCATTCGCCCCGCAGGATTCGGGGGCCGGGCGCGACTCGGCGGGACTTGCGGGGCGGTCGGCCGCTAGCGCTTGCGCTTGTGGCGGGCGCGCTTGAGGAGCTTCTTCTTCTTGTGCTTGCGCATCTTCTTACGGCGCTTCTTGATGACGCTGCCCACGGGCTCCCCCGCGCCGGTCGTTCGGCGTGCGCGCGTGATGTACGGGATCGCCCGGGCGAAGTCAACCTCGGACGGCGCGCTCTACCCTGCGCCGACCCCCTCGGCGACGCCGAGCCGCTGGCGTGCGCGACCGAGCCAGCGGTTCAGCAGGTGCCGGCGCGGCAGGAATCCGAGCACGGGGCGCTGTCGCTGTCCGAGGCGTGCGAGCTCGGCCTGCGCCGCCGCGTTCGACGGGTCGATCATGAGCGCGCGCCGCAGATAGCGCATTCCCTCGGCCTTGAAGCCGAACGCCATGTGGACGCGCGCGAGGTTGAGATAGAGATCGGGGTTGAAGAACTCGTCCTTCACGGCGGCGTTGCACAGCTCGAGCGCCTTGCTGAAGCGGCGCTCGACGAGCCCGATGCAGAGCCCGTAGAACGAGCGGTACCGCGCGTTGTCGCGCTGCAGCGCGTGGGCCGCGCGGAAGTGCTCGAGGGCCGCACCGGGCTGGCCCGCGCGCAGCCACTCCTGGCCCTTCTGGAAGTGCTCGTCGGCGCTGAATCTCGCGTCCATCGGATCCCCTCGTCGAGAGCCTTTGGTGACGGCCCTCACGTAGACGAGGAGAACCGGATGCAAGCTACGGGCCGATTCGGCCCCATGTGCAGGCGAGCGGGAAAGCCCTGCCCCCGGCTTGGCTTCTCCGCTTCGCCGCACGTTCGCGCCGCGGCGCACGGGCACGCAAACCGGCGCTCGCGGAGCACGATTTCGTAACGAGCGTCAGGAATCCGGCAGTCTTGCCGCTTCAGCGATCGAGAAGCGCGAGCCGCTCCGCCGCTGCGAACTCCTCGCGGAGCCGGTCGTAGTCTCCGCGGGTGAAGGGCCGGAACCCCGCGTCGCCGCGCGTGCGCCAGTAGAGCGCTTCGCCCGGGAGGCGACGAACGTCGAAGTGATCGCGCTTCAGGTTCCGGACCAGGATCTTCGTCGTCCCCGTGTACTCGAAATCGCCGACCACCCGCACGAAGTCGGGGAACCACTTGCGGTCCATCCCGCCCTCGCGCACCTGCCGCTCGCAGAACTCGAAGAACTCGGCGGGATCGAAGCGTGCGCCGGGGCGCAGCTTGAGCGCCGCCATCACGAGCTCGTCGGAGACGGCGCACGGCACGCCGTAGGCCGCCGCGAGGACGACGTCGGGATGCTCTCCGAGCAGCCGCGCGACCTGCGCCGCCGAGAAGTTCTCTCCGTCCTTGCGGATCCAGTCGTCGGTCCGGCCGTCGAAGTACAAGTACCGCCGGCCGTCGCGGACGACGACGTGGCCGAGGTCTCCCGAGTGGTAGACGCCGTCGCGGTACTTCGAGAGATTTGCGTCCGGATTGTCGAAGTAGCCCTGGAACAGGCCCGTGTTCGGCGCGACGCGGCAGATCTCGCCGACGGCCTCGGCGTAGTTGAGGATCTTTCCGTCCGGGCCGAGACTCGCGGGCGGGCACTCGGCCCCGGTCTCGGCGAGGATCTTCACGGTCTCGTCCGTGATCTCGCCCACGGAGCCGCGCGGGTCGGTCTTGCGACGGAAGGTCGAGATCGCCGCCTCGGTCGAGCCGTAGAGCTCGAACATGTCCTCGAGGCCGAGCCAGCGGGTGAAGCGATCGATGTCCGGCGGCGACGCTCCGTTGCCGATCGCATGCGTCAGGTGGTTGCGAGGATCTCGCGCGATCTGCGCGAGGATCCGCTCCTCGTCTCCCCCGTACTGCTTCTCGATCGCGCCGAGGATGTAGTGGACGGGCTCGCCCACGTAGTTCCACCACGTCACGCCGTGCCGCAGGACGTCCGGAACGAACTGGCTCGCGCTGAACCGCTCGCGCAGCGCGAGCCGCGCGCACGCGCGCAGCGCCGGCTGGAAGCCGAGGAAGATCGAGTTCGAGTGGAAGAGCGGCATGCAGGCGTAGCCGCAGTCGTCGGGGCCGAGCTCGACGTTGGTCGACACGGCGACGCCGATCGCGAGCAGCTTGAAGTGGTTGTTCTGGATGCCCTTGGGAAGGCCCGTCGTCCCCGACGTGTAGATCACCATGAGCGGCTGGTCGGGTGCGACGGCCGCATCGGGCACGTCCAGCGACGTTCCGGCGGGCCCGACTTCCGCGTCGAGGCAGGCGAGGAAGTCGTTCTCGGCACGCGCACGCCCGCCGCGCGCGGAGAGCACGAGGACGTTCTCGGGCGCGACGCACTCGAGCTTGCCGCGAACCCGTTCGAGCTCCGGCAGGAAGATCTCGTCGACCACGAGCAGGCGCGCACGCGACTGATTGAGCACGCCCGCGAGCGTCTCGCCGCGCAGCCCCGTGTTGACGCCGAAAAGCGTCATTCCGGCGTATCCGCACGCGCCGTACAGCGAGAGCAGCTCGAGGTGGTTCTCGAGCAGCATCGCGACGTGGCCGGGCCGCGCCTCGTCGCACGCCCCGAGCCGCCGGCGGAGCAGATGCGCGACGCGCACGCACTCGTCGCGGTACTGCCGGTAGGTCCAGGAGCGCTCGTGCTGGACGAGGAATTCGCGGTCGCCGATCTCGGGGTGGGCGGCACGCGCTTCGATCTGCGCGCCGAGCGTGAACGGAGCATCGATCTTCGGCGGAGCGGCCTTCATGGGTCCTCCTGGTCGCGGCCCGGAACGGAACCCGCGATCCTATCAGAGCCGCCGCCTGCCGGGATCAGTGCTCGATGATCTCGAGGATGTAGCGCTTCTTCTCCTTGCCGCTGGCCGCCGCCATGATGGTCCGGATGGCCGACGCGTGAGCGCCCGACTTGCCGATCACCTTGCCGAGGTCTTCCTTGGCAACCCGCAGCTCGAGCACGTGAGCGTGCTCCCCGATCACTTCTTTGATCTGTACCTCGTCCGGTTTATCGACCAGGGCCCGCACGATTGCTTCGATCAGCGACTTCATCCCGCCTCCCCCTCATGGCGCCGGCGGCCCCGCCCGCCCGCGCCCCGGTTCCCAATGCCCGCATTGTAAGCGGTTCGCAGGGAGATTGTGGAATGAATGCTGAGAAATGAGCGCCAAGGTGCAGATTGCGGGGGCGATCCCCCGGACGGCGGCCGGTGCGGCGCCGGGGCGCCGATCCCGCGCCGTTGACGCTCCTCGCCCCGACGGCGACATTTGGCCGTCCGAACCGCCGCCGAGGAATCCATGGACCTCCAGTTCCGTCCCGAACACGAACGCTTCCGCGAGGAGCTGCGAGGCTGGCTCGCCGCGAACCTGCAGCGCCCCTTCACCGCCGAGCAGCGCGACCCGCGACACGACGAGGACAGCCTGTTCGAGGTCCGGCGCGCCTGGCAGAAGACTCTGAACGCCGCGGGCTACCTGGGCATGGATTGGCCCAGGGAGTGGGGCGGCCGGGGCGCAACCGCCATCGAGAAGGCGATCTACACCGAGGAGACCTTCCGCGCCGACGCCCCGCCGATCCCGAACGTCCTCGGCATCTCGCTGCTCGGCCCGGCGCTGATCCACCACGGGAGCGAGGAGCTCCGCCGGCGCTTCATCCCGAAGATGCTCGCGGCGGAGGAGATCTGGTGTCAGGGCTTCAGCGAGCCCGACGCGGGCAGCGACCTCGCCGCCCTGCGAACGCGCGCCGAGCCCGACGGGCAGGATTTCCGGATCACCGGCCAGAAGGTGTGGACGACCTTCGGGCCGTGGGCCGACTGGATCTTCGTCCTCGCGCGCACCGACCCGAACGACCGCTACGGAGGGATCTCGTTCTTCCTCGTGCCGCTGCACCAGAAGGGCGTCGAGGTGCGCGGCATCAAGCAGATCTCCGGCGAGAGCGAGTTCGGGGAGGTGTTCTTCGACGGCGCGCTCGCGAAGCGCGAGCACATCGTCGGCAAGATCGGCGAGGGCTGGCGGATCGCGATGACGGTCCTCTCCTACGAGCGCGGCGCGATGTCGCTCGCGTATCCGGCGCAGTACGACGGCTACCTCGCGGACCTCGTCGCCGGCTGCCGCGAGCGAGGCATCCTGTCTCGCGCCGACGTTCGCGAGAAGATCGGGCGGCTCGTGGCCGAGAACGAGGTGATGCGCGCGAACGGCCTTCGCAATCTGGCGACGCTCGAGAGCGGCCAGAAGCCGGGGCCCGAGGCGTCGATCGAGAAGCTCTACTGGTCGGAGTACGCGAAGCGGCTCGCCGACACGGCGCTCGATCTGCTCGGCCCGCAGGCGCAGCTCACGCGCCGCGCCCCGCACGCGCGGCCGGAGATGGACTGGGCCTACGAAGCGCAGTGGTGCCGGGCCGGAACCATCTACGCGGGATCGTCCGAGATCCAGCGCAACATCCTCTCGAAGCGCGTGCTGCAGCTTCCGGACGCGAGGTAGCCATGAGATTCGAGCTCGACGACGACCGCGCCCTGCTCAAGAGCTCGACCCGCGAGCTGCTCGAGCGCGAGAGCCCGCTCTCCGCCGGCCGCGAGGTGATGGAAGGCCCCGAGGGCTTCGCGCCGAAGCTCTACGAGCAGCTCGCCGAGCTGGGCTACCTCGGGCTCGCGTTGCCGGAGAGCGACGGCGGCGCCGGCGTCGGCGTGATCGGCCTCGCGGCGGTGCTGCACGAAGCCGGGCGCGTCGCGCTCCCGGGTCCGCTTCTCGACCTCGTCCTCGCAGCCGAGACGCTGCGGCAGATCGGCGGCGCGGCCGCGAAGGAGCTGCTCGCCGAGCTCGTTGCCGGCAGGCGTCGCGTCGTGCTCGCGCGCGCAGAGACCGTCTCGGGGCTCGAGCCCGCAACGCCGGCGACGCGCATCTGCGCAGGACGCGTCCGCGGAACGAAGACCTTCGTCCCGTTCGGCGCCGCGGCCGACGTGCTCCTCGTGACCACGGCCGAGGGGCTCGCGCGCGTCGATCGGCCGGCGGCGGGCTGGAGCGCAAAGCCGCTTCCGACGCTCGACCACGCGCAGCGCTTCGTCGAGATCGACCTCGATGCGCCGGGGGCGCTGCTCGCGAGCGGCGACGCCGCGCGCGCGGCCCTCGCCGCGGCCGATCGCCTCGGAGCCCTCGGCGCGGCGGCGCTCCTGCTCGGCCTCATGGAGCGCTCGCTCGAGCTCTCCGTCGCCTACCTGAAGGACCGAAAGGCCTTCGGCGTACCGATCGGGAGCTTCCAGGCGCTCCAGCACCGCGCGGCGGAGATGCTGCTTCGCACCGAGAGCTCGCGATCGGCCGTCTACCGCGCCGCGTGGGCCTTCGATCACGATCCGGCCGCAGCGCCGCTGCTCGCCGCGGCCGCGAAGGCCTACTGCGGCGACGCGGGCCGCTACGTCTGCGGCGAGACGATTCAGATCTTCGGCGGCGTCGGCTACACCTGGGAGTACGATCCGCACATCTACTGGAAGCGCGTGAAGACCCTCGAGCAGTTTTGCGGATCGACGCGAGAGCAGCTCGAGGCCGTGCTCGAGGCCGCGGGGATCTAGCCCGCCACCGAGGCCCGCGATGGCTGCGCCCGACGTGACGACCCGGATCCTTCGCCGGCTGCTGGCGAGCGGGGTCACCGGACGCGCCGAGCGCCTGCTGCTGCGGCTTCGGCCCGCCGAGCTCGCGCCGCTGCTCGCGGATCTGACGCCCGCCGAGATCCGCAGCGTGATGGAGCTGCTGTTCCGTCACCGGCTGGCGGGCAAGACGATCCGCGAGCTTCCGATCGAGCTGGTTCCGCACGTGATCGACGCGCTCACGGACGAGCATCTCGCGGGCGTGCTGACGCGGCTCGAGATCGACGACCTGATCGAGCTGATCGAGGCGGTCCCGGAGGACCGGCGCGACGCCGTGATCGCGCGCCTCACCGACGCGAAGCGCGCCGAGCTGGAGCAGGCCGCGAAGTTCCCGCCCGACAGCGCCGGCCGCGCGATGACGACGCACTTCCTTGCGCTCCGCGAGAGCACGACGGCGCAGGAGGCGATCGATCGCCTGCGCGCCCTCGGCGACGAGCCCGAGTCGGTGCTCTACCTCTACGTCACCGACGAGAAGGGCGTCCTGCGCGGCGTGGTCCCGATTCGGCGCCTCGTCTCGGCGCCTCCCGGCCGGCCGTGCGGCGAGCTCATGATCCGCGACCCGGTCTCCGTGCGCGCGCGCGCCAGCCAGGAAGAGGCCGCGCAGCTCGTCTCGCGGCACAACCTGCTCGGCATTCCGGTGACCGACGACGAAGATCGCCTGCTCGGCGTGATCACCGTCGACGACGTGATCGAGGTGATCCACGAAGAGGCCACCGAGGACATCTACCATCTCGCGGGCCTCTCCGAAGAAGACCGCGTCTTCACGCCGCCGATGCGATCGGTGCGAAAGCGCCTCCCCTGGATGCTCGTCAACCTCGCGACGGCGTTTCTCGCCGCCTGGGTCGTCGGCCTCTTCGAGCGCTCGCTGCAGCAGGTGGTCGCGCTGGCAGTCTTCCTCCCGGTCGTGGCCGGAATGGGCGGCAACGGCGCGACGCAGACGCTCACGGTGATCACGCGCGCGATCGCGCTCGGAGAGATCGCGTTCTCGAGCGGGCTTCGCGCCGTCACGAAGGAGATCACGGTCGGCATCGCGATCGGTGCGGTAACGGGGCTCGCAGCCGCCGCGGTTGCGCTCCTGTGGCAGGGGAGCCCGTACCTCGGCCTCGTTCTCTTCCTCTCGATGATCGCGAACCTCGCGATCGCAGGGCTCGCGGGAGCCGCCGTCCCGCTGGTGCTGAAGGCCCTGCACCAGGATCCCGCCCTCGGCTCCGGCGTGATCGTCACCACGTTCACCGACTGCTGCGGGTTCTTCGCGTTCCTCGGCAGCGCGACGCTGCTGCTCGACCGGCTGGTGTAGGGTCCCGCCCCCCGCCGCGCGAGGCCCGCAGGAATCCTCCGGCGCCGGCGGCCGGGCGGCCCCGGGGCGGCGCTGCACGGGTTGCCCATCCCGGCGCGCGAAATACAGTCGATTCGCACGATCCCCCGCACGCCTCGCCCCGAGGCGCATCCCGAGGTCCCGCCATGGACATGCAATCGATCCAGACCTTCCTCAGCACGACGGCGAGCGATCTCGCGATCAAGGTTCTCGCCGCGATCGCCTTCTGGGTCGTCGGCCGCTGGCTGATCGGCCGCGTCGTCTCGCTCATGCAGGCGGGGATGAGCCGCAACCACATCGACCCGACGCTCACGAAGTATCTCGGATCGATCCTCGCGATCGCGCTCAACATCGCGCTGGTCCTCGGCATCCTCGGCTACTTCGGAATCCAGACCACCTCGTTCGCGGCGATGCTGGCCGGCGCGGGCGTCGCCGTCGGCGCGGCGTGGAGCGGCATGCTCGGCAACTTCGCCGCGGGTGCGTTCATGCTCGTCCTGCGCCCGTTCAAGGTGGGCGACTTCGTGCAGATCGGCGGCGTCACGGGGACGGTCCACGAGCTCGGCCTGTTCGGGACGACGGTCGTCACCCCCGACAACGTTCTGACGCTCGTCGGCAACGGCAAGGTGTTCAGCGACACCGTGATGAACTACTCGGCGCGGCCGGTGCGCCGCGTCGAGCGGACGGCGCAGCTCGCCGGAGGCGTCGATCCGCTCGACGCAATCGAGCGCCTGCGGACCGCGGTGTCGAAGATCGAGAACGTGGCGTCGCAGCCCGCGCCCGAGGTCTCGGTGCTCGACATCAATCTCGTCGGACCCGTGATTGCGGTTCGTCCGTACTGCCATACGGACCACTACTGGCAGGTCTACTTCGACACGAACGAGGCGATCCTGCGGACCGCACGCGAGGCGGGCTGGCCGGCGCCGACTCCGTCGCAGATCGTGCGCACCGCGCCGCTCGCCTGACGGGCCGCGCGCTCGCCCGCAGGATCAGGCGCGCGCGGCGGCGCGCGCCGCGGCGTGTGCGCGCTGCGGCGCGAGCGAGTCGGCCGCATCGAGTCGCCTCGCGATCCACGCGTCGAGCGAGAGCGTCCCCGCGCCGCCGATCACGAGGCCGGCGAGCAGCACGGCGTACAGGCACTCGATCGTCCCGAAGAGATCGCTGAGCGTCGAGACGTTCTCCGCCTGCGCCGTCGCGAGCGCGACGATCATCGTGACGATGAGCGGGACGGCCGCCAGGCGCGTGGCGAGGCCGGCGAGGACGAGCGTCCCGCAGACGAGCTCGGTGCCCGCGACGAAGGGCGCCTGGATCTGCGGCGCCGGGATGCCGAGCTCGGTGAAGAACGCGACCACCCGGTCGAGATCGTGGAGCTTCCCCCAGCCCGACTGGACGAAGACGACGCCGAGAACGATCCGCGCGAGGAGCGGCGGCACGAAGCCGAGCCGCGCGGAGAGCGTTCGGGTGAAGCGGCGAGCCAGGAAGAGAAGATCCCGCACGGGGCCTCCGAGGCGCCAATCGCGGCGCTGCCCCTTCGATGCCGCGCTCGCGCCGGCGTTACGGCCCGCGCCGCGCCGCCCCTCTCTGCCCGCCCGCCGTCAGCCGGACTGCGCCGTCCGCGTGACGAGGCGAGCGCGCTCGGCGGCATCCTGCTCGAGGCCGACGATGCGCTGCGCGATCCGCCCCTGCGGGTCGATCACGAACGTCACGACGAGATGCGCGGGCTCCTCGCCCGCCCTGCGAATCACGCCGACGCCGTAGCGCTTCAGCACGTCCTCGATCTCGGCGGGCGTTCCCGTGAGAAAGGACCAGCCCGCGAGGTCGGCGCCGCGCTTCAGCGCGTAGGCGCGAAGCGCCTCCGGCGTGTCGCGCTCGGGATCGAGGCTGATCGACACGAACTGCGTCTTCGCGCGCAGCTCGGGAGCGAGCGCACGCTGCACGTCGACGTGAAGGCCCGTCAGGACCGGGCACGGCCCCGTGCAGTGGGTGAAGACGAAGTCGAGCAGGACGGTCTTTCCGCGCAGATCTTCGAGCGCGACCGGCCGCCCGTCCTGATCGGTGAGCCGGAACGGCGGCGCCGGCTCGAGCTCGCCGACGACACCGGCGAAGGTCGGCGCAGGCGCACCGCCCGACGTTCCCGCGTCGCCCCCGGAGCCGATCGTCTCCGCGCCGACGATCCGGTAGCTCGGTCCGGAGTGCGTCACGCGGAAACGGATCTTCTGCCCGGCCGAGAGCGTCGAGAGCAGCGCCACGTCGGGAACGTCGAAGCTCATCGTCATCGCGGGCATGAGGCCGGGGATGTCCTCGTGCTCGAGCACGATCTGGGGCAGGTCGGGCCGCACCTCGCGGACGACGCCGACCGACTCGTAGGCCTTGTCGCCGCCCGGACCGCACGCGAGCGCGAGCGCGAGCAGCGCGGCCCGCGCGCGACCCGCTCTCCCGCACTTCGCCCTCACTGTCCGCCGGCTCCGTACGTCCGTTCGAGGTAGCGGACGATGTCCGCCGACTCGAACATCTCGACGCCCGTGTTCGGGTCGGCGAGGAAGGGCACCATCATCTTTCCCGAGCGCGAGACGTACGCCTCGCGCCGCGGGCTGCCCTTGCCGACGTTGTGGAGGCGGTACGGCAGCTCGAGGCTGCACAGCGCCTCGCGCGCGATGCGGCAGAACGGCGACGACTCGAAGCTCCACAGATCGAGCGGCTCGGCCGGCGCGCGCGACGGCGCCGCGCGAAGGCCGTAGCCCGGCCGCAGCGCCGACGCGAGGCCGAGCGTCGCCTGCGTGAGCAGGCCCGGGCGCAGCAGCGCCGGAACGCGCCCGTCGCCGTACGTCTCGAAGAGGTACGCGACGATGTCGTCCGATTCGTACATCTCCTTGCCCGTGTTCGGGTCGACGAAATACGGAAACTGCTGCTTGCCGCCGCGGCGCTCGAGCTCGGGGCGAAAGCGCGTTCCTCCCTTCGGGCACGGGCGAACCAGCGCGTCGAGATCGAGGATCGTGAGCGCCTCGCGCACCTTGCGGCAGTACGGGCACGCCTCGAACTCGTAGAGCTCGAGGAGCTGCTCGGGGCGCTTGCCGAGGGCTCCGATGCTGACTGCGGAGCCGGCGCGCGCGATCGTCGCCGCGAGCGAGCTCGCCACGTCGAGAATGCGGTTCATGGGACCTCCGGGCACGGCGAAGCCGGGCTCGCGCGAGCTTAGCCGAGCGCCACGCGGGTCGCGCCGTGCGTTACCGGAACAGCACAGGCACGAGCACGAGCGAGAGCGCGGTGATCACGAGAACGCCGGCGAGATCGAGCACGAGCCCCGCCACCGCCATTCGCGGGAGCGAGATCCAGCCCGTTCCGTACGCGATCGCGTTCGGCGGCGTCGCGACGGGGAGCGCGAAGCCGCACGATGCGGCGAGCGTCGCCGGGACCATCAGCACGAGCGGGGGAACGCCGATCGCGCCCGCGGTCGCTGCGAGAATCGGCATCAGCAGCGTCGCCGTCGCCGTGTTGCTCGCGACCTCGGAGAGCAGCGTCGTGAGAACGCTCACGCTCCCGACGACTCCCGGCAGCGGGAGGCTCGCGAGCGCGGTGAGCCGACCGGCCAGCCAGCGCGCGAGGCCCGTCGCCTCGAACGCGCCGGCGATCGCGAAGCCGGCTCCCATCAGCAGCAGCACGCCCCACGGAACGCGCTCCTGCACGGTCTTCCAGTCGAGGAGCGGCGCGCGCTGCCCGGGCCGTGCGGCGGCGCCGTGCGCCGAGAAGAAAAACAGCGAGAGGCCGACGCCGAGCGCGACGGTCGCATCGCCGACGAACTTCGGCTGCGGGAGCAGCTCGGACCAGCCGGGAACGTGCAGCGACCCGAGGTCGAGCGGCGCGCGGAAGATCCACAGCAGCGCGGCCGAAACGAACGCCGCGAGAACGCGCCGCTCTCCCTCGCTCATCGCGCCGAGCCGCTCGCGCTCGGCCTCGACCGTGGCGCGACTCCCGGCGACGAACACGAAGCGCGCGAGCGGCGTCTCGGGAGCGAATCGCAGCAGGATCGGGTAGCAGAGCGCGACGAGCACGACGGCGACGGGCAGGCCGAGCGCCATCCACGGCAGGAACCGGATCTCCGGCGCGCCGGCCGCGAGCTCTCGCGCCGCGCCCACGAGAATGAGGTTCGGTGCCGTCCCCACCAGCGTTCCCATTCCGCCGAGGCTCGCTCCGTACGCGATCCCGAGCATGAGCGCGGCGCCGAGGCTGCGCTCCGCCGCGCGCCGCGCGTCGGCTCCGGCCTGCCCGTCGAGCTTCGCCTGCGCGGCGAGGTGCTCGACGACCGAGACGCCGACGGGAAGCATCATGAGCGTCGCGGCCGTGTTGTTCATCCACATCGAGAGCGCGCCCGTCGCGACGAGGAAGCCGAGGACGAGGCGCTGCGGGCTCGTCCCGACCGCGCGAACGAGCAGGAGCGCGATGCGGCGGTGGAGCCCCCAGCGCTCCATCGCGAGCGCGATGAGGAACGCTCCGAGGAAGAGGAAGACGACCGGGTCGCCGTACTGCGCGGCCACCGCCGCGCCGGGCTGGATCGCGAGCACGGGGAACAGGACGAGCGGAACGAGCGAGGTCGCGGCGATGGGGAGCGCCTCGCCGATCCACCAGCACGCGACCAGCAGCGTCACCGCCGCGAGGCGCTGCGCCTGCGGCGAGAGATCGGCCGGGGCCGGCGCGGCGAGCACGGCGCCCCCGAGCACGAGCCCGAGCCACAGCGCGACACGTGCCCGGTTCACGGCGCCCTAGCCTACCGCGCGCCGCGCCCGCCCGCGCACCGCGCGGGCAGAGCGGTGGACGCCAGAAGCTCGCCCCCGGCGACGGCCGCGCCCTCGCCCGCGCCGCCCGGCAGTCGCACTCGCACGCCCGCGCTACGCGCCCGCCGCCCGTCCGAGGATCTGCTCGACGTATTTCTTCACGTACTTGCCGAGCACGTCGGCCTCGAGGTTCACCCGGTCGCCGGGCTGCCGGCGGCCGAGCGTCGTCACCGCGAGCGTGTGCGGGATGAGCGCGACGTCGAAGCCGGCCGGCTCGGCGCGGACCACCGTGAGCGAGACGCCGTCGATCGTCACCGACCCCTTGTCGACGAGCAGGCCCGCGAAGCCGGGGTCGCACGAGACGGCGAAGCGCACGTCGTCGCCCCGCCGCTCGACCGACCGCACGCGGCCGGTCGTGTCGACGTGACCCTGCACGATGTGCCCGTCGAGCCGCTGGTCCGCGCGAACCGCGCGCTCGAGGTTCACCGCCGCCCCCGCGGCGAGCTCGCCGAGGTTGGTCCGATCGAGCGTCTCGGCGACCGCCTGGAACGCGAGCGCCTCGCCCGAGACGCTCGTCACGGTGAGGCACGCGCCGTTCACCGCGACCGAGTCGCCGGGCTTCGTTCCCTGCGCCGCGACGCCGGCCTCGATCACGAGATCGCAGCGGTCGCCCTGCCGCTCGGCGCGGAGCACCTTTCCGAGGCTCTCGACGATGCCGGTGAACACCGCCCGGCGCCCTCCGCTAGCGCGGGAAGCGCGCGTCGATCTCGCGCAGCATCGCGTCGCGCACCGCCTCGTAGCGCGCGGGCAGATCGATCGGCGGGTTCGGCAGCTCGGGCACGATCCCCTCGAGCGTCATCGAGTGATACTTCACCTTGAAGTCGACGAACTTGAGGCCGTGCGCGGTCGAGATCACGACGACGCGGTCGCCCTTGCGGATCGTTCCGGCGGCGATCAGCTTTCGAGTCGCCGCGAGCGCGACGCCCGTGTGCGGACAGTTGAACAGGCCCGTCCGGTCCGCGTGCGCGCACGCCTCGGCGATCTCCGGCTCGCTCGCCTGCTCGACGATGCCGTCGTAGCGCCGCAGCGCGTCGATCGCCTTCTCGATCGAGACCGGGTTTCCGATCTGGATCGCCGAGGCGAGCGTCGGCCGCGCCGCGATCGGCTCGAAGACCTCGAAGCCGCGCTGGTACGACAGATAGAGCGGGTTCGCCGCCTGCGCCTGCGCGCACACGATCCGCGGGCGCCGCGAGACGAGCCCGAGGTCGACCATCATGTCGAGCCCCTTCGCGAGCGCCGACACGTTGCCGAGATTCCCGCCCGGAATGACGATCCAGTCGGGCACCTCCCAGTCGAACTGCTGCACGATCTCGATGCCGACGGTCTTCTGGCCTTCGATGCGGAGGCTGTTCATCGAGTTCGCGAGGTAGAGGCCGTCGCGCGACGCCACCTGCTTCACGATCTCCATGCAGCCGTCGAAATCGGTGTCGAGCGTGAAGACGATCGCCCCGTTGGCGACCGGCTGGATGAGCTGCGCGATCGAGACCTTGCCGCGCGGCAGGAAGATCACCGCCGGGATGCCGGCGGCCGCCGCGTACGCCGAGAGCGCCGCCGAGGTATCGCCGGTCGACGCGCACGCGACCGCGCGGATCTGCTTGCCGCGCGCGATCATCTCCTTCACCTGCGAGACGAGCACGGTCATCCCGAGGTCCTTGAACGACCCCGTGTGCGAGTTGCCGCAGAGCTTGAGCCACAGCTCGGCGACGCCGATCTCGCGGCCGTAGCGCTCGGCCCAGAACAGGTTCGAGTGCCCTTCGTACATCGACACGATGTTCTCGCTGTCGATCCCCGGGAGCACCCACTCCTTCTTGCCCCAGACGCCCGATCCGTACGGCCAGGCGTTGCGGTGCGCGCGCGCCTCGAAGCGCTTCTTCCACTCGCCCGCCGGCGTCTTGCGCAGCTCGTCCATGTCGTGGACGACCTGCAGCAGGCCGCCGTCTCGCGCGGTGTAGACGACCTCGTCGAGCGAGTAGCGCTCCGACGGGTCGTGAAGGCTCTGGAACCACGCCCGGTAGCTCGGCTTCTCGGCGGGCGACATCTAGAGCTCCTCCTCGATGCGAACGAGGCACGTCGGCGCGGTGAGCTCCGGGAGCGCGTCGATGAGCGCGAGCGAGCGGCGAACGGCCTCTTCGCGCGCGACGTCGGTGAGCATCACCACCGGGACCGACTCGCCGGCCCGTCCTCTTCCCTTCTGGATCACCGACTCGATCCCGATCCCGTGATCGCCGAGAACGCCCGTGATCTTCGCGAGAACGCCGGGGCGGTCGAGCGCCGTGAAGCGCAGATAGCAGCGCGCCTCGATCTCTCCGAGCGGGACGACGGGCTTGGGCCGCAGCGCCTCCGGCAGGTACGAGAGCGGAGCCACGCGGCCCGCGCGCCCGCGCCGGATCTCGCGCGCGATCTCCATGAGGTCCGCCACCAC
>JAYRMX010000318.1:0-12154 GCA_041912475.1 Myxococcota bacterium
ACACTGCGAGGACCACGATGTCGTCGCCGTGTAGCTCGTAGTACACGACGTAGGGGAAGCGACGAAGGCGACCGCGTCGGGTCTCTCCGTCTACTCGCGGCCAGATCTCCGGAGTCCGCTCGATCTGCGCGATGCAAACCTAGAGACTCCGAAGAAGGGCCGTGCCGAGGCCGGCGTGCCGCGCCTCGTACCAACGGCGGGCCGAGCGAACATCATCCCGTGCGACGCGACGGAGGATCGCCCGGCGGCTCACTCCTCGGCCCAGAGCTGCCGGCGAACCTGTTCCCAGGGAACGACGTCCTCGGGGCTCCGGCGCTGCTCCTGGCGCCTGCGAGCGAGCTCTTCCCGGTGCGACGCCGGAATCGGAAACTCCCCGCCCTCCGCAGCGATCGAGTCCCAGACGTTCTCCACGAGCTGGAGGCGCTCGGCGAGCGAGAGCTTGCGGATCTCATCGAGAAGAGAGCTGCGCACGGCGTCCAGTCTGCCTCCGCCCTTCTCCTCTCGCAAGCCAGCGCCTCCTCTTCCGGGCTGCTCGCATGCGAAGAAGAAAACGACCGGCGCCTCATCAGACGAAACGGCTCGTCGGTTGCCTTGGCTCCTAGCGGCCGCGTCGTCACGCCACACCAAGAGCCGACGCCGCAACGAGGGAGCGATCCCCGAGCCGGGTCGACAGGGGAGATGCGGCCTGCCTCACGTCCACCTGCACCCGGCGGCGCTGGCGAAGCGTTGCCGCGCTTCGCGCAGGCCGGGGGCTCGGTGCTCCAGCAACCAGCCGGGGAGCGGCATGCTGGCGGCATGCGATAGTCCTCCCGCGGCGAACCTCCAGGTCAAGAACGTTCCCGAAGAGACGCACCGGCGGCTTCGGCGCTGCGCTCGGCGCCGCGGGCAGACCCTGCGAGACGTCGTGCTCGCGGCCGTCGATCGAGAGCTCTCGCACGAGGAGCTCCTCGCCCGCCTGCACCGCCGCAAGGAAGACCTCGGGGTCCTCCTCCGCAAGCGCGGCGTTCAGGTAGGCGACGGCCTCTTTGTCGTCCTTCAGGACCTCGTCGAGGTGCTCCCGGTAGTCTCTAGCCCTGCTGCTCATGGTTCCGACTCCGATGGTCGCGCCAGTACACCTCGGCGCGCTCGATGTTTCTCGGCTGCGATCGTTTGTCTCCGCCACACAGCACGATCACGACGGTGTCGGTCTCCCGCCCGTAGTAGACCTGGATCCGCAGCTCGCGATCCGGGCCGTTGGCGAGCCACAGGACGACGTCCGTGTTCTCGTCCTCGGCCTCGACAGGCCGATCGGCGTGAAGCGCGCCGCCGGGAGGCCGAAAGATCTCGAGGTGCTGGCCGAGCTCGTCGCGATGAGCGAGAGCAGGGGATGGTGCCCCGGGTTCGAGCCCCGGCGTCTCCGCCATTCTTTCACAAGGTCAGTGACTTGAATCAGTGAGACGTGGGTCGCCGGGAGCCCGGGTCCGGGCAGGAGCGGGCGGCTCTCGCCGTTCTCAATGACGATCGTCTGCGACGGTACGGACATGACGAAGCGATCACGCGATCCGGAAACAGTTTCGCGCTCGTGATCGATCGCCCGTTGCTCGAGGCGCTCGCGATCGACGCGGACACGGAGCTCGAGCCGTCGACCGACGGCGACGTCCTCGTGGTCCACCCTTTCGCAACCGAAAGCGCAAGAAGCGCGTGGCTGAGCTCGTGGCCGATGCGCACGAGCAATAGGGCGGGGTGTTCCGCCGACTGACCAGCCAGACCGGGTCGTCGACCTCCCGGATCCCAACGATCTGGCCGGCAAAGACCGTGCTCGGGTTGATGTCTCGCAACGCGCGGAGGGGCCTCACGTCACGAAGCCGCCCAGTACTTCGTCACGACCTCGATCGCCATCGCCGCGTGCAGGAGCAAGATGTACGGCGTGAACCGGGGGACGAGCCTGATGATGAGGGCGGTGAGCGCCAACACCGGCAGGAGCATGACGGAGCGCAGCGCCAAGAAGGCTGCGTCGAGTGCGAGCGGCTGAAGGCAGTGTTGAAGTGAGTAAGTCGCGGTGACGATAGCGCCGGCGATGACGGCGGGTCTCCTGCTCGAAGCTCCCAGGGCCTCCTCGAGCCGCGGAAAGAAGTATCCGAAATACCAGGGCACCTCTACGAGCGGCATGGTCAGCGGCAGCAGAAGCGTCACGGAAAGCAGCGCCCATGTCGGCAGCGCCGCGTACTTGGACGACTCGATGGCAACCGGAAGATGCTCGGCGACGAGCCGCCCGGCGGCGATGGCGGGCAATCCCAGCGCGAGCAGCAGCCCGACGAACAAGGCCCCGTCGCGAACGAGCGCCAGTGCCCGATGCTCGAAGCGCTTCGGCTTCAGAAACTCGCCGAGCTTGCCGGTGGCGCTGCCCTCGACGAAGGGATGAAGATAGATGCGGCGCAGGGGAACTTCGCCACGGCTCGACAAGGCGAAGAGGAGCACCGCGCACACGATGTTCGCGGCGATCATCTGGAACGGCCACCAGGGGAACGTGGCGCTCCAGGAGCCTAGGAAAATGGCCACGCCGACCTGTGCAGCGACGATGCACAGCGGCCTGATGAGCATCAAGGCGATGAGCGGCCCCGCCATTGAAACACTCCCGTGTGTGAGTTCGCCGACCGTCGTCACGCGAGTCCCCATCGCCTCACGAGGAGATCCGCTGGGCGGCCGGAAGTTGCCACAATGCCTCGTATCGGCGCGAAGAAGACGACTTGTTCTCCTTACGTGCCCGAGGCCGACATCGGCGACGAGGCCGCGCCGCGACCGGCCCGGGCGCGTCCTTACGCGCGCCTCCATCCCCTCGCCTGCAGCGAGGAGCTCGCGTTCGGGCCTTCGACCTCGACGAGACGGGCGGCCTCGACGGATCCCCGGTTGGCGACGGCCTCGGAAGCGCTCTTCCGTGCTGCTGCGCTGACCGCTCGAGACCGTCGCAAGGTTCCGGCCGCGCTCACCTGGCGATGGATCGGCGGTCCGGGCTCGGCGCGGGGTCTGGGTCGGTCTCGTCGCCGGGGTGAGGATTCGCGGCGTCTTCGCCGCCGGCGCGGCTCCAGACCGCGGCGCGGCGTTGGCCGTCCATGCGGAGGCGGCCCTCGCGGCGAAGCGCTCGCAAAACGCGGGCGATCCGTTTCGGGTCGGCGTCGGGGAAGCGGGCTCGCAGCGCGGCGACACGAAACGGTGACGAAATCTCGACGAGCGCCGCGCGGCGGATTCGCTCGTCGAGGCCTTCAGCGGCCGAGCCGTCGGCGGGCTCGTAGCGGGCGATCACGTCCGAGACGAAGAGGGGCTGCTCGGCCGCGAGCTCGGCGGCGACGGCCGTGAACCAGCGCTCGGCCCAGACGTTCGCGAGCTTGCGGTTGCCGGCGAAGACGAAGGGAAGCCTCGGATGGAGCGCGGCGAGCTCGGCGACGACGCGAGCGACGTGGCTCGCGGGCCAGGCGCGTGTGCGCGCCGGGTCGAGGAAGTCGCCGTACTGCGCCTCGATCACCACTGCGGCGCGTGGCTGGCGGGCGAGCTCGGCCATGCCCTGATGGAGCGCGCGGATGGAGCCGATGTCGCCGAGCAGGTTCTCGAGGCTCTTGCGCTCGGCGACGGCGACGATCGCGTCGCTGCGAAGCAGGGCGTAATCGCCCACCGGCAGCTCGCGTCGCGTGACGCGCGCGCCGGGGAAGCGCCACGGATAGCGCTCGCGAAGGTCGATCGCGACGTCGATCGAGACGCGGTTTCCGAGCTCGACGCGCCCGCGCGAGCGATGCGCGCGGATCGCCGTCTCGGTCCGGAAGAAGACCTGCTCGTAGCTTCCCGTGCCGTCCTTGCGCTCGCGCCGCAGCGAGAGGAACTCGCAGCGCTTTCGTCGCGGCCGGTCGAGGACGACGGCGAGCTTGATGCCGACGCGGTGGACCGATGCGATCGGGACGCGCTCGACGAGGTCGAGCGCCTCGGCGGGGTCGTGCTCGTGCTCCCGAAGGCAGAAGATCTGTCCTCCTGGCGCCGGCCAATCGCTCTGCGCGCGCACGGCGAAGAGCACCCGGCCGTCCTGCTCGATCGCGATCCGGAACGGGAAGCGATCGCTTCGCGTGCGCTCGACGCGCCAGATGGCCGGCATGGCTCGCCTCCCGCCGCCTGCACCGCCTCCGTCCTCCGCGCCGGTCGTCTACTCCCCGGCGGCGACCGGCTTCCACGAGGCGTCGGGATCGTACGCCGTCATCGCGGCCGCGAGCTGCGCGGTCTTGGGGCCTAGATCCTTCTCGAAGACCTTGCCCTGCGGGCCGACGACGAAGGTCATGATGCCCGACCTCCCGTAGTCGGCCGGGAAGGCGACGAGCGCGAAGCCGGCGATCATGTGGCCGTTGATGACGTAGCCGTGCGCACCGCCGGCGGCGTGCGGGCCCTGCCGCTCGAGGACCCGGTAGTAGTAGCCCTTGAACGGATCGCCCGGCTTTCGGTCCTTTGCGTAGTCGCCGGCCGCGGCGACGAAGGGGCCAAAGGGGCTCTGCGGCTCGCCGGGCGCGGACTCCCAGTACAGGCCGTTGTGCTTGCCGGGCGCGCTCGCGAACGACCGCGCGTACTCGGGGACGTCGTCGCCGTCGCGGTCCTCGCTCGCGAAGGCGCGCTGCGCGGCGACGTACGTGCGCGCGAGGTCGATCGCGGCGAGCTCGTTCGCGCCGATTCGCCGGCTCAGCAGCTCGTCGATTCCGGCGGGCGTATCGAAGCGCCAGCTCCCGTCCTTGCGAACGAGAGGGATCGGAAGCGGCCAGCGCTTCGCGCCGAGGACGAGCGTCACGGCGCCGTCGCCCGCGGGCTGCAGCACGAGCGACTCCTTCGCGGCTTCGCGAAGTCGCTCCTGGTCCTCCTCGCCGGCGGTCCGGTCGCTCTGCGCGAGCCGGTCGATCTCCGGGCCGAAGAGCGCGCGGTAGCCGGCGTCGGTGCCGGCGTCGAGCGCCGCGACGAAGGCGTTCGCGGCGTCCTCCGGTGTCGCGAACGTCTGCTGCGCGGTGGCGGCGGCCGCATCCGCCGCGCGGGCGTTCGGGGTGACACCGAGGAGAGTCAGCAGCGCGAAGGCGACGCCCGCGCGCGCCGCGCGACCGAGCCGGCCCCGCCGGCACGCCGGGTGCGCCACGGCGCGAGAGGCGCTCGCGTGCGGGGCCGGGCAGCGACCGCCTGCGTGAGAGAAAAGCCGAGCTCGCATCACCGGCGTCCTCCTCCGCCCCGCATGCCGCCGCCGCCCCGAGCGCCGCCGCCGCCGCCGCGCATTCCGCCGCCGGCTCCGCCGAAGCTGCCGCGGCTCGGTGCGGACGGCCGGCTCATCGACGGCCGGCTGCCGCCGTAGCCTCCGCTTCCGACACTTCCGCGGCTCGCGGCGCCGCGCTGGCTCTCGCGCAGCGTGTCGCTCCCGCGCTTGTAGTCGCCGAAGCGGCCGGACTCGAGCGTCGAGATGGGCCGGTCGCCCGGACGCGTCGACGGGAGCTGCGAGGCGCGCGCGGGCACGCCCGCGCCGGGTCGCCCCGCGGAAGGAGTCGCGGGAAGCTGCGACGGGCGACCCGCGCCGCCCGCACCGGGGCGGCCCGCCGGCAGCGTCGCGGGCCGCTGCGGGCCGCTCGGCCGATTGTCCGGCCTCCAGGCTCCTCCGCCGGGCGGCGGCTCGGGTCTCGGCGGCCGTCCGGGTGCCGAGGGAGAGGTGGGCGGCGCCGGCGGCGCAGGGCGATTGATGTTGACGGTGCGATCGATGTCGACGTCGCCGCCGTGCCAGCCGTACCACCCGCCGGGGCCGTACCAGATGTCGTGGTGGTACCAGTCGAGCGCCCAGCCGAGCGCGACGCCGCTCGCGAAGACCGCCGCCGGTCCCCAGTAGACGGGGTAGGGATCGGAGTAGACGACGACTGGCGCCGCGGGCGCCTGCACGTAGATCGTCTGCGTGTCGTAGACCGGGACGTAGATCACCTCGGTGTCGGCCGGCACGATCGTGACGACGCCGTCCTTCATCGTCACCACCTGCTTCGCGTCCGAGCGGAGCGTTCCAGCGTGGTACGCCTTCGCGCGAACCGACTGAACCGCGTCGATGACGTCCTCCTGCTGGTCGTAGATGGCGTCGCCGAGGCGCTGCGTCCAGCCGAGGTCTCCGTTCAGCTTCTGGACGGCCTCGGGGTAGTTGAGGAGCGACCGGACGGACGCGTCCCAGCCGGAATCGGGCTGCAGCGACGGGTTCGCCTTGCGCGCATCGAGAAACCTCGACGCCTGCACGATCTGCACCGGCTGCGTCGACGCCGGGAGCACGAGCGAGAGGAGCGGGTCGGAGTAGAAGGCGACGGGCGCGACCAGCGTCTCGAGCTCGGCGGGCGTCGCGAGCTGTGCGCTGCTCGGCGTCGGCGTCGCCGGTGCGGGAGCGGCGGTCGTGCGCGGCGCCGGGGCCGGCGTCGGCCCCGAGGCCGCGCACGCGAGCGCGAGGGCGAGCGCCGCCGCGACGGCCGCCATCGCGGCGCGGCGACCGCGTCCGACACTCCACTGCGTCATGCTCGATGCTCCGCCGCGCATCAGAACGGCCACTGCCAGGCCGACGCCTCGGGCGCGTCGATGCCGTGCTCGTGCGCGTGGCGGCGGCACGCGATCTGCTGGTTGCGGAAGCGCTCCTTCGCGTGCGCGCCGGCGACGCGCAGCCGCGGCACGCGGTCGACGACGTCGATCGCGAGGCTGAAGCGGTCGACCTCGTTGTTGATCGCGAGCTCGAGCGGCGTGTTGATGTTCCCCTTCTCCTTGTAGCCGCGGACGTGCAGGTTCTTGTGGTTGGTTCGCCGGTACGAGAGGCGATGGATCAGCCACGGGTAGCCGTGGAAGTTGAAGATGATCGGGCGGTCGACGGTGAAGAGGCTGTCGAAATCTCGGTCCGAGAGGCCGTGCGGGTGTTCGCTCGGCGGCTGCAGGCGGAACAGATCGACGACGTTCACGAAGCGGATCTCGAGGTCCGGGAACTCCTCGCGCAGCATCGCGGTCGCTGCGAGCGCCTCGAGGGTCGGGATGTCGCCCGCCGACGCCATCACCACGTCGGGCTCGCCGCCGTCGTCGTTGCTCGCCCAGTCCCAGATCCCGATGCCCTTCGTGCAGTGCGTGATCGCGGCGTCCATGTCGAGGTACTGGAGGTGGAGCTGCTTGTCGGAGACGATCACGTTGACGTAGTTCTCGCTGCGAAGGCAGTGATCCGCGACCGAGAGCAGGCAGTTGGCGTCGGGCGGCAGGTAGATGCGCGTCACGGCCGCGCTCTTGTTGACGACGACGTCGAGGAATCCGGGATCCTGGTGCGTGAAGCCGTTGTGGTCCTGCCGCCAGACCGTCGAGGTGATGAGGAGATTGAGCGACGCGATCTCCTCGCGCCACGAGAGGTGGTTGCAGATGTCGAGCCACTTGGCGTGCTGGTTGAACATCGAGTCGATGACGTGGACGAACGCCTCGTACGACGAGAAGAAGCCGTGCCGTCCGCTGAGCAGGTACCCTTCGAGCATCCCCTCCATCGTGTGCTCGGAGAGCATCTCGATCACGCGGCCGTCGGGAGCGAGCTCGGTTCCGTCGGCGTCCTCGGGACGGTGCTCGGCGATCCAGAACTTCTTGCTCACCTCGTAGATCGCGCCGAGCTTGTTCGAGGTGTTCTCGTCGGGGCTGAAGACGCGGAAGTTCTTCGGGTTCTCGCGCATGGTGTCGCGCAGGAAGGCGCCGAGCGGCGGCGTGTTCTCCGCGCGCACCTGTCCGGGCTTCGCCACCGCGACCGCGTAGTCGCGGAAGTCGGGAAGGCGCAGCGCCTTCTTGAGCAGGCCGCCGTTCGCGTGCGGGTTCGCGCCCATTCGCCGCCGGCCTTCCGGGGCGAAGCGCCGGAGCGCGGCGACGGGAGCGCCGCCGGCGTCGAAGAGCGCGTCGGGCCCGTAGCTCCGCATCCAGCGCTCGAGCAGCGCGAGGTGCGCGGGGCTCTTCTTCACGTCGGCGATCGGCACCTGGTGCGCGCGCCAGAAGCCCTCGAGGTGGTGGCCGTCGACCTCGGCCGGCGCCGTCCAGCCCTTCGGCGACCGCAGGACGATCATCGGCCAGCGCGGCCGCGCGGCGACGCCCGAGCTTCGCGCCTCGCGCTGCGCGGTGCGGATGTCGAGGATGCAGCGCTCGAGCGTCGCGGCCATCGTCTGGTGCATCGTCGCCGGGTCGGAGCCCTCGACGAAGTGAGGCGTCCAGCCGTAGCCGCAGAGCAGACTGTCGAGCTCCTCGTGCGTGATGCGCGCGAGGAGCGTCGGGTTGTTGATTTTGTAGCCGTTCAGGTTGAGGATCGGAAGGACGGCGCCGTCGCGCACGGGGCTCAGGAACTTGCTCACGTGCCACGACGTCGCGAGCGGGCCGGTCTCGGCCTCGCCGTCGCCGACGACGGCCGCAACGACGAGATCGGGATTGTCGAAGGCCGCGCCGCAGGCGTGCGAGAGCACGTAGCCGAGCTCGCCGCCCTCGTGGATCGAGCCGGGCGTCTCGGGCGTGCAGTGGCTGCCGATCCCGCCCGGGAACGAGAACTCCTTGAAGAAGAGCTTCAGGCCCTCCTCGTCGAGCCCCTTCTCGGGGTAGATCTCGGAGTAGGTGCCTTCGAGATAGAGCGGGCCGAGAACGCCCGGCGCTCCGTGGCCGGGGCCCGCCATGAAGATGGCGTTCAGATCGTGGCGCCGGATCGCGCGATTCATGTGCGTGTAGACGAACGAGAGCGCCGGGCTCGCGCCCCAGTGGCCGAGCAGGCGGTTCTTGATGTGCGCGGGCTCGAGCGGCTTTCGAAGCAGAGGATTGTCCTGCAGGTAGATCATGCCGAGCGCGAGGTAGTTGCACGCGCGCCAGAAGGCGTCGAGATCGCGGAGCTCGGCATCGTCGAGCGCGCCGGTAAGCGCGGCCTCGCTCTTCGTCTTCGCCATCGAGAAGCCCTCCTCGTCGCCGGCGCGGAGCGGTGCGCGCCGCGCAAAGCGTAGCGCCCGGCGCCCTTCGCGCCGCGACCGGGCTACCCTCGCCGCCGCGAGGAGGCCGGCAGCGCATGAGCCGCATCGCCCCGATTCGCATCACGAGCCCGTCGCAGCTCGTGGTGCAGGTGAACGCGAATGGGTCGATTCGCCGCATCGACCATCGCGACGTCATGCTCGGCACGTTTCTCGGCAGCGAGGTCGAGGGCGGCGCGGCGAACCTTTTCCTGCGGCTTCGCGGGCGCCCGCTGCGCTGGACTCCGCTGCTCGGCCCGAAGAGCCCCGGCGCGGTCCGCGCGGGCGAGGGCGGCCTCGAGGTCGAGGGCGAGTGGAGCGGCCTTCGCTTTCGCGTGTCGCTCGTGCTGGCGGCCGCTGCGCCCGCGTGGTTCTGGCACGTCGCGGTCGAGAACGCGGGCGGCGAGGAGCGAGAGATCGATCTCGTCTTCGCGCAGGACGTCGCGCTCTCGGACTACGGCGGCGTCCGGCTGAACGAGTACTACGTGAGCCAGTACGTCGATCACACGCCCCTCACGCACCCCGAGCGCGGCGTCGTGCTGGCGGCGCGGCAGAACCTCTCGATCGGCGGGCGGCATCCGTGGCTCGCGGTCGGCTCGCTCGCGCGCGCCGCGAGCTTCGCCACTGACGCGCTCCAGCTCCACGGCCTCGCGACGCGTGCGGGCGGCGAGCCCGCGGGCCTGGCCGCCGGGCGACTTCCGGGAGCGCGGCTTCAGCACGAGCACGCGATGGCCGTCCTCGAGGACGCGCCGGTTCGCCTCGCGCCCGGCGCGCGCGCGTCGCTCGGGTTCTTCGCGTGGCTGGAGCCCGACCATCCGGCCGCCACGTCGAACGCCGATCTCGCGGTGGTGGCCCGCGCGCTCGCGCTTCCCGAGGCGGCGCCGCCGGCGTCTCGCCCGCCCGCTCCCGCGGCGCCGCGCGCGGCGTCGCTGTTCAGCGACGCGCCGCTCCTCGTGACGAGAGAGCTCGGCGCGGGCGAGCTCGACGCGCGCTTTGGCGCCGGGCGCCGCGCGCAGGAGCGCGACGCCGAGGGGCGCCTGCTCTCGTTCTTCACCGAAGACGGCGCGCACGTCGTGCTCGCGGCGAAGGAGCGCGCGAGCCTGCGGCCTCACGGGCAGATCCTTCGTACGGGAGACGGCCTCGCACCCGACGAGGCGTCGCTCACGACCACCGTCTGGATGGACGGCGTCTTCCATTCGATGCTGACGCAGGGGCACGTGAGCATCGGCCGTCTGCTCTCGACCACGCACTCGTACCTCGGCCTGTTCCGTTCGCACGGCCAGCGCATCTTCGCCGAGGTGGGCGGCGCGTGGCGCCTTCTCGGCGTGCCCTCGGCCTTCGCGATGACGCCGAGCGGCGCGCGCTGGATCTACGCGCACGAGTCCGGCGTGATCGAGGTTCGAAGCTGGGCGCCCGTGGAACGCCACGAGCTCTGGATCGCGGCCGAGGTCGTGGACGGCGCTCCGTGCCGATTCCTCGTCTCGCACCACGTCGCCGTGAACGGAGACGACGGCGCCGATGCGATCCCCGTTCGCTGGGAGCGCGACGCGCAGGGCATCGGGATCCGTCTCCTGCCCGACACCGATCTGGGTCGGCGCTTTCCGGACGGCGGCTTCCGGATCGACGGGGTGCCGGGCGCCGCGATCGAGCGCGCGGGAGGCGACGAGCTGCTCTTCGCCGACGGCCGCTCGCGCGGGGAGCCGTTCGTCGTGCTCGTGACGGCGCCCGCGCGGGAGATGGGCCTTCGCATCACGGGGCAGCTCACGGCTCCGCCGCCTTCGAAGGCGCCGGGCCCGCCCGGTGAGGCATGCGAGAGCGACGCGCCGGCCGCCCGGCGCTTCTGGCGCGAGATGACCGGCGACCTCACGCTGCGCGCGCCGCAGGCGCCCGACGCCGAGCGCCTCGAGGCGGCGCTGGTCTGGCTCGCGCACGACGCATGGATCCATCACCTCGCGCCGCGCGGCCTCGAGCAGTACTCCGGAGGCGGGTGGGGAACGCGCGACGTGTGCCAGGGCCCCGTCGAGCTGCTGCTCTCGCTCGGCAAGCCCGAGCCCGTTCGCGAGCTGCTTCGCTGCGTCTTTCGCAACCAGAACGCCGACGGCGACTGGCCGCAGTGGTTCATGTTCTTCGAGCGCGAGCGAAGCATCCGGCCCGGCGACTCGCACGGAGACATCGTCTACTGGCCGCTTCTCGCGCTCGGGCAGTACCTGCTCGCGTCGGACGACGCGGCGCTCCTCGACGAGGAGCTTTCGTTCTTCCATCCGGAGGGCGAGGCGAGGGCCGAGCGCGCGACGGTGCTCGGCCACGTCGACCGCGCGCTCGCGCGGATCGAGCAGCGCCTCGTTCCGGGAACGAGGCTTCCGATCTACGGCAACGGCGACTGGAACGACGCGCTCCAGCTCGCCGACCGCGCGCTCGCCGAGCGCGTCTCGAGCGCGTGGACGGCGACGCTCCAGCACCAGACGTTCGCGACGCTCGCCGCCGCGCTGCGCAGCGCGGGGCAACGCGCGCTCGCCACGCGGCTCGACGCCGCGCGCGCAGAGACCGCCGCCGACTTCGAGCGCCTCCTCGTGGCCGGCGGCATCGTCGCCGGGCTCGCGTGCTTCGGCGAGGACGGCAGCATTCGGCGCTGGCTGCATCCGAGCGATTCCGAGACGGGGATCCGCTACAGCCTGCTGCCGATGATCCACGCGATCCTCGCCAACCTGTTGACGCGCGAGCAGGCCGCGGCGCACGCCGAGGCGATCCGGCGGCATCTGCTCGCCGCCGACGGCGCGCGCCTCTTCGATCGGCCGGTCGCGTACCACGGGGGCGCGCAGCAGCGCTTTCAGCGCGCCGAGACGGCGAGCTTCTTCGGACGCGAGATCGGCCTTCTCTACACGCACGCGCACCTTCGCTACGCCGAGGCGATGGCGCACCTCGGCGACGCCGGCGCGTTCTTCCTCGCGCTGCGGCAGGCGAACCCCGTCGGCCTTCGCGACGCCGTTCCGAACGCGCGGCTTCGCCAGGCGAACTGCTACACGTCGAGCTCGGACGCCGCGTTCGCGGATCGCTACGAGGCGCTCGCGCGCTACGACGCGGTCCGAAGCGGCGACGTGGCGGTCGAAGGCGGCTGGCGCGTCTACTCGAGCGGCGCCGGGATCTTCGTGCGGCTCGTTCGCGAG
>JAYRMX010000319.1:0-1593 GCA_041912475.1 Myxococcota bacterium
ATCGTGATCGTGCTCGCGCCGCGGCGGCGGCCGTGCAGGAGGGCGTCGCGAAGGCTCGCCGCGAACGCGAGCGCGTCGAACCCGGCGTGCTCTCGGAAGCGCGCGTCCTCGGAGAGCAACACCGCGCGAACGAGCGCCGGAGACACCTCCGCGAGCGGCGTCCACGCGAGCCGGCGCACGGCCGGATCGACGCGGCGCTCCGAGAGAACGGCGCCGTTGCGATCGAGGAGCCGCACGTCGGACGCTCGCCACGCGCCGCGAACGTCTTCGAAGCGCGGCGGCCACGCTGCGGCCTCGCGAGACTCGGAGCACGGTCCGAAGGCGAGCGCAGCGATCGTCGCCATCGCCGCGACGAACGGCGCAGCGAGCCGCGTCGCGCGTGCGGCCCTCCGGCTCACGGCTCGACCACCACCGGCGCGTTCGGCGCCTCGGCGAAGGTCTCGGGCGCGTACATCGCCTCGACCCGTGACGGAGGCAGCAGGAACGTTCCGTCCTGTCCGAGCACCATCACGTACTCGGCGCGGAAGGCTCCCTGCGGCACCCACTCGTAGTACTGCGTGAAGGCCTCGCTCGTGCGCTCGGTGAAGGCGGGGCACGGGCACGGCGACGCCGCTGTGGCGACGGCGCCCGCGACGAGCGAGCCGCCTCCGAGGCCGCCGCCGAGGATCGTCGCGCCCGCCGGAATCGGGTCGCGGAGAGCGACCCAGCCGGCGTCGGTCGTCGCCGCCGCATCGAGGGTCACCTTCACGACGTCGCCGCGCGAGAGGCGCCCCGGCGTTCGCTGCTGGAGCGGCGTCACCTGCCTCGCGAGCGTGAAGCCGCTCGAGACGGGCTTCTCGATCGCCGTCGCCGCGAGGCTCTGGACCGTCGCCCACGGCCGGCCCGCGCCGTCCTGCCGCAGCCGCAGCTCGGCGGCGCCGGCCGGCCAGTCGAAGCGCGTCTCGATCGGCTTCGCGTCCTGCCAGGCGAGACGCCGGGTGACACCCGACAGCGTCGCGTCGACCGCTCCCGTGACCGGATCGCTCTCGAACGCCTTCGAGAAGCGGCCGAGCGCGACGACGCCCCACGCGTCGGCCATCGTCGAGTCCCACGTGCCGCGCACCTGCCGGCCGAGAGCGCCGCGAACCAGGCGCGCGGCGTCCTGCGCCGAGGCGCCGCTCGCGAGCGCATCGAGAATGGCGCGCGCCGCGTTGGTGTCGGGGGTCGCGAGCAGCCAGTAGAGATCGTCGCTCTCCTGGGTCGTGAAGCCGAGTGTCGTCCCTTGCAGCACGAGCCGCGCGCGAACGAGCGCGCGCGCCTCGCGCAGCCGCTCCGCGCCGCGCGGGATGCCGGGCGTCCTTCGCAGGATCCCGATCCAGTCGAGCAGCGTCGACGTGGGCCAGAGCGCGACGTCGCTCGGGAGGCCGCCGAGCAGGGCGGGCTTCGCGCGCCCGTAGCGCGAGAGCGCATCGATCGCCGCGATCTTCCGCAGCGGAAGGTCCGGCGCGGGAACGACGGACGTGCGCGTCAGCTTTCCTTCGGCGAAGCGCTCGAGGCCCGAGAGCATCGCGGCGCGCGGAGCGTCGGGGATCGCGAGGCCCGCCTCGTCGGCGA
>JAYRMX010000320.1:0-12612 GCA_041912475.1 Myxococcota bacterium
CCCCCCCCCCCACCCCCCCCCCCCCCCGCCGGCGCGCTCCCGCCGGCGCGCGCGGCGCGGGCGGGGGGCCGCCGCCCCCGGGGGGGGGGGGGGGGGCGCCCCGCCCCCGGCGCGCGGGCGCACCTCCCCGGCGGCCCCGCGGCCTGCGCGCGCGGGTCCATCTCATTCGAACGGAGGAATCCAAACCCATGCCTGCCAGGCAGATCGCCTTCGGCGAGTCCGCTCGCCAGCGCCTGCTGCGAGGGGTCGACACCCTCGCCAACGCCGTCGCGGTGACCCTCGGGCCCCGCGGGCGGAACGTCCTGATCGAGAAGTCCTGGGGAGCGCCGCTCACGACCAAGGACGGCGTGACGGTCGCCAAGGAGATCGATCTCGCCGACAAGACGGAGAACGTCGGTGCGCGGATGGTGCGCGAGGTCGCCAGCAAGACCTCCGACGTCGCCGGAGACGGCACGACCACCGCCACCGTGCTCGCGCAGGCGATCCTCCACGAAGGAGTTCGGCGCATCGCGAGCGGCGCCAATCCGATGGAGCTCAAGCGCGGCATCGACCGCGCGGTTGCCGCACTGGTCGCCGATCTCGAAAGCCAGAGCCAGCCGGTCCGCGGTCGCGCGGAGATCGCGCAGGTCGGAACGATTTCGGCGAACGGCGACGAAGAAGTCGGGACGCAGCTCGCCGAGTCGATGGAGAAGGTCGGCAAGGAGGGCGTCATCACGGTCGAGGAGGGCAAGGCGCTCCAGACCGAGCTCGAGATCGTCGAGGGCATGCGCTTCGACCGGGGCTACCTCTCGCCGTACATGGTGACCGACCCGGATCGCATGGAAGCCGTGCTCGAGGATGCGGTGATCCTCATCCACGAGAAGAAGATCTCGGCGATGAAGGACCTGCTGCCCCTGCTCGAGCAGGTTGCGCGCTCGGGAAAGCCGCTGCTCATCATCGCCGAGGAAGTCGAGGGCGAGGCGCTCGCGACGCTCGTCGTGAACAAGATCCGCGGCGTGCTGAAGGTGGCGGCCGTGAAGGCGCCCGGCTTCGGCGATCGCCGCAAGGCCATGCTGCAGGACATCGCGATCCTCACGGGCGGCAAGGCGATCACCGAGGACCTCGGCCAGAAGCTCGAGGCCGTGACGCTCTCGGACCTCGGTCAGGCCCGCAAGATCGTGATCGATCGCGACAACACGACGATCGTCGAAGGACGAGGAAAGAAGGCCGAGATCGAGGGCCGCAAGAAGCAGATCCGCAACGAGATCGACGAGACGACGTCCGACTACGATCGCGAGAAGCTGCAGGAGCGCCTCGCGAAGCTCGCCGGCGGCGTTGCCGTGATGCGCGTCGGCGCGGCCACCGAGGCCGAGATGAAGGAGAAGAAGGCGCGCGTCGAAGACGCGCTCCACGCGACGCGTGCCGCCGTCGAAGAGGGCATCGTCCCCGGCGGCGGCGTCGCGCTGCTGCGCGCTTCGGCCGGGCTCGACGGCCTCTCCGGCCTCACCGAGGACGAGCTCTCGGGCGTCGACATCGTTCGCCGCGCGGCGCGCGAGCCGATCCGGCGCATCGCGAGCAACGCGGGGATCGACGGCTCGATCGTCGTCGAGCGCGTGCTCGCGGGAAAGGGCGCGTTCGGCTTCAACGCGCGCACCGAGGAGTACGGCGACCTCGTGAAGGACGGCGTCATCGATCCGACCAAGGTCGTTCGCTCCGCGCTGCAGAACGCGGCGAGCGTCGCGAGCCTGCTGCTCACGACCGAAGCGCTCGTCACCGACAAGCCCGCGAAGAAGGCGGGCGCGCACGACCACGGCGGCGAAGACATGGGAGACATGGACGACATGTGATCGTCCGCGACGGCAGGCCCGCCGGCGCCTGCCGTCCCTGCCCCGAACGAAGTGAGGGCCGGGAGCGTTGCCGCTCCCGGCCCTCTTCTTTGGTCCGCCGTGCGCGGGCCCGGCGCTCGCGCGGCTACGGTGCGAGGTTCACGAAGAGCCCGAGGTAGTTGTTCACCTTGCGCAGCTCGACGAGGTGGAGCTGCAAACCGAGGAAGCTCGGCATCGGGAACGAGCCGAGCGCCGCGCCGAGGTCGGGCAGCGCCATCGCCAGGATCTGCGGCAGGAATGCCTGCAGCGTTGCTTCGCTGGCTGGCGAGATGTTGACCGCACCCGTGAGGTAGCTGAGCACCGAGACGGTGATGTCGGCGGGCAGGATGGTCCCGAACGTCGGCGTGAGCGAGGACGTCGGCTCGTCGAAGCCGAAGTTCAGGCCGATTCGCGCGTCGAACGCGACCCTCAGGTACTCGACCTCGTTCCCGAAGGAGTCGTGGCCGAGGACCGTGCCGATCACCTGAGGCACGCGCAGGTCCGAGATCTCTCCGCCGGGCCCGTCCTGCCCGGTGACGAACGGAGCGAGCGTCGGCACGACGCGGAGCACGAGCGGCGTTGCCGGCGGAAGGTTCGAGAACTCGGGCAGGAACAGGGCGAGCAGGCCCGCGGTGAGCGGGATGCTCTGGAACTCGGTGACGTCGAGCTGGAGCAGCCCGCTCTCGGTCTCGGCCTTGAGGAGCTGGTTGAACGTTCCCGACGAGATCGCGAGGCCGAGGCCGTAGGGCAGGTTCGTGACGGGAGTCGCCGCGCCGAGGCTCGGGAACGTCTCCGCCGGGTTCGCCGAGTAGAGCTGGTCGGGCGATCCGGGGGTCGGGTTCGGCTGGGTGACGCGCGAGTCGATGCGGTAGGTGAGGCCTGCCGTGTCCTCGGCGATGTTGTTGAGGTCGGCGTTGAGCGTGACGCCGAGGGCGGTGCCGATCGGCCCTGCGATCGAGAGGCCTGCGAGCGTCGACTGGATGGCCGCTGCGATCGGCGCATCCTGCGGGCCGCTGCCGTCGGGGTCTCGCAGGTTGGTGACGAGGCCGTCGCGCACCATCGGCTCGACGTCTCCGATCACGAGCTGGATGATGTCGCCGATGATCGGCCAGTCGCACACGCCGCTGTCGAAGCTGTTGTTGAAGCTCACGAAGCCGACGCTGACGTCGCCCTGCTGGTTCACGTTCACGTTGTTCGCCGGCACGCCGGGAAGCTGGTCGTAGTTCCCGCTCACGTTGGTCGTCGCTGCGGTGAGGTGCCCGTCGCAGCTCACGGCACCACTCACGTGGTAGTTGATCCGGATGTTGTGGACGGCGACGAGAACGTTCGTGAGGTTCGTGATCGCGTCGAGGTTGACGCCGACCGGCTGCGAATAGGTGACCGACGTCGCGTTGACATCGACTCGCCCGGCGCAGCCGAACCAGGTGTTGATCACGCAGTAGTCGTTGACGATGGGGTTCGCGGCGAGAATCATCGACGAGATATCGAACGAGCCGTTGATGAGGCTCTGGATCGTGGGCTCGAGCTGGTCGAGCCCCGTGTCGTTGATCCGCATGCCGATCCCGTTTCCGGAGAACATCCCGTCGGCGACGGCCGGGCTGCCGATCACCATCACGCGCTGCGTGACGGTGTAGTTGAGGCTGATCTTCCGCGCCTTCACGACGAAGGGGTTCAGCACGGCGGACGGGCTGACGGCGACCGTCGTCGAGAACGAGCCGTCGGGCTGCGCGGGGACGGGAACGCCGTTGACGGTGACCGCGAGGTCGGCGGCGGCGACGTTCGTGACCTGTCCCGTGATCGTGATCGACGACGCCGTCGTGAAGGTGCCGCTCGCGGGCGACAGGATCGTGAGGACGGGGACCGGGTCGCCGCACGCGACCGCGACCAGCGCTGCGGCGGCTGCGAGCCACGCGGCGGCCCGCACGCGGCGGGCGTGCGAGCGTGAGTCGGACCCTGAGTCGATTCGGGCGTTCGGCACGAGACCCCCTGTTCGGCGCTCCCCGCAAGAGGGGGCCAGCGGCTGCGCCCTCGCTCGCGGTGGCGGCGAAGGGCTGTGGAATCCCACGCCTTTTACGCCGCGGCGCGTGCCCGTGTCAAGAACCGATCGAGCCGCCGCCGTCGCCGAGGCGGTGTTTCTGCACCTTGCCGGTGACGGTCCGCGGGAGGGCGGAAACTGTGACGAACTCCCGCGGCAGCTTGTAGCGAGCGAGGCGCTCGCTCCCCCACGTGCGCAGCGCCTCGGAATCGAGCGCCGCGCCTTCGGCCAGCACGACGAACGCGCGGCCCGCTTCGCCCCAGCGCGGGTCCGGAACGCCGACTACTGCGATCTCGCGGATGGCGGGGTGCTCGGCGTAGACCGCCTCGACCTGCGCGGGGTAGACGTTCTCGCCGCCCGAGATGTAGAGCTCGCGGGCGCGGCCGACGAGCGTCATGAAACCCTCCGCATCGGCGGTTGCGAGATCTCCCGTCCGCAGCCACTCGCCGCGCAGCGTCTCGCGCGTCGTCTCGGGCTGCCGCCAGTAGCCGAGCATCGTGATCGGGCCCCGGACGACGATCTCGCCGGCCTCGCCGGGCGCGCAGTCTTCCCACTGCTCGGGAGGCCGGGCGAGACCGTCGCGGCGCACGATCCGCACGTCGGCGTGGAAGACGGGCTTGCCGACGCTGCCGGCCTTTCGCTGCGCGTCGGCGGCGTCGAGGCAGCACAGGATCGACGTCTCGGTCTGGCCGAAGCCCTGCTTCACGACGAGCCCGCGCCGCTCGAACGCTCGGATCAGCTCGACGGCGAGCGGTGCGCCGGCGCTGAATAGGAACCGAAGGCTCGACGTGTCGGCCGCACCGGGCGGCGCCGCTTCGAGGGCAGCGTGCAGCGCCTCGAGCATGGTCGGGACGGCGCCCAGATAGCTGATGCGCTCTTGCGCGACGCGCTCCCAGATCGCAGCGGGATCGAAGCCGCGCTCGAGCCAGACCGTCGCGCCGGCGTAGAGGGCCGGGATCGAGAGGATCGCGAGCCCGAACGAGTGAAAGAGCGGGAGCGGGACGAGCACGCGGTCGCGCGCCGTGAGCTCGAAGAACAGCGCGGCGTTCAGGCTGTTGAAGAGCGTCTTGCGGTGCGGGAGCAGGGCGCCCTTCGGGCGTCCCGTGGTTCCCGACGTGTACATGATCATCATCGGATCCTCGCCGCTGACGGCCTCGACCGGAGGCGGGGCCCCGGCCTCGACGAGGGCCTCCTCGTACGCGTCGCGGGCGCCGCCGGCTTCGAGCCGCCGGGGCGCATGTCCGGCGAGAGCGCGCCCCGCGGCGTCGGCGAGGCCCGAGAGATCGTGCTCGCACAGCAGAAGTCGCGGCTCGCAGTCGTCGAGGATCTGCGCCAGCTCGGGCGGCGCGAGGCGCGCGTTCAGCGGGACTGCGATGGCCCCGATCCGCGCGCACGAGAAGACGGCCTCGAGGTACGCCGAACGATTCGCGAGCAGGAGCGCGACGCGGTCGCCGCGCCCGATTCCGGCCGCGCGGAGCCAGGCGGCGAAGGCGCCCGCCCGCGCGGAGAGCTCCGCATACGAGATGCGCCGGCCGGCGTCGACCACCGCGACGCGTTCGGGAGCGGCCGTCGCCCAGCGATCGATCCAGCCGCCGACGTTCTGCCAGGTCGCCGACACGGCGCTGCATGATGGCAGGGCGTCCCGCGCCCGCCAGCACGCGCGGCGCCGCCGTTCGTGGTACCCAGAGGGGAGCGCCGGCCGGCGCCGGGGAGGAGCGTCGTGAACCTCAAGGGAGAGCCCGCCTACGTCGGGCGGCACTGCGGGTCGAACGAGTACGAGGTCGGCAAGGACGTCGTCGCTTTCTACGCCGACGCGCTCGACGACCGCACCGAGCGCGGCCCGGACGTCGCTGCGCCGCTGCTCCACCACAGCGAGTGCTACCGGCACCTCGGCGACTGGTATCTCGCGAACCTGTTCGGGAACCTGCACGCGCGCCAGGAGTGGGAGCTGTTCGGCGAGCTGCGAATCGGCGAGCGAATCCGCTCTCGCTCGACGATCATCGCGCGCTACGCGAAGCGCGGCCGCGACTACGTCGTCAACGAGACCGACCTCGTCGCGGCCGACGGCGGCCGCCTGCTCGTACGCGGGCGCACGCACCAGTCGTTCCTGCCGCCGAAGCAGCGGGGCGAAGGCTTCGTCGTCGACGAGCGGACGGCCGAGCGCAAGCAGGCAGAGCCCCGGCCGCCGTTTCCGACCGCGCAGGGCCCGGACCTGCCGGCCGTCACGAAGGTCGTCGACGCGCGGCGCTGCTGGATGTTCTCGGGCCCGGCCCGCAACTACCACACCGACCGCGAGGAGGCCCGCAAGCTCGGGTTCCCCAACATCGTCGTTCAGGGGATGATGTCGACCTGCTTCGTCTCGGAGGTGATGGAGCGCGAGTTCGGCGAGGGCTGGCGCGTCGGCGGCAAGATGGACGTGCGGCTCACGAACGTTCTCTGGGTCGACGAGCGCGTGACGGCGCACGCGAAGCTGCGCGAGGAAGTGCGCGAGGGGACTCGCACGCGCGTACACTTCGACGTGTGGGCCGAGAAGGACGACGGGACCCGCGTCGTGATCGGCGAGGCCAGCGCGGTGCGGTAAGCTCGCGGCGTGCTGCGCGCACTCGAGTCCGGCGCGCGCCGCCTCGGGCTTCCGGGCCGCGGCGTGCTGGTGGCGGTTTCGGGCGGCGTCGACTCGACGGCCCTGCTGCACGGCCTCGCCGCGCTGGCGCCGCGCCTCGGCCTGCGGCTCGGCGCCGGCCACGTGAACCACGGCCTTCGCGGCGCCGAGTCCGACGCCGACGAGGCGCTCGTCGCGGAGGTCGCGGCGAGCCTCAAAATTCCGGCGCTCGCGCGGCGCGTCGAGCCGCTGCGGCTTCGAGACGCCGCGAGCAGCCGGGAGCGGCCGACGCTGCAGGAGGCCTGCCGCCGGCTCCGGTACGCCGCGCTCGCGGAGCAGGCCGCGGAGCTGGGGCTCGACGTCGTCGCGACCGCGCATACCGCAGACGACCAGGCGGAGACGGTGCTCCTGCGCGTGCTGCGCGGAAGCGGTTCCGACGGCCTCGCGGGAATTCCCGAGCGCTCGCCCGACGGCCGTGTCGTGCGGCCGCTGCTCGCGGCGTCTCGCGCCCAGATCCTCGACTACGCCACGCGTGTGGGGCTGCACTGGCGCGAGGACCCGTCCAACCGGTCGGCGGCGTACGCGCGCAGCCGGCTTCGGACCCGCTGGCTCCCGGGCCTCGCGAACGATTTCAACCCCGGGCTGCTCAGGGCGCTCGGCCGTCTGGCCGAAGCGCAGCGCAGGGACGCCGAGTGGATGGAGTCGCTGGTGGAGCGCGAGGCGGAGAAGCGATTCCGGAGCGAGGCCGGCGCGATCTGGATCGAGCCCGGGGGCTGGGCCGAGCTGCCCGAGGCGCTCGCGCTGCGCCTCGCGCGGCGCGCACTGCGCAGCGCGGGAATCGCGCGCGACGTCTCGAACATCCATCTCGCACGCGTCGTCCAATTCCTTCGCGATGCGGCGCCCGGCCGCGCGATCGAGCTGCCGGGCCATGTCGTCCTCGCGCGCGAGCGCAGCGGCTTCCGGCTCGGCGCGCGCGGGGTGCTCCCCGGGGGCGCATGCTAAGGTCGACGAACACGGTCTCCGGACGAACGGCGGCCTTCCGCCAGCGGGGTGGGGCGTGAACCAGCAGTTCTACAAGAGCATGGCCCTCTGGGTCGTGGTGCTCCTCGTGATCCTGCTCGTCGTCACCATGTTCCGGCAGAACCAGGCGGCGCCGCAGGAGATCAGCTTCTCGAGCTTCCAGCAGAAGCTCGACGCCGGGGAGATCCAGAAGGTCACCATCGAGGCGAGCCACATCTCGGGCGAGCTCAAGAGCGGCGGCGAGTTCGCGACCTACGCGCCGGCCGTGACCGAGGGCCTGCTCGCCGAGCTGACGGCGAAGAACGTCGAGGTGACGGCCCACCCGGCCCGCGAGTCGTCGTTCTGGCAGACGCTCCTCATCACCTGGTTCCCGATGCTCCTGTTCATCGGGATCTGGATCTTCTTCATCCGGCAGATGCAGGCCGGCGGCGGCAAGGCGATGAGCTTCGGCAAGGCCCGGGCGCGCCTGCTCACCGAGAACCAGCAGCGCGTCACGTTCGAGGACGTCGCCGGGGTCGAGGAATCGAAGGTCGAGCTCGAGGAGATCATCGCGTTCCTGCGCGAGCCCAAGAAGTTCACCCGGCTCGGCGGGAGGATCCCCAAGGGCGTGCTGCTGGTCGGCCCGCCCGGCACCGGCAAGACGCTCCTCGCGCGCGCCGTCGCCGGCGAGGCGGGCGTCCCGTTCTTCTCGATCTCGGGATCGGACTTCGTCGAGATGTTCGTCGGCGTCGGCGCCTCGCGCGTCCGTGACCTCTTCCTGCAGGGCAAGAAGAACGCGCCGTGCATCATCTTCATCGACGAGATCGATGCGGTCGGCCGTCACCGCGGCGCCGGCCTCGGCGGCGGGCACGACGAGCGCGAGCAGACGCTCAACCAGCTCCTCGTCGAGATGGACGGCTTCGAGAGCAACGAGGGCGTGATCCTGATCGCGGCGACCAACCGGCCCGACGTGCTCGACCCGGCGCTGCTGCGGCCGGGCCGCTTCGATCGCCGCGTCGTGGTGCCGCGGCCCGACCTTCGCGGGCGCATCGCGATCCTCAAGGTGCACACGCGCCGCGTGCCGCTCGACGACGATGTCGACCTCGACGTGATCGCGCGCGGGACGCCGGGCTTCGTCGGCGCCGATCTCCAGAACCTCGTCAACGAGGCGGCGCTGCTCGCGGCCCGCCGCGACGCGCAGAAGGTCGCGATGCTCGACTTCGAGCGCGCGAAGGACAAGGTGCTGCTCGGCGCCGAGCGCAAGAGCATGATCATGAGCGACGAGGACAAGCGGACGACGGCGTACCACGAGGCCGGCCACGCGCTCGTCGCGCTCCTGAACCCGCACTCCGACCCGGTCCACAAGGTGACGATCATCCCGCGCGGCATGGCGCTCGGCCTCACGCAGACGCTCCCGGCCGAGGACCGCTACAACCTCACGAAGGACCAGATCCTCGCGATCATCAAGCACGCGATGGGCGGCCGTGCCGCCGAGGAGCTGGTGTTCCATCACTTCTCGACCGGCGCGTCGAACGACCTCAAGCAGGCGACGGACCTCGCTCGCCGCATGGTCTGCAAGTACGGCATGAGCGACCGGCTCGGGCCGGTCTCGTTCGGCGACGACGACGCCGACGTGTTCCTCGGCCGCGACTTCGTGACGCGCAAGGACTACAGCGAGAAGAAGGCCGAGGAGATCGACGACGAGGTCTCGAAGATCCTCGGCGGCCTCTACAGCGAGGCGCGCCAGGATCTCGTCGACCACCGCGCGACCCTCGACCGCATCGCGGAGGCGCTGCTCGAGCGTGAGACGCTCGACACGGCGGATCTCAAGCTGCTGATGGCGGGCCGCGAGCTGCCGCCGCTTCCCGTTCCGGCGGAGCCGCCGCGACGCGAAGAGCCTCCGCGCCGCAGCCGCCCCGAGCGCGCGAAGGACTTCCCGCCCGACAAGCTGCCCGACCCCGAGCCGATCCCCGGATAGGACCGGCGCCGTGGTCGAGGCGACGCCGTTCCCGCACGACCGCGTGACGCTGATGGCGGTCGTGAACGCGACGCCCGACTCGTTCAGCGACGGCGGCCGCGTGCTCGGAGCCGACGGGATGCCCGATCCGGCGGCGGCGGTCCGCCTCGGCGTTCGGCTCGTCGCCGACGGCGCGAACGTGCTCGACGTCGGCGGAGAGTCGACGCGGCCCGGGGCTCGGGCCGTTCCGGAGGACGAGGAAATCGCGCGGACGGTCCCGGTGCTCGAGGCGCTCGCGAAGGCGGTTGCGGTGCCGCTCTCGATCGACACGCGCAAGGCGCGCGTCGCGGAGGCGGCGATCGCGGCGGGCGCCCGCGTCGTGAACGACGTCTCGGGGCTTCGCTTCGACCCGGACCTCGCGCGCGTCGTGGCTCACGCCGGCGCGACGCTCGTCCTCGGTCACCTGCGTGGCGAGCCCGAGACGATGCAGGACGCGGTGCACTTCGACGACTGCCTCGCCGAGGTCGGCGACGAGCTCGCGGAGTCGGCCGCGCGGGCGGTGCGGGCCGGGGTCGCGCGCGAGCGGATCGTCGTCGATCCGGGGATCGGCTTCGGGAAGCGGACGGCCGAGAGCCTCGTGCTGCTCGCGAGCTGTGGCCGCCTTCGCGAGCGGCTCGGGTTTCCGCTGCTGGTCGGCCCCTCGCGCAAGTCGTTCCTCGGCGAGCTGACGGGCGACGCGGTGGCCGAGCGCGACCGGGCGACGATCGCCGCGTGCGCGGTGGCCGTCTTCGCCGGCGCCGACGCACTGCGCGTCCACGACGTCGCGGGCGCGGCGCGCGCGGCCGCCGTCGGCCTCGCGCTGCGTGCGGCGCGCCGCGGAGGGGCGCCGTGATCGAGCTCCTCTGGCGGTCGCTTCACGACACGTGGATGCATCTGGCGGCGAGCTACGACCCGCTGCGCGACACGCTCGACATCCTGCTCGTCGCCGTCGGCGTTTACTGGCTGCTCCGGCTCATCCAGGGCACGCGCGCCGTGCAGATCCTCGTCGGGCTCCTGCTGCTCATCGCGATGAGCGCGATCGCGCAGATCTTCCAGCTCACCACGCTGATCTGGATCTTCGACCACTTCCTGTCGTCGGCCGTCCTCATCGTCATCGTGCTCTTCCAGCACGACATCCGGCGCATGCTCGCGCGGGTGGGCCGCGGCGTCTCGCCGTCGGCGGTCCGCCGGCAGGAGACGCAGATTCTCGAGGAGGTCGCGCGCGCGGCGCAGACGCTGGCGCAAAAGCGCGTGGGCGGCCTCATCGTGCTCGAGCGCGACACGAATCTCGACGATCAGGTGGAGGGAGGCCTCGCGCTCGACGCCGCCGTGTCGAAGGAGCTCCTCGTGTCGCTGTTCCTGCCGTACTCGCCGCTCCACGACGGCGCCGTCCTCATCCAGAACGGCCGCGTCGCGCGCGCGGGCTGCATCCTCCCGCTCTCCGAGCGGCAGGATCTGCCGCAGGGTCTCGGCACGCGTCACCGCGCCGCGCTCGGGCTCGGCGAGGAGACCGACGCCGTGGTCGTCGTCGTGTCGGAGGAGACGTCGGAGATCTCGGTGGTCGCCGCCGGCGAGCTGCGGCGCGGCCTCGACCCGGCGCGGCTGCGCGCGGCGCTGCGCGAGGCGCTCTCCGCCGCGCGCGAAGACGGCGGCGAGGCGCGCGATCCGGGCGCGGCCGGGACCGAGAGCGGGACCGATGCGCCGGCCGCCCCGGGGCCGGCCGGCGCGCGCAGCGCGGGATAGGCGGAGCGGTGGCGCGGCGCGGCTCGCATCTCGGACTGCAGATCCTGGCCTTCGCCATCGCGCTCTTCCTGTGGTGGGTGGCGCACGGGTCGAGCTCGATCGAGCGGGGCTACGACCTGCCCCTCACGGTGCGCGGCGTCCCGGACGACCTCGTGATCACCGAGCAGAGCGGCGAGGCCGTGAACATCCGTGTCCTCGGGAGCCCGGCCGTGCTTCGCAGCGTCGACCCGGAGCGGCTCGAGTACGTGGTCGACGCATCCGGGGCGCGGCCCGGGGTCTCGGACTACGAGATCGATACCTCGCATCTGGACCTGCCCCGGGGAGCCCGTATCGTCTCGCGTTCTCCGGCGCGGGTGGCGCTCACGCTGGAGCGTCGGTCGAGCAAGTCGGTGCCGGTCCGAGCGGACCTCGAAGGCTCGCCGGCAGCCGGCTACACGGTCGAGAAGGTCGAGGTGGATCCCCCGCGGGTGCGCGTCTCCGGAGCGCGGAGCGAAGTGCTGCGGCTCGGCGAGGTGGTGACCGAAACGATCGACGTGACCGGGATGGACCAGAGTACGGAGCGAGACGTGCGGGTCTCGACCGGCGGCGGCCACGTCTGGGTCGACGCGCCGGGGACGGTGCACGTGAGGATTCGCGTGAGCGGGCAGGCGCACGCCGGCGCCGGGCCGGCGAAGGAGGGGTGACGGTGGCGGTGGAGCGGCGGCTCGATCTTTTCGGAACCGACGGTGTTCGCGGCACGGCGAACGTGCATCCCATGACCGCGGAGATGGCGCTCAACCTCGGCCGCGCGGTCGCGCACGTCTTCCACCGCGGCGGGAACGATCGGCACCGCATCATCATCGGCAAGGACACGCGTCTGTCGGGCTACATGTTCGAAGACGCGCTCGCAGCCGGGATCTGCTCGATGGGCGTCGACGTCCTGCAGGTGGGGCCGATGCCGACGCCGGGAATGGCGTTCCTCACCGCCGACATGCGCTGCGACGCCGGCGTCATGATCTCGGCGAGCCACAACCCGTACCAGGACAACGGCATCAAGTTCTTCTCGCGCGACGGATTCAAGCTCCCGGACGAGATCGAGCGGCGCATCGAGCATCTGATCGCGAGCGGTGAGCTCGACCGCTCGACGGCGGGCCCCGACGAGATCGGCCGGGCGCGGCGAATCGACGACGCGGCGGGCCGCTACGTCGTCTTCCTCAAGAAGACGTTTCCGATGGACCTCACGCTCGACGGCCTGCGCGTGGTCCTCGACTGCGCGAACGGCGCCGCCTACCAGGTGGGTCCGACGGTTCTCGAGGAGCTCGGCGCGGAGGTCTTCCGCCTCGGCGTGGAGCCGAACGGCCGCAACATCAACGATGGCTGCGGCTCGCTCTACCCCGAGAAGACCGCCGCGAAGGTC
>JAYRMX010000321.1:0-3178 GCA_041912475.1 Myxococcota bacterium
AGGTTTGCATCGCGCAGATCGAGCGGACTCCGGAGATCTGGCCGCGAGTAGACGGAGAGACCCGACGCGGTCGCCTTCGTCGCTTCCCCTACGTCGTGTACTACGAGCTACACGGCGACGACATCGTGGTCCTCGCAGTGTGGCACGGTCGTCGTGATCCAGAGGGCTGGAGGGAGCAATCTACCCGGTAGCTGCGCCGGGGCGCCGGAGCCGGCCGCACGAAAGTCGTTGACACGGCGGCGCCCCGGGGTCGAGACTACGAGTCACGCGGCGCCCGCCGCACATCGGCGAGCCGCGAAGAACGACGCCGCGCGGGGCGAGTCGATGACAGCCGTTCAGCCGGAGCTGGCTCAATCCTTCCATGCCGGCGGGCGCCGGCGCTGGCTCGCCCTCATCCTTGCGCTGTTCGCGGCGCTCTACGCCGTCGCCGCACTCTGGGCCGCGATCCGGGGTCGCGATCTCCTGGCCGCGGGAACCGCTGCCACGAGCGCCTGCCTGGCCTGGCTTCACGGGCGAATGGCCTGGCACGGCTACCGCCGGCCGGTGATCTCGGTCTCGGACGACGAAGTCCGCTACGGCTCGACCGCTGCCTCCCGCCTGGAGAGGCTGCCCATCGCCGACGTGGCCGGCATCGCGTGGGAGAATCCGTGGCATCTCGGGCTGCGCACCCGTTCGGGCGAAACCGTCGGGCTCGCGCTGAATGAGATCTCGAGGCTCGACCGCGCACGGGTTCGCGAGGCGATCGTTCGGCGGATTCGGCCGGATCCGCCCGTCGCGAGCTCGAGCGCCGCAGCGGGTACGTAGGCGCTCGCCGAGATCGCCCTTCCCTCCCTCCGCTCGCAAGACTCCTCACGAGATGCGTCGCGTGCATCTGCGGTGCTTCGCGTACCCGGACGGCAATGCGCCGAACCTCGCGTGCCGAACCGCGCGCTACCCGGCGTTCTGCAGCAGACGCACGTAGAAGCGGACGCTGTCGAGGTAGCCGGCGACGCTCACGCGTTCGTTGGTGCCGTGCGGGCGCTTCAGATCCTCGGCGTCGAGGCGCAGGGGGGCGAAGCGGTAGACGCTGTCGGAGAGGGCGTGGAAGTAGCGGACGTCGGTGCCGCCGAGGACGAGGTTGGGGGCGACGACGACGTCGGGCTGGAGCTCGAGGATGGTGCGCGAGACGAGCGCGAAGCCGTCGGAGTCGACGCGGCTCTCGGGGGACGGCTCGAGCGCGGTGTGCGTGTCGCTCACCTCGACGGTGACGCCGGGGTCGGCGACGGCCTTGCGGACGTGCTCGACGACGCTCGCGACGGTGTCGCCGGGAAGGATGCGGAAGTTGACGAGCGCGCGCGCCGACGCGGGGAGCGCGTTCTCCTTCACGCCGCCGCCGACCATGGTGACGGCGGTCGTGGTGCGGATGGTTGCATTGCTGCGCGGTGAGCGCGCGAGCGCGGCGATCACGAGCGGCTCGAGGAGGTCGGCGTTCGCAACGGGGGTTCGCATCGGGAGCGTCATCTCGGGCGCGATCGACTGCAGGAAGCGGAGCGTCGCGCCGCGCAGCGCGGCCGGCATCGGATTCGACTCGATGCGCTCGATCGCTCGCGCGAGTACGCCGATCGCGGTGTGCGGCGGCGGAATCGACGAGTGGCCGGGCGGGGCCGTCGCGGTGACGGAGAGCGTCACGTAGCCCTTCTCGGCGATGCCGACGAGCGCGACGGGCTTCTCGACGCCGGGGACGATCCCGACACCGACGGCGCCGCCCTCGTCGAGCACCCAGTCGAAGCGGCGCCCCTCGGCGCGGAAGCGGTCGGCGATCACCGATGCGCCGTGGCGGCCGCCGACCTCTTCGTCGTGGCCGAAGACGAGGAGCACGGTTCGCGCCGGCTGGAAGCCCTGCCGAACGAGCAGCTCGATCGCCTCGCACAGGCCCGTGAGCTTGCTCTTGGTGTCGAGCGTTCCGCGGCCCCAGACGAAGCCGCCGGCGACCGCGCCCGAGAACGGCGGCTGCTCCCAGCTCGCTTCGGTCCCGGGCTCGACCGGCACGACGTCCTCGTGCGCCATCAGCACGATCGCGGGCTTCGACGGATCGCGACCCTCCCATGTGTAGAGGAGCGAGCGCTCGCCGACGAGCTCGCGCCGCAGCGTCGCGTGGAGCGCGGGGTAGCTGCGCTCGAGATGCTCGCGGAACGCGGCGAACACGGCGGGATCGTCCTGCGCGGGGTCCTGGTGCGAGACGGTCGGAATGCGGATCGCCGCGGCGAGGCGCTCGACGATCGCGGCGTCGTCGCCGAGCGCAATGGGCGGCGCAGCAGCCACCGTGCCCTCCCGCGGCCGCAGCAGGGCGGCGCGAGCGACGAGCACGGCGATGAACGCGAGAAGGGCGAGGCCGACGATCGCGAGGGCGCGCTTCATGGCCGCCGAGCGTACCCCCCCGGCCCGTCCTCGCCACGCCGGCCGCAGAGCCCGCGGCCGTGCTTGCCGCCGGCGGCTCGCCTCTCTGCGCCGCCCTCGGCGCTGCCGCCGCCCGGAGCGAGGCTGCCCCGCACGGCGCGCGCCGCCGGGCTCACGCGAGCCGCAGGCGCTGGAACGCCTCGCAGCCCGCGCCGCCGGGAAACGCCCCTTCGAGCGCGGCCGCCGCGGCGAGAAGTCCGGGAACGTGCTGGCTCTCGTGACACGAAAGTGCGGCGCGCTTGGTCTCGGCCGCGCCCTCCACGGCAACGAAGTGGTCGGGGCTCGCGGTGTCGAAGAGCCAGAGCTCGCGAACGAACCACGGCGCGAAGCCCTCGTCGGCCAGCTCGGGATAGAAGCTCGCGAGCATGAGGCGCGGGTAGACGGCGTCGAGCGTCGCCTGCCCGGCCGCGCGGTGATCGCTGTGCCCGAGGTGGACGATCTCGCCGAGCGGAGTCCAGAGCGTCGCAGGGTCGTGCAGCAGCACGAGATCGGGGCGCGCGCGGCGGATCTCGCGGACGAGGTCGCGGCCAAGCGCGACGTCCGCGACGAGGCGGCCGTCCGCGTGACCGAGAAAGACAGGGGCGCGCACGCCGAGCGCCCCCGCCGCGCGCTCGGCCTCGGCGCGGCGCCGCGCGGCCGGCGGCGCCCCCCCCCCCGCGGCCCCCCGCCCGCCCGGGGGGCCCACCACGATACCCACCGCCGCGCCCGACACCCCCGAGCGCGCCCCCCGCGCCCCCCCGCC
>JAYRMX010000322.1:0-4773 GCA_041912475.1 Myxococcota bacterium
GGAGGCGACGCTGCGTCGCTTCAAACCGGCGCTGCTCCTCGAGATCAATCCGCGGGGCCTCGCGGACCAGAGCGAGTCCGTTCCGGCGCTCGTCTCGCTGCTCGCGGATCTCGGGTACGCGCTCCACCACGAGGACTCGCTCGAGCCCTTCGACGATCTCGAGGCCGTCACCGAGAGCCTTGCGCAGACGGGTCACGACCTCGACGCCGTGGCGCTGCACCGAGAGAGTGCGGCGCGATAGGTCAGAGCGAGGCGTAGATCGCGCGGACCAGGTCGCGGGCCGGCGCCGCCAGCAGGCGGGGGTTCGCGTGCGGGCGGTTCGGCGTGTAGGCGAAACCGAGCCCGCGGTCGGGGTCGGCGAAGGCGAACGCGCCGCCGGATCCGGTGTGGCCGAAGCAGCGCGAGCCCTTCGCGATGCCGAGATGCTCCGAGTCGAGCATGAAGCCGAGGCCGAACCGCGAGCGATAGCCGAAGACGACGTCGCGCCCCTGCGCGTGCGTGCGCGCTGCGCGTGCGAGCGAGGGCGGCGGGAGCAGGGGCTCGCCGCCGCGGGCGAGCGTCCCGAACAGGGCCGCGAGCGCACGCGCGTTCGAGAGGCCGTTCGTCGCCGGGATCTCGGCGGCGCGCCAGGCGCGCGTGTCGAGCCTTGCGTTCCGCTGCGCCGGATTCGTGAGGAGGGCAAGGCGCATTCGCGTGCGCGCGGGCGTTCTCAGCCAGTAGAGCAGCACCGGGAGCGGAATGCTCCCGCGGCCGCCCGCGATCGGCGCGGTCCGCGCGTCGATCTCCGGCGGAGCGCCGAGGTGGAAGTCGAGGCCCAGCGGTGAAGCGACCTCATCGCGCAGGAACGTTCCGGGGCTGCGTCCGTCGGTGCGGCGGATGAGCTCGCCGGCGAGCCAGCCCCACGTGATGGCGTGGTACCCGAGCGCCGTTCCCGGCGGCCACCACGGCCGCTCGGCGGCGAGCGCCTCGGTCATCGTCCGCCAGTCGACGTGCGCGTCGTCCGGAAGGCGCGCCCGCACGGCCGGAAGGCCCGCCTGGTGCGCGAGCAACTGCGACACCGTCACGTGCTGCTTGCCGGCGGCGGCGAACTCGGGCCAGTAGTCGGCGACACGCGCGCCAACGTCGAGTCGCCCTCGGCCGGCGAGCATCGCGACGCACAGCGCGACGACGCCCTTGGTCACCGAGAACACGTTCACCAGCGTGTCGTGCTGCCACGCGAGGGTGCGCGCCTCGTCCTGGTGTCCGCCCCAGAGGTCGACGACGACGGCGCCGTCCTGCACCACGCTCACGGCGGCGCCGAGCTCCGCGTGCCGTGCGAACCCCGCCTCGAACGCCTCGCGAACGCGCCGAAACCGCGGATCGCACTCGCCCGCGGCCGGCGCGGGCATCACGCGGCCTGCGGCCGCAGCAAATCGAGGCGCGGGAGAACCTGCCGCCGAATGACCTCCGCCCACGCGTACTCGCGGGCGGTCGCGCGGCCCGCGCGGCGGATCGCTCGCTCCTCGCCCGGGTTCGCTCGCAGCCGCCGGAACAGGCCGACGAACTCGCGCGGATCCGACGTCTGGAGCACGAGCGCGTTCCTTCCGGGCACGGCGTAATCCTCGCCGGAGCAGCCGGTGCACGCAATGCCGCCTGCGGCCATGGTCTCGAGCCCGACGAGGCCGAACGGCTCGTGACCGCTGTTCGCGAGCACGGCGTCGGCGCCCTGGAACAGCACGCGGCGCGCCTCGGGATCGACGGGGCTTCGCAAATCGACGACGTCGGCGTGCTCGAGGCCTTCGAGCTGTGCGAGCAGCCCGCGCGTGCCCGGCTGCGTCGCGCGACGCTCGAGGACGCGAAGGCCCGTCGCACGCGCCGCGGCGAGCACCTCGTGGCCGTGCGCCTCGGCTCCCCCGCGCGCGAGCAGAAGCGGCTTCTCGCCCTGCGCGCGAAGCGCGGCGACGATCTCGAGCGCGCCGAGCCAGCGCTTGTCCGGGTCGAAGCGAGCGACCTTCGCGAGCACCATTCTCCCGGCGAGCCTGCGCTCGAACGCGCGCACCGCCGCGGCCTCCGGGGCCTCGAATGCGTCGGGAGAGAGCCCGTTCGGGATGACGATCGGGTCGACGCCGTGCTCGCGCATGCGGTGCTTCATGTACCGGCTCACGGTCGTGATCACCGATGACGTGTCGAGCGTTCGCCAGTCGATGACGTCGAAGCCGAAGACGTTGTTGGCGTTCCACAGCACGTGCGCGCGGTCGCGCACGCCGGCCTCGCGCAGCAGCCAGTCGAGGTGCAGCACGGCATCGGCCGTGTGCCACTCCTCCGCGAGGACGACGGCCTCCCCGCCCGCGAACAGCTGCGGGAGCAAGGCCTCGCGAACGAGGAACGGCGGAAGCGACCGCGCGAAGTCGGCGCGCTTGCCCTCTTCGCCCTCGTAGACGCCTCCGGGATGATGCCGGCTGATCCACTGGCACCAGCGGTGAAGATGGAGCGCCCCGCGCTGCTCGTGGCCGGGCTGGTCGGGGTCTCCGACGAACCACAGGTGCGTCTCGAAGCCGAGCGCCGCGAGCGCCTGCGTGAGCCCGTCGATGCGGCTCGCGATCCCTCCTGCACGCGCGTAGCCGTCGGGACCCTCGAACGAGAGAACGTGGAACTGCACGGGGGCGGGTCTCCCTGGCTCGTGCCGGTATCGGCCCGGATCTCGGGGTTTCTGCGGACGACCGGCTCGCGCACGCGGCGGGTCAGTCCGTCATCGACTCCGGCGGCTCGCTGCTTGATGCTTGGGCGCCGAAGAGCAAGATCGGCCATCGGGAGGGGCAGGGATGGGCCAGCAGAACGGCGGCGACCCCGCGCGCACACGTCTTGCCGAGCGCGAGCGGCTCGCCGCCTGTCGCGAGGGGCGGACGGACTGGCGCCGATTCGGGCCGTATCTCGCCGAACGGCAGTGGGGGACCGTCCGCGAGGACTACAGCGCGACGGGCGATGCGTGGTCGTACTTCCCGCACGATCACGCGCGAAGCCGCGCGTACCGCTGGGGCGAGGACGGCATCGCGGGCGTCTGCGACGACGGGCAGCGCCTTTGCCTCGCGGTCGGCCTCTGGAACGAGCGGGATCCGATCCTCAAGGAGCGTCTGTTCGGTCTCACGAACGGCGAGGGCAACCACGGCGAGGACGTGAAGGAGATCTACTCGTACCTCGACGCGACGCCGACCGCCTCGTACCTCTCGATGCTCTACAAGTACCCGCAGGTGGCGTTTCCGTACGAGCTGCTCGTCCGCGCGAGCCGCGCGCGCTCGCGGAAGGAGCCCGAGTTCGAGCTGCTCGACACGGGCGTCTTCGACGACGACCGCTACTTCGACGTCGTCGTCGAGTATGCGAAGGCGGGGCCGCTCGACCTGCTGATGCGGATCACGGCGCACAACCGCGGCTGCGACGCGGCCCCGCTGCACGTTCTCGCGCAGCTCTGGTTCCGCAACACGTGGTCGTGGCGGCCGGGCTCTCCGCGCCCCGTCCTCGCGCGTGCGGCGAACGGCGGCATCGAGGCGCGGCACGCCGAGCTGGGCGTGTTCCAGCTCCGGGCCGACGGAGCGCCCGCGTGGCTCTTCTGCGAGAACGAGACCAACGTTCGCCGCCTGTACGGCGTGCAGGGCGCGAAGGGGCCGTTCAAGGACGCCTTCCACGAGCACCTCGTCGAAAATCGCCCGGGTGTGCTCTCGCCGGACGAGCGCGGAACGAAGGCCGCGGCGCACGAGCGCTTCGTGGTTCCGGGCGGCGCGAGCGTTCGGATGCGGCTTCGCCTCTCGCAGGAGCCGCCGGCTCGGCCGTTCGACGACTTCGACGCCGTGATGGCCGCGCGAATCGCCGAGGCCGACGCGTTCTACGCCGACCTCGCCGAGGGCGTCGCGACGCCGGACGGCCGCAGGGTCCAGCGGCAGGCCTTCGCAGGCCTCGTGTGGAGCCGCCAGCACTACCACTACGACGTGCGAGAGTGGCTGGCCGGCGATCCGGGCCAGCCCGCGCCGCCGCCGCAGCGCCTTTCCGGCCGCAACCACGACTGGGAGCACCTCAACAACCAGGAGGTGATCTCGATGCCCGACACGTGGGAGTACCCGTGGTACGCGAGCTGGGATCTCGGCTTCCACTGCGTCGCGCAGGCGCGGCTCGACCCCGATTTCGCCAAGCAGCAGCTCGTGCTGATCACGCGCGAGTGGTACATGCACCCCAACGGCGCGCTGCCCGCCTACGAGTGGGCCTTCGGCGACGTGAACCCGCCCGTGCAGGCGTGGGCGGCGTGGCGCGTCTTCGAGATCGACCGCCGCTGGCGCGGCGGCGACGGCGACCGCGCGTTCCTCGAGCGCGTCTTCCACAAGCTCCTTCTCAACTTCACCTGGTGGGTGAACCGCAAGGACGCCGACGGAAGGAACGTCTTCCAGGGCGGGTTCCTCGGCCTCGACAACATCGGCGTCTTCGACCGCAGCGCACCGCTGCCGACGGGAGGCCGGATCAACCAGGCCGACGGCACGAGCTGGATGGCGATGTACTGCCTCAACCTGCTGCGAATCGCGCTCGAGCTGGCCATCCACGATCCGGTGTACGAGGACATCGCGACCAAGTTCTTCGAGCACTTCCTCGGCATCGCGGGAGCGATGGCGCGCCCGATCGGCGGCGAAGGCTCGGGCCTCTGGCACGAGGGAGACGAGTTCTACTACGACGCGCTCGCGCTGCCCGGCGGACGCGTGGTCCCGCTCCGGCTGCGGTCGATGGTCGGCCTCATCCCGCTCTTCGCCGTCGAGA
>JAYRMX010000323.1:0-13294 GCA_041912475.1 Myxococcota bacterium
CCTGCGCCTCGAGCTCCGCGCGGATCTCGCGGTAGTTCTCCATGATGCCGTTGTGCACGACGACGACGGGCCCCGAGCGGTGCGGGTGCGCATTTCGCTCCGAAGGCTTGCCGTGCGTCGCCCAGCGCGTGTGCCCGATGCCGACCCGGCCGTCGAGCGGCCGGTCGCGCAGGACGCGCTCGAGGTTCGAGAGCTTGCCCTCCGCGCGGCGAACGGCGAAGCGCCCGCCCTCGAGCACGGCGATTCCGGCCGAGTCGTAGCCGCGGTACTCGAGGCGCCGGAGGCCGTTCATGAGGACCTCCGACGCGCGCGACTCACGACCGATGTAGCCGACGATTCCGCACATGCTCGACCTCCGTCGGGGCACCGCGCAGCGCCCCGCGCGCTCAGCCCTTCTTCTTCTTCGGCCGCCGATCCCGCCAGCCCTCGACGTTCCGCTGGCGCTCGCGCGCCACGGCGAGCGCTCCCGCCGGGACGTCGTGCGTGACGGTCGACCCCGCGGCGACGTACGAATCCTTCTCGAGCGTGACGGGCGCGATGAGGTTCGCGTTGCAGCCGACGAACGCTCCCTCGGCGATGGTGGTGCGGTGCTTCGCGACGCCGTCGTAGTTGACGGTGATGACGCCGCAGCCGAAGTGCGCGTGGCGGCCGACGTCGGCGTCGCCGATGTAGCTGAGGTGATCGGCCTTCGTCTCCTCGCCGAGGTGGCTGTTCTTGATCTCGACGAAGTTGCCGACGCGAACGCGCGCGCCGAGGTGCGTCCCGGGCCGCAGGTGCGCCATCGGACCGATCACGACTTCGTCGTCGAGGCGGCTCGACTCGATCACGGTGTGCGCCTTCACGTGGACGTTCGCGCCGAGTCGCGACGTCCCCGTGATCACGACGCCGGCCTCGAGCAGCGAGTCGGCCCCGATCTCGACGTCGACGTCGACGTAGGTGGTCGCGGGGTCGACGAAGGTGACGCCGCTCGCCATCAGCGCCTCGTTCTTGCGCGCGCGCACCACGACGGCGGCGCGCGCCAGCTCGGCGCGCGTGTTGATGCCGAGCGATTCGTCCGGGTCCGCCAGCAGCACCGCTTCGACCCGGCGGCCGCCGGCGACGGCCCGGGCCACGACGTCGGTGAGGTAGATCTCGCCCTGCTCGTTGCGGTCGTCGACTTCCGAGAGCGCCTTCCACAGCAGCTCTGACGAGACGAGGTAGACGCCCGTGTTGCCCTCGGCAATGGCGAGCTCTTCCGGCGTCGCGTCGGTCGTCTCGACGATGCGGGCGACGCGCCCGGCCTCGTCGCGCACCACGCGGCCCGGTAGCGGCACGAGCGCCGAGAGCATCACGAGGTCGGCGCCCGTCTCGGCCTTCACGTCGATCATGTGCAGGAGCGTCGTCTCGCGCAGCAGCGGCGTGTCGCCGTACAGGACGAGGACGTCGCCGGCGAAGTCCGCGAGCGCGTCTCGCGCCGCGAGGACGGCGTGGCCCGTCCCCTTCTGCTCGGCCTGCAGGACGAACGCCGCGCGGCCGTCGAAGCGCTCGCGAACGAGGTCGGCGTCGCGGCCGATCACGACGACGAGGCGCTCGGGGCCGAGCGCCTCGGCCACGGCGAGCGGGTAGCCGAGGAGCGGCCGGCCCGCGATCTCGTGCAGCACCTTGGCGCGGCCCGACTTCATGCGGGTGCCCTTTCCGGCCGCGAGCACCACGACGGCGAGGCCGGCTGCGCCGGAGCCCATCTCCACCCCTCTCTCGTTCGGGCGCCGTCGCTGCCGAGCCCGAGACGGCGCGGGGCGCGCCGTGCTCATCGGTGCCTCCGGCCCGCCCGTTGAACGCAAAGCCGGTCAGTGTAGCCCCGAGGCCGGCCGGCGTGGGAAGAATTCTCCTGGGACCGTGGGGCGCGCCGTCCACCCCCGGGGGCAACTTGCCCCGCCCGGTCCCCGCTCGTAGATTGAGGGGGCCGGCCTTCCGCTGGTGAGGAATCCCGCAATCCGAGTCTTCGGCAACACCCAGGGCCTTCGGGCCACCCAGGTTCGCCAGCTCGAGCGTCTCCTTCGCCGCCAGATCCCCGCCGAGCGCTTCATCACGCACGAGCTCGCCCGTGAGCTCGCCGAGCTGAGCCACGCCACCGGTCGCCAGGTGGGCGTGCTCGTCGACCGCCGGGGCTCGGTCACGCACGTCATGGTGGGCGACGCCCGCTCGACCCGGCTGCCGGACTGGGGGCGCATGCGCGCGGGCCCCGGCCGCCTGCGCGGCCTTCGCTGCATCCACACCCACCTGCGCGACGAGGGCCTCACGCGCGACGACCTCACCGACCTCGCGCTGCTGCGCCTCGACGCGATGCTGAGCGTCGGCGTCGACGCCGAGGGGCGCCCCGGGCGCGCCTACACCGCGACGCTCCGGGCCGCCAACGACGAGGGAGCTGCGGTGCAGCAGCTCGAGCCCGCGGCGCCCTCGCTGCTCGGTCTCGACTTCCAGACCTTCGTCCGCGAGCTCGAAGAGGATCTCGCGCGAACGGCGCGCGCGCGAAAGGTCGGCGACGGCGAGCGCGCGCTGCTGGTGTCGGTGACGGCCGGCCGCCGCGGCGACGACGCCGAGGCCGCGCTCGACGAGCTCAAGGAGCTCGCGCGATCGGCCGGCGTCACGGTCGTCGACGTCGTCACGCAGCACCGCCCGCGCGTCGACCCGAAGTACGCGCTCGGCGAGGGCAAGCTGCAGGACGTCGTGATCCGCGCGTTCCAGAACGACGTCGATCTCGTGATCTTCGACCAGAACCTCACGCCCGCGCAGGCGAGAAACCTCGGCGAGCGAATGGAGCTGCGCGTCATCGACCGCACGCAGCTCATCCTCGACATCTTTGCGCAGCGCGCGAGCACGCGAGACGGCAAGCTGCAGGTCGAGCTCGCGCAGCTCGAGTATCGCTTGCCGCGGCTCGCGCAGCAGGACCTCGGCCTCTCGCGCCTCGGCGCCGGAATCGGCGGGCGAGGCCCCGGCGAGACGAAGCTCGAGGTCGACCGCCGCCGCGTCCGCGACCGCATCTCGCGTCTCGAGCGCGAGCTCCGCGACCTGCGGCGCGAGCGCGAAGGGCGCCGCCGTTCGCGCAGCCGCCGCGGTCTGCCCGTGCTCTCGATCGTCGGCTACACCAACGCCGGCAAGAGCACGCTGCTGCGCGCGCTCACCAACACCGACGTTCCCATCGAGAACCGCATGTTCGCGACGCTCGATCCGACCTCCCGGCGCCTTCGCTTCCCGCGCGAGCGCGACGTGATCGTCACCGACACCGTCGGCTTCATCCGCGACCTTCCGCCGGACCTCGTTGCGGCGTTCCGCGCGACGCTCGAGGAGCTCGAGGGCGCCGACCTCTTCCTGCACGTCGTCGACGCCGGCGCTCCGGACCTCGAGCGGCGCATGGCGGCCGTGCGGCGCGTTCTCGGCGAGCTCGGCCTCTCGCAGACGCCCGAGCTGCTCGTCTTCAACCAGATCGACCGGCTCCCGCCGGGAGCCGGCGCCGCGCTGGCGGAGCGGCACGGCGCAGTGGCAATCTCGGCACTTCACGGCTCGGGGCTCCACGAGCTCCTCGAGCGAGCGGCCGCGCTCGTCTTCGAGGACGACGCCGATCGGTCGGCGCGCTTCGCGGACCTCGGCGCGCTCGCCGCCGGAGGGGGACGGACCGCATGACACGGACCAGGATCGCAGGCACCGGCTTCTACGTCCCCGAGCGGGTCGTCACGAACCACGACCTCGCAAAGCTCATGGACACGAGCGACGAGTGGATCCGCCAGCGCTCGGGGATCGTCGAGCGCCGCTTCGCGTCCGAGGACCAGACGCCCGCCGACCTCGCGTATCAGGCGTCGGTGCGCGCGCTCGCCGACGCCGGGCGCGAGATCGGCGAGATCGACTGCATCCTGCTCGCGACGCTCTCGCCGCAGCACGAGTTTCCGGGTACGTCGTTCTTCCTGCACGACATGCTGAACGCGCCCGAGATTCCGTGCATGGACCTGCGCGCGCAGTGCAGCGGATTCCTCTACGCCCTCGCCACCGCCAACAGCTTCGTCCGCTCCGGCCAGTTCGGGCGGGTGCTCGTCGTCGGCTGCGAAGTGCACTCGATGGGGATCGAGCTCGCGACGCGCGGGCGCGACGTCGCGGTGCTCTTCGGCGACGGCGCCGGAGCCGCCGTCGTCGAGGCGAACGACGATCCGGACGACCCGGCCGGAATCCTCGAGATCCGCATGCACGCCGAGGGCCGCCACGCGAGAAAGCTCTGGATCGAGGCGCCCGGCTGCGCGCTGCGGCCGTATCGCATCACGCACGAGATGATCGACGACGGGCGGATCTATCCGAAGATGGACGGCAAGTTCGTGTTCAAGCACGCCGTCACGCGGATGCCCGAGGTGCTCCTCGAGACGCTCTCGGCCGCGAGCGCGAAGCTCGAGGACGTCGACCTGTTCCTGTTCCACCAGGCGAACCTGCGGATCAACGAGTACGTCGTCGGGCAGATGGGGATCCCGCCCGAGAAGTGCCTCAACAACATCGACCGCTACGGCAACTGCTCCGCCGGGGCGATCCCGATCCTGCTGTCGGAGGCGCGCGCGTCCGGGCACGCCCGGCCGGGAACCCTCGTCGCGATGACGGCGTTCGGGTCGGGCTTCACGTGGGCCTGCGCGCTGGTGAGGCTGTAGCCGCCGCGCAGCGGTCCGAGGTCCGCCGCCCGCGGGCGACCGGCGCACTGCCGGGACCCGGCGCGATGACGCAGCGCGCCCTGCGGCGGCGCCGACCGCGCCCCGCCCGCTCGCGCAGGAAACGCCGGATCTTAGCTCCGGGCGGCATTCTCAGAGCAGATCTGCGTCCGCCCTCCCGCCTTGACTTCATGACGCATTGTGTTATGTTTCGAGCCAACACGCAGCCCCGCGCTGCAGGAGAACCGAATGGCCCAGCAGAGCCTCGTCGAGACCGGCGTCGAGCGGGTCCGCACCGCCGTGACCGGCGCCAACCGCCGCATCCAGAAGCTGCAGAAGCAGCTCGACGCCCGTCGCAAGAGCGTCGAGAAGGAGCTCACGACGCGCCGCCGCAAGCTCGAGCAGCGCGCGCAGAAGGAAGTTTCGCGCTTCGTCGCACGCGCCCAGAAGCTGCCGCTCGTCAAGCGCGCCACCGCCTTCGGCGAGGGTGCGACGCGCCAGATCGAATCGAGCGTCGAGACGGTGCTCGGCGCCCTCCAGATCGCCTCGCGCGGCGACCTCGAGCGCATCGACCGCAAGCTGAATCAGATCTCACGCAAGCTCCGCGAGCTCGAGAAGGAGACCGAGGAGCACGCGGCCTGATCCGCCGCGGAGCGCCGCGCGGCCTCGGGGGGAGGCGCGCGGCGCTCCGTCGGCGTTGGCCGCCCGCACGGGGCTATCTTCCGCCGCGAACCCGCGCGGAGGCTCCGTTGGCCCGCTTCGACTCCCCCGACTTCCTGCACCTCGACGACCTGCTCGCCGACGACGAGCGCCTCGCTCGCGACACCGTTCGCGACTTCGTCTCGAAGGACTTCCTGCCGCTCGTGCAGGAGTACTTCCGCCAGGACGGCGCGTTTCCGATGCAGCTCGTCCCGCGCATGGCCGAGCTCGGCCTGTTCGGAGCGAACCTCCACGGCTACGGCTGCGCCGGGATGAACAACGTCGCGTACGGGCTCGTGATGCAGGAGCTCGAGCGCGGAGACTCGGGCTTGCGCTCGTTCGCGTCGGTGCAGGGCGGGCTCGTCATGTATCCGATCCACACCTACGGCTCGGAAGCCCAGAAGGAGCGCTGGCTGCCGCGCCTCGCGTCGGGGCAGGCGATCGGCTGCTTCGGCCTCACCGAGCCCGACTTCGGGAGCCACGCGTCGGGGCTGCGAACCCGCGCCGAGAAGCGCGGATCGAGCTTCGTCCTCAGCGGCACGAAGCGCTGGATCACGAATGGCAGCCTCGCCGACGTCGCGCTCGTCTGGGCGCGAACCGAGGACGGCATCCGCGGCTTCCTCGTCGAACGCGGAACGCCGGGCTTCGAAGCGCGCGACATCAAGGGCAAGCTCTCGCTGCGCGCGTCGGTCACCTCCGAGCTCTTCCTGTCGGACGTCGAGGTGCCCGAGACCGCGATGCTGCCGGGCGTCGCCGGAATGAAGGGCCCGCTGTCGTGCCTCACGCAGGCGCGCTACGGCATCGCCTGGGGCGCGCTCGGCGCCGCGATGGCGTGCTACGACGAGGTGCTCCGCTACGCGAAGGAGCGCGTGGTGCAGGGCGGCCCACTGGCGTCGAAGCAGATCGCGCAGCAGCGGCTCGTCTTCATGCTGACGGAGATCACGAAGGGTCAGCTCCTCGCGCTCCGCGTCGGACGGCTGAAGGACGCGGGCCGGCTCCATCACACCATGGTCTCGATGGCGAAGATGAACAACGTCGACGTCGCTCTCCGCATCGCGCGCGACGCCCGCGACCTGCTCGGCGCCAACGGCATCGTCGACGACTACGCATCGATGCGTCACATGGTGAATCTCGAAACGGTGCGAACGTACGAGGGGACGCACGACGTCCACACGCTGATCCTCGGCGAGCACATCACCGGGATGCGCGCCCTCTGACCTTCCGCGTCGCCGCGCGGACCCTCGACCGGCTCGAGTGGCCGCAGGTGCTGGAGCGCCTGCGGGCCAGCGCGCGGACGCCGCGCGGGCGCGCGCGCTGCACCGACGCCGGCGGCCTCTTCGAGACCGAGCCCGAAGAAGCGCGCGCGCGGCTCGCCGAGACGAGCGAGGCGCGCCGCCTCGTGGACGGGCCGGGCCCGGCTCCGCTCGGCGGAGTCCCCGATCTCGCGCCGGTGCTGCGACGCCTCGGCAAGGAAGGCGTGCTCTCGGCGAACGAGCTCGGCGACGTCGCGTCGGCGCTCTCGGCCTTCCATGCCGTTCGCGGCTTCTTCGCGCGGCACGCGGGCGACGCGCCGCGGCTCGCGGCGATCGCCGAGGCAATGACGCCGCTCGCCGATCTCGAGGCCGAGATTCGCTCGACCTTCGACGCCGAAGGCGAGGTCCGCGACGCGGCGTCCTTCGCGCTCGCGCAGGCGCGCACCGCGGCGCGCCAGCTCGCAGCCGAGACGCAGCGCCGCATCGAGGCGCTCGTCCAGGACCCCGACGTCGCGCCGAGCCTCTCGGACGCCTTCGTCACGGTACGCGGCGATCGCTACGTGCTGCCCGTGCGCGCCGATGCGCGCGGGCGGGTCCGGGGCATCGTCCACGACGCGTCGGCGTCGGGCGGAACGATCTTCATCGAGCCGGAGGCGCTGGTCGAGCTCAATAACCGCCTGAAGCGCGCCGAGCTCGACGTGCACCGCGAGACGCTGCGCATCCTGCGCGAGCTGTCTGCGCGCGCCGCCGCAGCGCTTCCTGCGATCGAGGCCAACCTCACCGCCCTCGAGCACCTCGACCTCGCGTTCGCGCGCGGCCAGCTCTCGCGCGAGATGCAGGCGAGCGAGCCGGAGGTCGGCGAAGCCGGTTCGTTCCGGCTTCCGCAGCTCCGCCATCCGCTGCTGGCCCCGGAGAGCGTCGTCGCGAACGATGTCCGCCTCGACGGCAGCACGCGCGTGCTCGTGCTCTCCGGGCCGAACGCGGGCGGCAAGACCGTTCTCATGAAGTCGGTCGCCCTCGCGGCCCTCTTCGTGCGGGCCGGGATGCACGTGGCCGCGGCGCCCGGCGCGCGCGTCGATCTCGTCGATGCGCTGCTCGCCAACATCGGCGACGAGCAGGACCTGCGCGAGAACCTCTCGACCTTCTCGGCGCACGTCGCGAACCTCGCGCACGTTCTGGCGGAGGCGTCGCCGCGAGCGCTCGTCGTCCTCGACGAGGTCGGCGCGGGGACCGATCCGAGCGAAGGCGCGGCGCTCGCGCAGGCGATCCTCGAGCGCCTCGCGGACGCGGGCGCGCGCGTGGTCGCGACCACGCACTTCAACCTGCTGAAGGAGATGGCCGGCGTCGACGAGCGCTTTCTGAACGCGAGCTTCGAGTTCGATCCGCACACGCTCGCGCCGACGTATCGCATGCGGGCCGGCGTCGCGGGAGTCTCGTCGGCGATGGCGGTCGCGGCGCGCATGGGCATCGGTGCGGACGTCCTCGACCGCGCGAACGCGCTCCTCGACCGGGAGGACCGCCGTCTCGACCGGCTCCTCACCGAGCTCGCTGCGAGCCGGGTGAGCCTCGAGACCGAGCAGCGCGAGGCGCGCCGGCTGCGCGCCGAGTCGGAGGCGGCGCGCACCGAGTACCGCGAGAAGCTCGAGCAGCTCCAGGCGAGACGGGACGCGCTCTACCGCGGCATGCGCGAGGACCTCGACCGCGCATTCCGCGACGCGCACGCGCAGGTCGCGGCCGTGATCCGCGACTTGCAGCGCGGCGGCGGCGCGCGCGAGGCCGCGCACGCGCGCGAACGGCTGAGCGCGCTCGCGCACGAGGCGCAGGAGGCCGCGGCCGCGTCGGGCGCCGCGGCGCCGCGGGACGAGGAGCCTCTCGCCCCGGTCGACTGGCGGCGCGCGCGCGCGGGCGACGCGGTGCGCGTTCGTGGCGGCGCGAGCGGCGTGCTGGCCGCGCTGCCCGACCGCCGCGGCCGCGCCGTCGTGCAGGTGGGAAGCGCGCGCCTGCTGCTCCCGGCCGCACAGGTCGGCGCTGCGCCCGGCGCGCCCTCTCCCGCCCGCCCCGCGCCGTCCCGCGACGCCGAAGCCCCCGCGCCGCCCGCCGCAGCGCACGAGGAAGGCGTGCTGCACGCCATCGGACCCCGCTTCGACCTTCGGGGACTGCGCGTCGATGAAGCCGTCGACCGCGTGACGGAGGCGCTCGATCGCGCGGCCGCACAGGGCGAGAGCGCGCTCGTTCTCGTCCACGGCCTCGGCACCGGCGCGCTGCGCGACGCCATCCGCAGGCACCTCGCCGCCTCGCCGTACGTTCACCGCTACGCAGCCGCCGCGCAGGAAGACGGCGGTGACGGCGTCACGCTGGTGAGGCTCGAAGCCTGACTCGCGGCACCGAGCGCTTCGCATTCTCGCGCGGCCCTTGCCGCCGGCAGGCTCACGGCGCTTCCCTGCGTCCGGCCTCGGCGCGGCTCCCGTCCGCGACGAGCCGCCCTCGCTAAAGACCCTTCCCCGGGGCACCGATCCGGTGTCGTCCGAGCTCACGGCCGGCGGCAAGGCGCAGTCCGCGCAGAGGCACGCATGGAGGAACCCCGCGAGAGCGCTCCGCCGAGCGGCGGATCCGAGGCACCTCCCGGCGACGCCGGCGCGCCCGAGGCCATCCTCGTCGCGCTCGCGCGGATCTTCGCCATCGCGCCGCTCTATCCCGCCGCGCACGGGTTGTCGCAAGAGGTGGGCGGGCGCTTCCTCGCAAGCCTGCGCGCCGCGCCTGCGCACGCGGCGGCGCTCGTGCTCGAGGTGCATCGCGACGGCCTGCGCATCGCGGGCCAGAGCGTCGCGTGCGCGCAGCCGCAGGTCCGGCGCATTCACCGCGATCTCCTCTCGCTCGGCATTGCACGCGTCGAGATCGCCGCCGCCGCGACGCCGGCCGAGCTGCACCGCTTCGCGACCGCCATTCTCGAAGCGCGCCGCTGCGTCGGCGCGGCGCACGGCTTCCGCCAGCTCGAGCTCGGCGCGCTGCCGGAGTCGACGCGCGTCGTGCAGCGGGAGTTCGGCCGCCGGAGCGTCGATGCCGTTCGCGAGGACCGCGCACGCGAGGCCACGGACCGCGTTCTCGAAGGATCCGCGGCCGAGCAGGCGGGCGATTCCGCACCTGCGCTGCGCAGCGCGATCCAGCGGATGTTCGGCGGCGTCATCGAAACGCTCGCCGGGAGCGATCCTGCGACTGCCGGCGGCCAGCCGTTCGCGCGCTCGCTCGATGCGGTCCTCGATCTCGGAGTCCACGCGCTGCGCCACGCGATCGACGAGCTCGGCGCGTCCGCGGCCGATCCCGCTTCGCTGCGCGGGATCTTCGCCGCGACCGAGAAAGCGCTCGCGATCTCCGATGACCGCGCCTCGGTGGAGATCCTGCTCTCGGTGATCGCGCGCGCATCGAGCGAGCTGCCCCGCGAAGAGCCGGCGCCGGGCGCCGACCGCACGCCGTACGAGCTCTCCGTCGACGCGCTTCGCCGAGGCCTCGCCGGCTATGGCGACGGCCCGTCCGAGATGGTGTCCGTCGCGCCGGGCGACCGGCGCGAAGAGCTCTCGATCCTCGTTCATCTGCTGGTCGGAAGCTCCGCCGACACGGTCCGCGGCGCCATCGAGGAGCGGCTCGCGAAGCTCTTCGCCGCGCCGCTCTCACCCGCAGAGCGCGCGCTGCTCGTCACCGCGATTCGCGACCTCGCCGAGCGCGGCGATCCGGCGGCGCTCGACGCGGCTGTGCCGGCGCTCACCCGCATGCTTCGCCGCGCGGCGGACCGGGGCCTTCTGGGATCGATCTGGCGCGAGCTCGCCAGGACCGCATCGGACCGCGGCGCGGACTCCCTCTGGCCGCACCTCGTGAACGACCTGCTCCTCGGCGTCGCCGGCGATCGCAGCCTGCGGCGAGAGCTGCTCGGCGCCGCCGCGCGGGACGGCGATGCGGGCCGCGCGCGCAGGTTCGAACGTCTCGCGCGGCTCGAGGCCGTGACGTCGCAGCGATTCGCTCCCGAGATCTTCGATCCGCCCCCCGAGGAGCTGTTTCCCGTCTTCGCCGACCTGCTCGCGCGGGAAGGCGGCCGCGTCGCCGAGTCCGTGCTGCGCGGACTGCAGCGGCACCCGCCGGAATGGCAAGGCGCCGAAGCGCTCGCGACGTTCTCGACCGTGACGCCCGCGTGCCGGGCGCTGCTCTACGCGCTGCTCCGCGAGCGCGCGATCGAGCGAGCGTCGCCGGCTCTCACGCAGCAAGCGGCGCACGTGCTCGCGGGCGCGCTGTCCGGGCTCGCGAGAGGCGACGCCGGCGCCGACTGGGTGCCGCGCGCGATCGCGACGATCGGCAGCATCGGAGGCCCCGAAGACCGGCGCATCCTGCGCGAGATCCGCCGGGGCTTCCGGCCGTGGCCGTGGCGGCGCTGGCCGGCCTCGTGCCGGCGTGCGGCGCGCCTCGCGCTCGGCCAGGGCGCCGGCCCGGAAGGCGAGCTTCCGGTGAGCAAGGAGACGTCCGGTGCCTGATCACTCCGGTGCCGAGGACCTCGTCGCGAAGCTCTGCAGCGGCCTGCGACACCGGCGGCTCTACTTCGAAGGGCATCCCGAGGTCCGTGCGTGCGCGGCGCAGGTGGCCAGCGGCCTGCGCTCGCTCCTCGACGAGAGCGGCAAGGATCTGTTCTTCCTCGGCGTCGCGCAGGGGCGTCTGCTGCACGAGGGGCGCTACCTCATCGGCTCGACGATCCTCGGTCGCCGACTCGTCGACCTCCTCCAGCGGCTGCACAGCGGAGGCCTGCTCTTCCGCGCCGGTCTCGAGGCCGAGGAGGTGACCGAGCTCTTCACCGTCTCGGTCGTCGCGACGTCGCCCACCGAGGGGCTCGAAGCGTCTCGCGCACTGCTGCGCGACCGGAACGTCCGGCACATCGAGCTCTCGCCTCCGTACGAGGACGTCGGATGGTTCGGCCAGTTCCTCTACGACCGCGACGAGGGAGGCGGCCTCTCCGCAGGCAGCGACGAAGAGCTCGCGCCCGTCTACCAGTCGCTCTTCGACACCGTCGACGCCGCGCACGGCCGCGCGGCGGCCGGAGCGCAGCTCGAAGTCGACGACGCGCGCGGCACCGTCGAAGGCCTGTTGAAGGCGGCGAACGGCAACTTCACCGACATCCTGCGCCTCGTCCGCTACCCCGACTACGACGCCTACACCGTCGGGCACTCGGTCCGCGTCTCGCTGCTCTCGGTCATGGTCGGCCACCGCCTCGGCGCCGAGCCGTCCTTTCTCGTCGAGCTCGGCGCCGCGGGTCTGCTCCACGACGTCGGGAAGGCGAAGATCCCGGAGGCGATCCTCTACAAGGCCGGCCCGCTCGACGCGGAGGAGCGCCGGATCATCTCGCGACACGCGCAGCTCGGCGCGCAGATCCTGCTCGAGCAGCGCGGCGCGGGGCCGCTCGCGATCGGCGCGGCCTTCGGGCATCACCTGCGCCACGATCGCCGCGGATACCCGGAGACGCAGCCCTGGGCGGTCTCGGACCGCGTCACATCGCTCATCCAGGTCTGCGACGTCTTCGAAGCGCTCACGGCCGTGCGCCCCTACAAGCCCGCGCTCACGCCGCGGCGCGCGTACGAGATCATGCTCTCGGAGCGCGGCAGCTACGACCCCGGCGCGCTGCGCGCTTTCGTGGCGGCGCTCGGCCTCTACCCGCCGGGCAGCCAGGTCCGGCTCTCGACCGGAGAGAGAGCGCTGGTGGTCGCCGCCGGCGACGACCTCGAGCGGCCGCGCGTTCGGCTCACGCACACCGCGAGCGGCGAGGAGATCGCCGCCGCCGAGCGCCCCGTGCTCGACCTCTCCTCGCCGCAGGCCGCGCCGATCACCGTCGCGCACCTGCTCCTCGAAGATCGCGCCGCCGCCTGAGCGCCCCGGCTCAGCCGGCCGCAGCGAGCGCATCGGCCGCGCGAAATCCGGACGCGACCGCGTCTTCGAGGCGCGGGCCGGCGAGGTGGTCGCCGGCGAGGGCGAGGCGGCGGCCGGCGGCGAGCCGAGCCGCTTCGACGCGCCGCAGGCGCGCGAGCGCGCGGTACCGGCCGACGTCGAACCGCGCGTAGCCCTCGGCATGGCGGACGACGCGCGACGACTCGATCTCGCGCAGCGCGCCCGGCGCGAGCCGCTCGGCCGCCGCCGCGAGGCGGCGCAGAACGGCGTCGTCGCTCATCGCGGCGCCGTCGCGCGCGAGATCGTTCGACGCGACGGCCACGAGACGCCGGCCCGTGAGAGGCTGCGCGCCGCCTCCTTCGCGCGCGAACGCGCGCAGGGCCGCTCCGGGCGCGGAGCCGACGACCCTGCGCGGCCCCGCATCGACGGCCGATCGCGTCACGAAGACCGCGCTCAGCGCAGGCTGCATTCGCGCCGTCGCGAGGTGATCCTTCTCCGCGGTCGTCAGCACCGAGGACGCCGCTGCGAGCGTTGCGGCGGGAGGGAGGGCGACGACGACGGCGTCGGCCTCGAAGCGCTCGTCGCGCCCCGCCTCGCGTCCGAAGACCGCGAAGCCGCCGCCCGCTCGGTCGATCCCCGCCACCTCGACACCGAACCGTGTCGACACGCGGCGCGAGAGCGCTTCGGCGAGCGCAGCCGGCCCGGACCGCAGGCTCGCCGGGGCGGCGCCGCGCGCCGCAGCGTACTGGAGCAGAAAGAGCAGCCGGC
>JAYRMX010000324.1:0-5702 GCA_041912475.1 Myxococcota bacterium
AGGTGCTCGCGGCCGCGGAAGCTCTCGGCGTAGATCTTGTAGACGTTCTCGGTTCCCGACGGGCGTGCGGCGAACCAGCCGCTCTGCGTCACGACCTTGAGCCCGCCGAAGGCCGCGCCGTTGCCGGGCGCCTTCGTGAGCGTCGCCTCGATCTTCTCGCCCGCGAGCTCGCGCGCGGAGACGTCCTGCGGCGAGAGGCGCCCGAGGCGCTCCTTCTGCTCGGGCGTCGCCGGCGCGTCGATCCGCTCGTAGACCGGATCGCCGAGCTCCTTCGTGAGCGCGGCGTAGAGCTCGCCGGGATCTCGCCCCGTTCGCGCGGTGATCTCGCACGCCGCGAGGTCGAGCAGGATCCCGTCCTTGTCGGTCGTCCAGACGCTGCCGTCGCGGCGCAGGAACGACGCGCCGGCGCTCTCCTCGCCGCCGAAGCCGAGGCTCCCGTCGAGCAGCCCCTCGACGAACCACTTGAAACCGACCGGCACCTCGACGAGGCGGCGCCCGAGCCGCGCGGCGACGCGGTCGAGGATCGCGCTCGAGACGAGCGTCTTGCCGACGGCGGCGTCGGATCGCCAGCCCGTTCGGCTGCGGAACAGGGTGTCGATCGCGACGGCGAGATGGTGGTTCGGGGGGATCAGCCCCGCGCTCGGCGTCACGATGCCGTGCCGGTCGTGGTCGGTGTCGTTCGCGAACGCGATGTCGTAGCGGTCGCGGAGCGCGACGAGGCCCGCCATCGCCGGCGGCGACGAGCAGTCCAGGCGGATGCGGCCGTCCCAGTCGACGCGCATGAACGAGAACGTGGGATCGACGACGTCGCTCACGACGTCGACGGCGAAGCCCCAGCGCTCGGAGATCGGCCCCCAGTAGGCGACGCCGGCGCCGCCGAGCGGGTCCGCTCCGATCCGCAGCTTCGCGCTGCGGATCGCGTCCATGTCGATCGCGGCGCCGAGGTCGGCGACGTACCCCGACACGTAGTCGTGTCGCTTCGTGGTGCCGGCGCGCAGCGCGCGCTCGTACGGGATGCGGCGGACGTCGGCCGCTGCGCGGGCGAGGAGCTCGTTCGCGCGCCGCTCGATCCAGCCCGTGACGTCGGTGTCCGCCGGGCCGCCGTTGGGCGGGTTGTACTTGAATCCACCGTCCTCGGGCGGGTTGTGCGAGGGCGTGACGACGATCCCGTCGGCGAGGCCCGCTCTCCGGCCGCGGTTGTGACACAGGATCGCGTGGGAGACCGCCGGCGTCGGCGTGTATCCGTCGCTCGCGTCGATGCGAACCTCGACCTCGTGCGCGGCGAGCACCTCGAGCGCGGTGGCGCGCGCCGGCTCCGAGAGCGCGTGCGTGTCGATTCCGAGGAACAGCGGGCCGTCGATCCCCTGCGCGCGGCGGTACTCGCAGATCGCCTGCGTGACGGCGAGGATGTGCGCCTCGTTGACGGCGTCGCGCAGCGACGAGCCGCGGTGCCCCGACGTGCCGAACGCAACGCGCTGCTCCGCGACCGACGGATCGGGGCGCCCCGTGTAGTACGCCGTCACGAGCCGCGGCACGTTCACGAGCAGGCTGCGCGGCGCCGGCTTCCCGGCGAGCGGGCTCTGCGTCACGCCGCGGCCCGCCGCGCTGCGCCGTCGTGCGGCGGGGGGCGCGTCGCCGCGTCCCGGGGCGCAGTCCGCAGCATGATTCGTCCCCTCTGTGGCATTCTCCGGCTCCAGCATAGCCGCGGCCGGGGGCCGCGCGAGAGGAGAGCCGCCGCTTGACGACCGTCGCCACCATCGCCGAGAAGCATCCCGATCGCCTCGCCGTCGTCTACGGGCACGGCGAGACGAGCCTCACGTACGGCGACCTCGAGCAGCGCTCGCGGCGGCTCGCGCACGTACTTCGAAGGCTCGGCCTCCGGCCCGGCGACTGCGTCGCGGCGTACGTCGCGAACGACGACGTCTTCTTCGACCTCTACTGGGCGTGCCACCGGACGGGGCTCTTCTTCACGCCCGTCAACTGGCACCTCCAGCGCGACGAGGTCGCGTACATCGTCGACAACTCGGACGCGAAGGTGCTGGTGGCGCACGCGCGCTTCGCGGAGATCGCGGCCGAGGCGGCGCGCGGCGTGCCGCGGCTCGTGCGGAGCCTCTCGGTCGGCGGCGAGATCCCGGGCTTCGCGGCGCTCGAGGAAGAGGTCGCTGCGGCGCCGGCGGATCTCGGCCTCGACGACCCGCTCGAGGGCTCGGTGATGCTCTACTCCTCGGGAACCACGGGCCGCCCGAAGGGCGTTCGGCGCCCGCTCACGGGCCGGCCCGCGGGCGACACGCTGGTTGCGCTGCTCAGCACGGGCCTGCTGCACCTGTTCGGGATCACCGAGGACGATCGCTACCTCACGCCGGCGCCGCTCTACCACGCGGCGCCGCTGCTCTTCACGTCGGCGCAGATGCGTCTCGGGTCGACGTCGTACGTGATGCGTCGCTTCGACGCCGAAGACGCGCTGCGAATGATCCAGGACTACCGCATCACCGCGTCGCAGTGGGTGCCGACGCACTTTCGGCGGCTGCTCCAGCTCCCCGAAGACGTTCGGCGGCGCTACGACGTCTCGAGCCTTCGCGTCGCGATCCACGCCGCGGCGCCGTGTCCGGTCCCGCTCAAGGAGGCGATGATCGCGTGGTGGGGCGACGCGATCGTCGAGTACTACGGCGGCACCGAGGGGGGCGGAACGCTCATCCGCGCGAAGGAATGGCTCACGCACAAGGGGTCGGTGGGGCGGCACTGGACGAACGGCCGCATCCACGTCCTCGACGAGGAAGGGCGCGAGATCGAAGCGCCGCGCCGCGAGGGCGGGATCTACTTCGAAGCGCCGCCCGAGGCCGGCGCGCGCTTCAAGTATCACAAGGACGACGAGAAGACCGCGAAGACCTACCGCGGCGACCTCTTCACGATCGGCGACATCGGCTATCTCGACGAAGAGGGCTTCCTCTACCTCACCGACCGGCAGTCGAACATGATCATCTCGGGCGGCGTCAACATCTACCCGCAGGAGACCGAGAACCACCTCGTCATGCACCCCAAGGTGCACGACGTCGCGGTGATCGGCGTGCCGAACGAGGAGATGGGCGAAGAGGTGAAGGCGGTCGTAGTGCCCGCGCCCGGCGTGACGCCCGGCCCCGACCTCGCGAACGAGCTGATCGCGTTCTGTCGTGCCGGGATTGCGCACTACAAGTGCCCGCACACGATCGACTTCGTCGAAGCGCTGCCCCGGACCGAGACCGGGAAGATGGCCAAGCGCCTGCTCCGCGACCGCTACTGGAAGGGGCACGAGAGTCGGCTGGTGTGATTCGGCCACGCCCTGCCGGAGCGACCCTGCGCGGCATCCGACGCAGCCGTGTGTGACACAGATCTGGAGTTGCGGTCCCGGCCGTGGTAGAAAGTGTCACCCCCTTTGGATCGGCGTGCAGGGTCCGCCCTGAACGATGCCGGGGGGTTCATGTCGACGACAGCGGTTGGAAGCGCCGGAGCCGTGCAGCGCCGGACGTCGCGCGCCGCGCGCGAAGCGCTCCGAAGGAACGCGCAGCGAGCGCAGACGCTCCAGGGGATCGAGCGCTCGGTTGAGACGTTTCGGGCCCTCTCCGAAGCGTCGCCGGTTCCGATCGTCGTCCACCGAGACGACGTCGTGCTGTGGTCGAACAGCGCTTTCGCGAGGCTGCTCGGCGAGGGCGCCGCGGGCGCGCCGTTCGGCGGGAGCGTCGCCGCGTGGCTCGAGACGGGCGACGACGATCCGGCGCGCGGTCCGGCCGAAGGGACGACCGAGGAGGTGCTCTCGGCGCTCGTGCGAACGCGACGCGGCGCGGTCGTGCCGGTCGAGGTTCGCCGCTATCGGATCCTGTTCGGCGGCGGCGAGGCGACGCTCAGCGTGCTGCGCGACCTCGCGGCGAAGGAGCAGGCCGCGCGCGCGCGGGCGCAGCACGAGCGTCTCGCGTCGCTCGGCCGGCTCGCCGCGAACCTCGGCCACGAGATCAACAACCCGCTCTCGTACGTCGTCTCGAACCTCGGCTATCTGCGAGCACAGCTCGCCGATCTCGGCGCCCGAGCGGCGGCCGCCGGAGCGGACCCGCTCGCGAGGAGCCTCGCCGAGGGGATCGAGGAGGCGCGCAGCGCGGCGGCGGACGCGCTCGAGGGCGCCGAGCGCGTGGCCGCGATCGTCCGCGACGTTCGCGTGCTCTCGCGCATCGAGAGCCGAACGCTCGCGAGCGTCCGCGTTCCCGGCGTGGTCGACTCGGCGCTCCGGATCGTGCGCGGCAAGCTCGCGGAGGCGGCGCAGGTGAGCGTCGACGTCGAGGAGACGCCGAGCGTCGAGGCCAACGACACCGCGCTGCTCCAGGTCTTCGTGAACCTGCTCGTGAACGCAGCCGACGCCTGTGCCGAGCTCCCGTCCGAGCGGCACGAGGTGAGCGTGCGGTGCTTCACGGACGCCGAAGGCCGTGCGGTCGTCGAGATTCGCGACACGGGGCCCGGCATTTCCGACGAGATCCGCGAGCACCTGTTCGAGCCCTTCTTCACGACGAAGCCGTCCGGGAGCGGCTTCGGCCTCGCGATCAGCTTCGCGATCGTCGAGAGCTTCGGCGGAACGCTCACGCTCGAAAGCGGAGACCCGCGCGGCGCCGTAGCCCGCGTCGCCCTCCCGCCGGCCGCCCGCACCGGCGGCGCGACGAAGGTCCGGCGCGAATCGTCTCCGCGGCGCTCGCGCCCCGCCGCTCGCGCCGCCGCGCGACCGGCCGCACGCACCCCATCACCCCGCTGAGGCAGGGCCGCTGCCGGCGAGCGAAGCGAGCCGATGCGGCTCGGCCGGCCGCGCGCACCGGCGGCACGACGAAGGTCCGCCGCGAATCGTCCCCGCGGCGCTCGCGCCCCGCCGGCCGCGACGCCGCCGCGCGCTAATCTGCGCGACACCGCCAACGCAGGGAGTCGCCGCCATGTCCAGCGCCACCGCCTCGCCCCCGAGTGCCCCGCCGCGCAGCGATCTCGCCCAGCGCATCCACCAGGGTGAGGCGCTCTTCATCGTGCTGCTCGTGCTCTCGATCGCCGGGATCGGAGTGACGACCTTCTCGAAGCAGTACGGCTTCCACTTCTGGGTCGCGATGGTGCCGCTCGTGGGCGGCGTCTCGGCGTTCCTCGCCTGGGTGCGCGCGCGTGCGCGCGGTGAATCGCCGGCCGGCGCGCTGCGGATGCAGGCCTTCCACTGGATCGGAACGCTCGCTGCGCTCTGGCTCGTGTTCCTGCTCCAGACGGCGGGCCAGATCGAGCGCGACGCGCTCGGGCTCATCGCGCTCTCGACGCTCGCGCTCGCGACGTTTCTCGCCGGCGTCTACGGCGACTGGCGGCTGTGCGGCGTGGGAATCCTGCTGGGAGGCATCGTCGCCGCGGCCGCGTACGTCCAGCAGTTCGCGTGGGTCGTGATCGTCCCGGTGCTCGCCCTCGCCGTCGTGGGCGTCATCGCGTGGCAGCGGCGCGGCCGCGCGCCGGAGTCGGTCGCCGACGTCGGCTGACCCAGCGGCGGGCGGCGGAATGACCGGAGGCGCGCTGGTGGCCGGGGCGGAGCCTCCGCGTTCGGGTGCGCTGCGCTTCGACGTCGTCGCCGGCCTCACGGCGGCGGCCGTGGTCCTGCCGAAGGCGATGGCGTACGCCACCGTCGCCGGGCTGCCCGTCGAAGCGGGGCTCTACACGGCCTTCCTCCC
>JAYRMX010000325.1:0-6563 GCA_041912475.1 Myxococcota bacterium
ACGCCGAACACGCGGTTCTGGCAGGCGAGCGGAGTCGACCTCTCGCTCACCGCGAGCGGGCTCTCCGTACAGACGCAGTCGCTGCTCTCGATCCTGATCGGCGGCATCGCCTTCGAGACGCCCGCCGCCGGCCCCGCGCTCGCACCCGCCGGCGCCGACACCGTCTTTTCGCTCTTTGCGAGTCGTACCGCCGCCTTCAGCCCGCCGCCGCGCAATCCGCAGACGTACCGGCTGGTGTTCACGGAATCGGTGCGCGGCCTCGCGGTGGGTGCACCGGTCGAGTTCCAGGGGATCCAGATCGGCGAGGTCACCGACATCCGCGCCGAGGTCGACGCGAAGACGTTCGAGTTCGCGGTCCCGGTGACGATCGTCCTCGACGCGCAACGCCTCGGCGTGGGGGTCGTCGACCTGCCCCCGGGAGCCGACCTCGAGACCGTGCGCCGGGAGCTCGTCGACAGCCTGGTCGCGCACGGCGTCCGCGCGCAGCTCCGCACGGGCAACCTGCTGACGGGAAGCCTGTACGTCGCTCTCGACACTTTCTCCGGCGCGCCGCCCGTGACCATTGACTGGTCTCGGACCCCCGTCGAGCTCCCGACGATGGCCGGGCAGCTCGAAGCGATCGAGAAGAACGTCGCGAGCATCATCAAGAAGGTCGACGCGCTTCCGTTCCGCGAGCTCGGCGATAGCCTCAACAAGTCGATCGAGGGCCTCGACGAGACCCTCGCCAGCGCCCGCGGCACGCTCGAGAGCGCAACGAAGACGCTCGACAACGCGAACCGCATGATCGAGCCGAACTCCGTGCTCGGTGAGGAGATCGGCAGCACGCTGCAGGAAGTGAGCCGCGCCGCGCGAGCGCTGCGCGTGCTCGCGGATTATCTCGAACGGCACCCCGAGTCTCTGATCCGGGGCAAGACCGGGGAGGGGAACTGATGCTGCGCAGCAACGCCCGGATGCTCGCGCTCGCCGTGCTCGCAGCCGCCGGCTGCGCGTCGCCGCCGTCGAGCTTCTACGCGCTCGAGCCCGTGGCGGTTCGCGGCGCGGGCGACCCGGTGCCGCAGGCCGTGATCGTCGGCCCGGTCTCGGTTCCGGCATCGGTGGACCGTCCCGAGATCGTCGTGCGGCTCGCCGAGAACCAGGTGCGGGTCGACGAGCTGAATCGCTGGGTCTCGCCGCTGGGTGACGCCATCGCGCGTACGGTGAGCGGAAACCTGTCGGCGCTGCTCGGAACGCCCGACGTCGCGACCGCGCCGTTCGCGAACTTTCAGCCGGTCTATCGCGTCACGATCGACGTGCAGCGTTTCGATTCGGCGCCAGGAGAAGCGGCGACGCTCGACGCGGTCTGGGTCGTGCGCCGGACGAGCGGCGGCGCGGCCCGGTCCGGCCGAACGACCGCGCGCGAAGCCGTGCAGGGAGAGGGCTACGGCGCTCTCGCCGCGGCGCACAGCCGCGCGATCGCGACGCTCAGCGAGGATGTCGCGGGCGCGATCCGCTCGGACGCCGGCGGGGGCCGCTGAGGGCGTAGCGGCTGCGCAGGAGCCGCTCTCCCGAGAACGAGAGCTCGCGCTTCGGGCATCGCCGCCGGCCCCGGCGGACGAGACGGCCGACTGCGGCGACCGATCTCGCGCGAACGGCGCGACCGAACCCTTCGCCAGCGAGTAGTATGCGAGCGGGCTCGTGCAGGGGGACCCGATGCGCGCTCTTCGCCTCTCGTTGGTCGTGGCCGCTCTCCCGCTCATTGCCGCGGCCGCAAGCGCCGCCGGGCCGCCGCGCGTCGCTTCGTTCTCGCCGCTCGGCACGGCGAAGCAGGTGCAGCAGGTCGCCGTCACGTTCTCGGAAGCGATGGTGCCGTTCGGAGATCCGGGCCGCGCCGCGGCGCCCTTTCGCATCGAGTGTCCCGCCACAGGCACCGCGCGCTGGATCGACGAGCGGAGCTGGGTCTACGACTTCCCGGCGGCGCTCGCGCCCGGGCTCCGGTGCCGCTTCGAGCTGATCCCGGGGCTCGCGACGCTCGCGGGAAAGCCTCTCGGCGGCACGCGGAGCTTCGAGTTCTCGACCGGGGGGCCGGCCGTGCTCGAGAGCAATCCGTGGGAAGGCTCGGCGATCAGCGACGACCAGGCGTTCCTGCTGCGCGTCGATGCGGAGCCGACTCTCGAATCGCTGGCGAAGAGCGTGGTCTTCGCCGTCGCCGGGAGCCGCGATGCGGTGGGCGTTCGGATCGTGACGGGGGCCGACCGCGACGCGCTCCTCTCGACGCTCGCCCCCGAAGAGCGCAAGGCGACGTGGATCGTCCTCCAGGCGAGGCAGCGCTTCCCGGCCGGAGCGCAGGTGACGCTCCAATGGGGGCCGGGCGTTTCGACACTCAGCGGTGTCGAGACGGCACAGCCGCAGCGTTTTCACTTCCGCGTGCGCCCGCCGTTCGGCGCACGCATCCAGTGCACGCGCGAGCGGCCCGGCGCGGACTGCGTTCCGATCTCTCCGGTCCGGCTGGCGTTCTCGTCGCCGGTCGCGTGGACTGCGGCGAGCCGCGTCGCGCTCGTCCTCGAGCGCCCCGGCGAGGCGGCGCTTCGCATCCCCGCCGAGCGGGAGGACGCGGACGACGACGATCCGCTCGTCGACCGCGTCCGCTTCCGGGGCCCGTTCGCGCCGTCGGCGCGCTATCGCGTCGAGATCCCGGGCGACCTGCACGACGACGCCGGCCGCGCCCTCCCGAGCCCCGCGCCCGGCGAGCGCGAGATGCGAACCGCCGGCTACCCGCCGCTCGCGAAGTTCCCGGCCCGCTTCGGCATCGTCGAGCTGCACGCGAGCCCCGCCCTTCCCGTGACGCTCCGCTCGCTCGAGCCGCAGGTGACGGCGCGGCTGCTCGGGCCCGAGGGCGGCAAGACACTTCCCGCGCTCGCCGCACGCGTTCCGGAGCCCGCGGACGCCGAGCTCCTCGGCTGGCTGCGCCGGCTCGACACGGCGTCCGACACCGAGGCGATCCTCGCTCCGAACGCGAAGGGCGTTCGCCGGCTCTCGCTGCCGCTCGCATCGCCGGCTCCCGGCGGCGACTCCGAGGTGATCGGCATCCCGCTCCCGGAGCCCGGCCTCCACGTCATCGAGATCGAGAGCAAGATCCTCGGCGACCGGCTGCTCGATCCGCGCCGTCCGATGTTCGTCGCCGCCGGCGCGCTCGTCACCGATCTCGCCGTGCACTTCGCGTGGGGCCGCGAGTCTTCTCTCGTGTGGGTGACGTCGCTCGAGCGCGCCGAGCCGGTTCCCGGAGCCCGCATTGCGGTCGTCGACTGCCACGGCGCGACGCGCTGGGAAGGAGTGACCGACGCGAGCGGCGCCGCCCGAATCGAGGGCCTTCCGCCGGAACGAAGCCTCGAACGCTGCGAGCACGTGAACAACCGCTGGAGCGATTTCGACGAGGGCCTCCTCGTGACGGCGCGCAAGGACGGCGACCTCGGCTTCGTCCACTCGAGCTGGACGAAGGGCATCGAGCCCTGGCGCTTTCAGGTTCCGACCGGAGGATGGGGAGAGACGACGCTCAGCGGACACACGGTGTTCGCGCGAACGCTGCTCCGCGCGGGCGAGATCGTCCACATGAAGCACGTGCTGCGAAGGCCGGTGATGCGCGGCTTTGCGATCCCGCCGCCGGACGAGCTCCCCGACGAGGTCGTGATCCGTCACGCCGCGACGCGCACCGAGTTCACGCTTCCGGTCGCGTTCGACGCCGCAGGCGCGGCGCAGACCGAGTGGCGCATTCCGCCGGCGGCGCGGCTCGGCACGTGGGAGGTGACGCTCCGGCGAAGCGGGCCCGACCACGCGCCCGAGCTCGAGACGGGATCGTTCCGCGTCGAGGAGTTCAGGCTCCCGTTCATGCGCGGCGTGCTCCGCGTCCCGGCGGAGCCGCTCGTCGGCGTCGCCGCCGTTCCGGTCGACGCGGCCGTTCAGTACCTCTCCGGCGGCGCCGCGGCGAATCTCGACGTCGAGCTGCGAAGCGAGCTTCGCGACCGCGAGAGCCTGCCCTTCGACGACGCGCCGGGGCTTCGCGGCTTCGTCTTCGCGCAGGGAGCGGTGAAGACGGGCCTTCGCCGCGTCGGCTTCGATGGCGATTGCGAAGGCGAGGACTGCGAGCGCCCGGCCGAGCCGGCGAAGATCGAGGCGAAGCCGCTTCGGCTCGACGCCGCCGGCACCGGCCGCGCCGAGATCCCGGTCGCCGCGAGCGGGCGGCCGGGCGAGCTCGCCGTCGAGCTCGCGTGGCGCGACCCGTCGGGAGCGCTGCAGACGGCGGCGGCCCGCGCCGCGCTCTGGCCCGCAACGCGCGTCGTCGGCCTGCGCGCCGAAGGGGGCTGGACGAAGCCCGAGGGCGTCCACGCCGTCGCCGTCGTCGTCGATCTCGGCGGAAAGCCGGTGGCGGGCGCTCCCGTCACGATCGACGCCTTCGAGCGGCGGTTCTACACGCACCGGCGTCGCCTCGTCGGGGGCTTCTACGCGTACAGCAATGCCGAGGAGACGCGCGCGCTGCGGCGATTGTGCGAGGGCAAGACCGATTCGCTCGGCCGCCTCGTCTGCGACGGCGCGATCGAGAAGGCGGGCAACGTCGTCTTCGAGGCGCGAACCACCGACCCGCAGGGGCGGACCGCGACGACGCACGACGAGACCTGGCTCGCGGGAGACGACGCGCGCTGGTTCGAGCCGAACGACGGCGACCGCATGGACCTGCTGCCCGAGAAACGCACCTACGAGCCGGGCGAGCGGGCGCGCTTCCAGGTGCGAATGCCCTTCCGGGAGGCCACCGCGCTCGTCGCCACCGAGCGCGGTGGCGTGGGCGAGCACTTCGTCGTGAAGCTCTCCGGCGCCGATCCCGTCGTCGAAGTCCCGATCACGGGAGCCGACGCGCCGAACGTCTTCGTCTCGGTGCTCGCCGTTCGCGGCCGCGCCGGCGACGTGCAGCCGACGGCGCTCGTCGACCTCGGCCGCCCCGCGTACCGCCTCGGCGTCGCCGAGATCGACGTCGGATGGAAGGAGAGCCGTCTCGACGTTCGCGTCGCGCCCGAGCGCGAGGTCTACCGCGTGCGCGAGAAGGCGCGCGTCGCGATCGAGGTCACGCCGGCGAGCGGCGCAAAGCTTCCGGCGGGCGCCGAGGTCGCGGTCGCAGCCGTCGACGAGGCCCTCCTCGAGCTGCTGCCCAACCGGAGCTGGGATCTGCTCGCGGCGATGATGGGAAGGCGCAGCCTCGACGTCACGACGGCGACCGCGCAGGGGCTCGTCATCGGAAAGCGCCACTTCGGCCTCAAAGCGCTCCCGCACGGCGGCGGCGGCGGAAAGAAGCCCACGCGCGAGCTCTTCGACACGCTGCTGCTCTGGCAGGGCCGCGTCGCGCTCGACGCGAAGGGACGCGCGAGCGTCGAAGTGCCGCTCGGCGACTCGCTCTCGAGCTTCCGCATCGCGGCCGTCGCGACGGCGGGAGCCGGACAGTTCGGGACGGGCGCGGCGTCGATCCGGACGACGCAGGAGCTGATGGTGCTTCCCGGACTTCCTTCCGTCGTCCGCGAGGGCGACCGCTTCCCCGCACACTTCACGCTGCGCAACACCACGGAGCGACGGCTCGACGTCGCTCTCTCCGCGCAGGTGGCCGGCCTCGCCGCTCCCCTCGCGCCGCTCTCGCTCGAGCTGGGTCCGGGCGAAGGCCGCGAGGCGGCGTGGGACGTCACCGTCCCCGCCGGCGTCGAGACGCTCGGCTGGGAGGTCACGGTGAGCACGGGCGGCCGCGAGAGCGACCGCGTGAGAACGAGCCAGCGCGTCACGCCCGCGGTTCCGGTGCGCGTCGTCCAGGCGACCGTCGCGCAGCTCGATCCCTCGCTGCCGCTCGCCGTGGCGCGGCCCGCCGACGCGCTCCCCGGCCGCGGCGGCATCGACGTCGCCGTTCGCGCGAAGCTCGGAGACGGCACCGCCGGCATCGAGCGCTTCCTTCGCCGCTATCCCTACGGCTGCCTCGAGCAGAAGGTCTCGCGCGCCGTCGGCCTGCGCGACGCCGCGCTCTGGGACGAGATCGTCGCTGCGCTTCCCGCCCTTCTCGACGACGACGGGCTCGCGAAGTTCTTCCCGGTGCTCCGCGAGGGAAGCCCGGTCCTCACGGCGTATCTGCTCTCGATCGCCGACGAGGCGGGCCTCGCGATCCCCGACGCTCCGCGCGCCGCGATGCTCTCGGGCCTCGAGCGCTTCGCCGAAGGGAAGCTGACGCGCACCTCCGTCGTTCCCGCGCCCGACCTTCCGCTGCGAAAGATCGCGGCAATCGAGGCGCTCTCGCGCTACGGGCGAGCGAAGGGTGCGCTGCTCGGTGGCCTCGCGAGCGACCCCGCCCTGTGGCCGACTTCGACCCTGCTCGACTGGATCGGCATCCTGCGCCGGACGCCCGGCATCCCGCGCGGCGCGGAGCGGCTGCGCGAGGCGCGCGCGCTCGTTCGCGCGCGGCTCGTGCTGCAAGGGACGACGCTCGGCTTCACGACTCAGCAGAGCGACGATCTCTACTGGCTCCTCGCGACGCCCGACACCAACGCGGCGCGCGCCATTCTCGA
>JAYRMX010000326.1:0-2823 GCA_041912475.1 Myxococcota bacterium
AATCCGACGCTGCGGGCGGTGCGGACGGGAGCGAGCCACAGCTTCACCGAGCAGCCGTCGCGGTCCACATGAACGTGAGGCGGCTCGCCCGGCTCGTGGCTGAAACAGTATATCCGATACGGCCCTGACCGGAGCACCGTCGGCATGCCGCCGACCCTACCGCGGGCCGCGGGCGTCGCAGCGGCGAACGCGCGTTCACGACGCGGCGAGGCCGCGCGCGATTTCGGGATGTGCGGGCGTGCACGCCGCGCCGCCGCTGCGTGAGAGGAGCTCGGAGAGCGCTGCGACGGCGGCGTCGACGTCGTTGTCGCGGTCGCGCTCGGGCCGCGCCGGGTTCGCCCACCAGAAGACGTTCGCGATCCGCCACGGACGCAAGAGCAGCGAGAGCCCGGGGCGACTCACCTCGACGGTGACGCTCGGCGTCCCGAGGCCGTAGAGCAGGAACGCGTCGAGCTGCCCGAACGTCTTGTGCGCGGCGTCGAACACCGGCTTGTACGTCCAGCGGCGCTGGCGGGACTGGAAGACGCCGCGGAAGACGTCGAGCACGCGGTCCGCGCGCTCCTTGTCCGGCCCGAGCGCCTCGGGAACGAAGACGACGCGGCCGAAGCTGTGAAAGTTGACGGCCGCGCAGAAGCGCTCGCGCGCGCACAGCCTCGCGAGGGCCTCGCACTCGGGCTCGGAGAGGGGACGCGGCCCGCGGTAATAGGCCGAGCCCGCTCGCGCGCGGGCCGCGTTCCAGGCGCGGCGCCCCGCGATCTCGACGCCCGGAAAGTTGCGGTTGGGATCGACGCCGCTTGCCGTGTGGCGCGCGCCGCCGATGCGGCTCCACCCGCGCCGGCGCCAGACCCGCGCGGCGCCGTCGGGGTTGAGGAGCGGTGCGACGAAGACGTCCGCGGCGTCGAGCAGCGCCGTGATCTCGCGATCGCGCCCGTAGCCCTCGACGAGCCGCCGCGTGACGCCGCGCGCCACGAAGCTGCCGACGAACTCGACCGCGTGGATCTGCGCCGTCACGAGTAGACGCGGGCGCGGCGGCCCGTCGCCGCTCACTGCGATGCGGAGCACGCGCACCGGCCGCCCCTGCGACGAGCGGCCGATCTCCTCGATGCGGCACAGCCCCGGGTGCGCGCTCGCGAGCGCATCGACCTCGCGCTCGGCCTCGTCGGGCGAGGGATACGGCTTCACGGGCGAATCCGCCGCGAAACGAGGCATCCGGCGCCGGGATCGGCGCGCCGAAGCGGGATCCCGGCGCAGCCGGCCCGGTTCGGCGATCGTTTCTGGAGCGGCGACGCGCTCACGTCTCGTCGGCCCTCGCGCCGGATGCTACCCGTCCGGACGTGATGCGGCGTGCCCTCTCGCTCCTGTTCTGGGTCTTCCTCACGGCCAGCTCGATCCTGCTGTTTCCGGTCGCGGTCCTGATCTGGGCGCTCACCGCGCCGTTCGACCGCCGGCTCTTCCTGCTCCATCGCTTCACGTGCTTCTGGGCGTCGCTCTACACGTGGCTCAACCCGGCGTGGCCGGTCACGGTCGAGGGACGCGAGAAAATCCGCGACGACCGCGCCTACGTGATGATCGTCAACCACCAGTCGCTGCTCGACATCCTCGTCCTGTTCCGGATCTTCCGCCACTTCAAGTGGGTGTCGAAGATCGAGAACTTCCGCATCCCTTGCATCGGCTGGAACATGCGGCTCAACCGCTACATCGAGCTCCGGCGCGGCGACCGCGAGAGCGTCGCTCAGATGATGGAGGCCTGCGAGCGCACGATCGCCGAGGGCAGCTCGATCATGATGTTCCCGGAAGGGACGCGGTCGATCGACGGGCGCCTTCGCGCCTTCAAGTCCGGCGCCTTCCAGATCGCGCTCTCGACACGCACGCCGCTGCTCCCGATCGTGCTCGAGGGAACGGGCGACGCGCTTCCCAAGCGCGGCTTCGTCCTGCAGGGCCGGCACCCGATCCGGCTGCGCATCCTCGACGAGATCCCGTACGAGAGCTTCGCGCGCCAGAGCGCCGACGAGCTGACGCTCGCCGTTCGCAACCTCTTCGCGAAGGAACTCGGCGAAGCGGAGCTGACGCCCGCCGCCTGATCGGCTCTCCCGGCGCTCCGGATCGTCGATCGATCCTCCCGGGCCTCGCGCAGCAAAACCCTCGATCGGGCGCGCAGCAAGCCCGCGGTGAATCCGTGGGAATGATCGACCTCACTCGAGGGTTTCGAAGCGTGCGCGCGAGTCGAAGCATTGGCCCGACTGCTCACCCTCGCCGCTGCATCGGGCGGCGCGCAGCGGTAGTGCAGAAGCGGGCTCGCAATGAACACTCGCACGCACCTTCTGGCGGTCTTCGTCGGCGCCATGACGCTCGGATGTGTCCCTCAAGCTCCTCCGCCCGAGTCGCCACACCCGGAGCTCGCAGCGAGCTTCACCGTTGCGGCTTACGGCGATTCGCTCACGCGCGGCCCGGCAGGCGAGTCCTGGACGACGCAGATGCCCGCAGTGTGGGGGCGCATCGGACGCGGCGTACTCGGCGAGACAGCGACCGTCGGCGCCCAGCGGCTCGCAGCGGACCTCGACTCGGGACTGCTCACGTCCGTCGAGGACGTCGAGGTTCTCGTGCTGCTCTGGGGCACGAACGACGTCGGAGGAATCGGCTGGCTCGATCTGCCCGAAGGTGTGACGGTGGCGGACTACTACGCCGACCAGGTCGCGAATCACGGCCTCGATCCAGACCTCGCGGCCGGCTACGCGGAGGGCTCGACGAGCCAGACGGACCTGCGAGACCGCATGTTCGCCGCGATCGCGCGAGCCCGAGCGCTCGGCATCGACGTCGTGCTCG
>JAYRMX010000327.1:0-6963 GCA_041912475.1 Myxococcota bacterium
CGAGATAAAAGCGGGCCCAAGCAACCTGGTTGTCGTAGCGATTGTTTCCGCCGGCGGATTGTTCGTCGAGGACAGCGTCCGATAGCGAGAGGATCTCCGCCACAATCTCACGGACCTCGGCGGGCCGCCCGGAGCCGCCAAGCCGCTTGAGCGCAGCGAGGACCGCTCCGATGTAGCGCACGAAGTTCGGACCGCTCATCGTGCGAACCTCACCTCCGCCTCTTTGCTCACGCTGTCCAACGGCTCGGCGCTCAGCTGCGCGCCGCCCGTGGACCCCGATGCTACTTCGGCGGGTGGCCGCCGCATCGGCCACCCAACCGGCCGCCCGCTGGCCTACAGCCTCCGCACGCCCCCATGCGGCGGCGCGTCAGCTGCAGCGCCTTGTTGGACGGCGAGCTCAAGCAAGCGAAAACCTCGGACCGATTGACCAGCGCCCCGCCCGCTTGATGGCCAGAGCAACGTCGCTGACGGAGCACTCTAGAGGAAGCCTCGCGCCCGCCGCGAAAAGGAACCTCGACGCTACCTCGATAAGGCAAGGCGCCGGAGGTTGCTGCGCGATTGTGAGATGAGGAACCGGATTCGCGATTGCGCCTCCATAGGGTGGCGTATCGGGAAACTGACCCGCTGCAGCCCTCGTGAGCAAATCGAACGGTAACAGAGGTTCGGGCGCCAGATAAACGACACCCGGGAATCCACAGACGCCGGCAAGCGCGAAGCGGAAGCGGTCGCAGCCAAGGAAGAGCGAGCGCAACTCAATCATGAGCTCGGGCGAGAGCAAGCCCGGATGGCGGAATGGGTAGAGGACCGTGATGTGCGCTGGCAGCCCCCGGATGGCAGAACGATCGAACTGGCTGCGGACGTCAGCGACTATGGCCTCCGCTTCAGGAACGACCACGACGAGAGCCGATTCCTCGGATTGAGGCACGGGCCACCTCGGTTCTTCTCGCCGTCCAACAGGTCTTCTACGGCCCGCCCCCGCCCCGATTATGCGCTGCGCAAACCCTGCGCTGCAACGTGACGTGCTGCTGCTTCGCCGGCCGGGCGCAGTCTATCCGCGCGCCTCGGGCGGGATAGGCTGCGGGGAGGGGTGGCCTTTGCGGCGCGGGAAAGCGTGCGCTGGCTCGGGGGGCGGGGCGAAGCGGGGAGGCCGCGCGCGCGGCGGTAGACGAGATGGCTCCAGCCGTAGTTCGGCCCGCGCGGCGGCTTGGACCGGCCGGGGCACCGGCCGGCGGCGCTCCCCGCGTTGCGGCGCCGCGAGGAGGGGTGTCCGCGCCTCAGTGCATCAGCCAGTAGGTTTCGGTCGAGTACTCGATGTCGCGACGGCGAGCGCCGATCGGCTTCGCGGGGTTTCCGCCGACGATGGTGTAGGGCTCGACGTTCTTGGTGACGACGGCGCCGGCGGCGACGACGCAGCCCCGTCCCAGCGTGACACCGGCGGTGATGATCGCGCCGGCGCCGATGAAGACGTAGTCCTCGATGACGACCGGCGCGACGAAGCCGGTGAAGGCAGGGTCGTGCGGGTCGTGGCCGCCGAGTAGGATCATCGTCCGGTAGGCGATGGCGACGTTCTCGCCGATCCGCAGGTCGGTCATCCCGACGCCCGCGAACAGGCACTCGATCTGGATCGTCGAGTTGCGGCCGATCGACACCTTGCCGCGCCCGCCGAAGAGCTTGAGGCCGGTGTTGATCGTCGCTCCGGGCGCGATCTGCCAGCCGAGGACGCGGCGGTAGTACGCGTTTCGGACGGCGCGGATCGGGACGTAGCCGACGATGCGGTTCGCGCAGAACGCGAGGACCGCGGTTCCGGCGTTGCGCAGGCGGTCGTAGACCGTCGCCTTGTTGTGAACGAAGACCCGCGGGTCGTTCGCCGCGCTCACCGCTCCTCCGTCACGGGGCGAGGCGCGACGGATCCGAGGAACGCTTCGAGGCCCGACTCGTGCAGCTCCATGCCGACCACCACGGCGACGCCCGCGACGAGGCCGCCGGCGATCGCGAGGATCAGCATGATGAGCTTCTTGGGCCGGATCGGCCGCGGCTCGGCGGCTGCGTCCTGGACGACGGCCGCGTTCGTGAAGTGGCCGCGGTCGAGGGCCGCGTCGATGCGCGCCTCGGCGCCGCGGCGCAGGTACAGCATGTACTGCGACTCGCTCGTCGAGACGAGGCGCTCGATCCGCTTGGCTTCGAGAAGCTGCTCGTCGATCAGAGCGAGGCGGCGTGTGCCTTCCTCGATCTGCGAATCGAGCTTCTTGATTCGCTCGACGTAGCCGTCGCGCTCGGCGCGCGTGCGCTCCATGTCCTGCGACGCGCTCACCGACGCGGGCGAGAGCGTGAACTGCTTCTGGAAGATGCCGGCGCGCTGGCTCTCGATCGCGGCTCTCGCCGCGTCGAGCTTGAGGCCGTTCTCGGCGAGGAGCGGAGAGTCTTCCTTGTACCGCTCGAGAAGGCGGACGCGTTCGAGTTCGAGCCGCAGCTTCTCCTGGATGAGGGCCTGCAGCGCGTAGTCGTTGCGGCCCTCGACGGTCGTCGTCGGCATCTGCCAAGGGCCCTTCTCGAGGAAGCCATGGTAGGCGGCGATGCGGGAATCGAGCTCGGCGACGGTGCGCCGAAGCCGGTCCCGCTCCTCGCGGAGCGAGGCGACGATCTGCTGCTGCACGGTCCGCTCGGCGACGAAGTCCGCGATCCCCGTCTTGCGCTTCAGGTCCTGGAGCTCGTTCTCCTGGCTCGCGAGCTGGGAGCCGAGCGCGCTCGCCTGGTTGTCGAAGAACGTCTCGACCTCGGCGCGGCTGTGCACTTCGGTGTGGTGCTCGAGGTACTTCTGCACGAGGACCTCGAGCACCGTCTGCGCGAACGTCGGGTTCCCGGCCTCGTAGCTCACGACGAGGACGTTCGACTCCTTCATGGGCTCGACGGTGATCGATCGCTCGAGGCTCCGCAGAGCGCGGTCTGCGCGGGTCGGCGCGGGAACGCCGTGATACCAGGCGTAGACGTCCTCGTAGATCCACAGCGGTCCGAAGAGCAGCGTCGTCCAGATCGAAGGCGCGGCCTTGTCGAGACCCGTCGCCTCGAGCGTCTGGTCGAGCACCTCGCGGCTGGTGAAGATGGCGATCTCGGAGTTCACCTCCTGCTCGGTGACGCCGGCCGACACGACGGTCGGGCGCCGATCGCCGGACGCGTCGAGGTTTCCGGCCTGACGGGTCTTCTGCATGAGGATCGCTGCGCGCGCGACGTAGGTGGCGGGCCAGAGGAAGGCGCCCACCTCGACCACGATGGCGACGGTGACGAACACCGTGAAGAAGTCGCGCCGGCGGCGCACGAGCGCGCGCCAGGCGCCGCGGAACGCCTCGGCGAGCTCGGCGACGCTCGATTCGGTCTCCGGCGCGTGGGTCTCGTGCATCGCGTGGGTGTCGCTCATGCCGCGGCCTCCTCCTCCTGCCGTCTGCGCGCCGGGTCGCTGGCGCCGTCGTGCAGCGACTCCTCCAGCGCGCGATCGAGGGTATCGACGAAATGCTGCCAGCCGAAGCGGGCGGCCGACGCGGGGCCCGCGGCTGCGATCCGCTCGCGGAGGCCCGGCTCGGTCACGAGCCGCAGCATCGCGTCGGCGAATGCGCCCGGCTCGGGCTCGGCCAGCAGGCCGTCCTGTTCGTGGCGTACGATCTCGCGCGGGCCGCCTCGGTCGAGGGCGACGCACGGCTTCGCGCTCGCCATGGCCTCGATCACGACGAGGCCCCAGTCTTCGTTGAACGCGGTGAACAGCGTCGCGAAGCACGTTCGATAGAACGACCGCATCTCCTCGTCGCCGGGATGCACGCAGAACTCGATCGCGGTGTCGGCGCCGGCGAGGGCACGGAGCTTCTCGAGGTACGGCTCGCTCTTGCGGTCGACGATCCCCGCGATTCGCAGCCGCCAGCTCTCGGGCTCGGGAGCTCGCTCTCGGAAGCGACGGAAGGCCTCGATCGCGAGGTCGAGGTTCTTGGTCCACATGATGCGGCCGGGGACGAAGAACGTGCGGTCGGATTCGGCCGACGGCGTGAACGCGTCGAGATCGACGCCCGGGTGCAGGACGCGCAGCCTGTCCGCAGGCGCGAGGCGCCCGGCCTCGATTCTCCGCCGCACTTCCTCGCTGATCGGGAACACGAGCCGGTAGCGCCGCCACGCCAGGCGGTCGAGCCAGCGGAACGCGACGCTTCCCGCGCGGATCACGAGACGCTCGAAGGCGCTCTTCTTCGCGAGGTACGTGGCGCGATACACGGGGTCGAAGACGATTCGCAGGGGGGTGAGGCACAGGTTGAACGCCGGAATGCCGAGATTACGGAGGACCACGAGGTCGCCGAGGCCCTCGCACACGACGAGCAGAGCGTCGAAGCCGCGAAGGTCGAGCCTGCGCGTCAAGATGCGGAGGCCGGAGCGGGCGACCTGGAGGGGCGAGCGGTGCACCGACACGGAATCGAGTACGCGGACGTCGACGTCGCGCAGGCCCGGAAACGTGGCCTCCGGTTCGTAGCGGCTGGTGAAGATCACGATCTCGTGCCGGCTGCGGCGGGCGACCTCGAGCAGGGTGCGCTCCGCGCCGCTGGTCAGGTAGACCCACGGGTAGTAGATGGCGATGCGCAGCTTGCCCACGATGCTGGGTTACCCTCCGAGCGAATTCGGCGCCGCGGCCCGACCGTTTCCGTATCGGAAGCCCGCGGGGGATCAGTAGGCATTCGGCGCGCTTCGCGCACGCAGGGACCCCGCAGGGCGCCGCCCCGGACACCAAGAGGGGTCTCGCGTCCACTCAAGGGCGAGAGGCAGCGGGGAGCCGGGGCCGGAGCGGAACGCTCGTGCGGTCGCCGAAAGCCGTTGCATTGCGATGGGTTCGAGCCTTCCCTGCACCGGAGTGACGCCGCATGAACCTCTCGTTCCGCCGCCAGATGGTGAACCTTTCGTCGCAGCTCCTCGACGGCTTCACGTTCCTCGTGGCCTGCTGGGCCGGAATCTACGCATCGCTGTGGCCCGGCGGGCACCTGCTGACGGCCGGCCTGCAGGCCGACCTCAACTTCACGGACTTCCTCGTCCTGCTGGCCGGCCTGCGGGCGAGCACGGCCTTCCAGAAGCTTCCGCGCGGGATGCGCCGCTTCGAGCGCTTCCTCACCCACGCGTGGACGGCGACTCAGCAGGCGGGCCTCGCCGTGGCCGTCATCGCTGCGGGCGGCGTCGTCCTCGGCGGCGTGGTGCTCCCGACCAAGGCCTTCGTCGTCACGTTCTTCTGCACGCTCCTCGTGCTTCGGGTCGGCGGGCGCACGATGCAGCAGTCGCTCTTCGTGCGACTGCGCCGGCGCGGGCGCAACCTGCGCGTCGCGCTGATCGTCGGCTCCGGTCCGCGCGCGGCGAGGATCGTTCGCGAGATCGAGCTGCATCCCGAATACGGCTACATCATCGCGGGCTTCGTCGACAACCCGATGCCGCGTCCGGCGGTGAAGCTCGAGTATCTCGGACGCCTGCGAGAGCTGCCGCAGGTGCTGCAGAAGACGCGCGTCGACGAGGTCTTCATCGCGCTGCCGCTGCGCTCGCAGTACGACGAGATCCTGCGCGCGATCGAGATCTGCGAAGAGCAGGGGATCGCCGTCCACCTTCCCGGAAACCTCTTCACGCTCGCCGTCGCGCACGCGACCTCGACGAACCTCGCTGCGACCCCGCTCATCAGCATCGTGTCGAGCGGCCCGATGGACGGCATTCCGTATCTCATGAAGCGCACGCTCGACCGGATCGGCGCTGCGGTCCTGATGCTCCTGCTCTCGCCGCTCTTCCTCGCGATCTCGCTCGCGATCCGCGTCACGATGGGCAGCCCGGTCCTGTTCCGCCAGCCGCGTGTCGGCTACCAGCGACGCGTGTTCACCTGTTACAAGTTCCGAACGATGGTGAACGACGCCGACGAGCGCATGGCCGAGCTCGAGGACATGAACGAGGCGGACGGTCCCGTCTTCAAGATCAAGAACGACCCGCGCGTCACGCCGCTCGGCGCGTGGCTGCGGCGCACGTCGATGGACGAGCTGCCGCAGCTCATCAACGTGCTGAAGGGCGACATGAGCCTCGTCGGGCCGCGCCCGCTGCCGCTCCGCGACGTCAACCTCTTCGACCGCCCGGCGCTCAACCGCCGCTTCTCGGTGTGGCCCGGGATCACCTGCACCTGGCAGGTGTCGGGACGGAGCGACACGTCGTTCGAGGACTGGATCAGCCTCGATCTCGACTACGTCGACAACTGGTCGCTCGGAAAGGACCTGCAGATCCTGCTCCGGACGGTGCAGGCCGTCGTGAAGGGGCGGGGCGCCTACTGACCCCTCTGCGGGCCCGCGCGCCGGCCGCGGCGCGCGGCCGGGCTCGCCGACTCGCCCGATCAGGCGGCGCGCGCGCGGCGGCGGAAGGGGCGGCGCAGTGCCTCGGCGAGCTGCACCAGCGTGAACATCGCGATGTGGCGGTTCATGATCCGGCCGTAGTCCATGATCGCGGGCGTCGGGCAGCGCTCGCAGACGAGGCCGGTCGGCTCGGCGCGGCGCCCGGCGAAGCGGTCGCGGATCGCGACGAAGCGCTCGTTGTTGACGACGTCCATGTACGACGCGCCTCCCGCGAGCGTTCCGAAGTCGGTCTCCTTCTCGAAGACGGCGCAGCACGGCGAGACAGCACCGTCGGGGTTGATCGCCGTCGAGACGTAGTGCCAGTCGCAGCGAGTCCGCTTCTCCATCGGCGTGCGCGGGTCCTCGTACTCGGGGTGGTTCGGCTGGTAGCGATTGAACTCGGGGAGGGTCGACGCCCAGCCCGCGACCTTCTCGCGCTCCTCGGCCGACATCGCGAAGCGGTCGTCGACGAGGAACGGCGTTCCGAAGACCATGCGGTCGACGCCGATCTCGGCCGCGAGCTGCCGCGCCCGGTCGATCTCGTGCTCGTTGAAGCGGAAGACGTAGAAGCGCCAGACGACGACGGGCCGCG
>JAYRMX010000328.1:0-42339 GCA_041912475.1 Myxococcota bacterium
GACGGTCTCGTGCCACGGCCGCGCGCCGGACGGGCTCGTCTTCGCGCTCGGCCGTCGCGCGACGGGGCCGCCGCGGCGGCGCGCCGGCGCCGGGGCCGGGCGGCACGCGGGCCGACGGGGCGCGTCAGACGGCGCGTGCCGGCGGACTCTGCACGCCGAAGACGACGAGGCCCGACGCGGCGTCTTCGCGTCGGGCCTCGCAAGAGTGGCGCGCCCAGCATGACTCGAACATGCGACCTTCAGGTCCGCAACCTGACGCTCTATCCAACTGAGCTATGGGCGCGTGAAACGGAGCAGCAGTGTAGCGCCCCGCCCGGCCCGCAGCAGCGGCTCACGGGCTCTCGGGCGCGGGGCTGGCGGAGAGAGTGGGATTCGAACCCACGATACCCTTACGGGTATACGCGCTCTCCAGGCGCGTGCCTTCAGCCACTCGGCCATCTCTCCGGCGAATCTCTCCGGCGAACTCCGCCGGCGGCTCTCTCCGGCGGGTCTCTCCGACGAACTCGCTGCGAGCCCTGCGAAGGTTCAACTGGCGGAGAGGGGGGGATTCGAACCCCCGATACGACTTTTGGCCGTATAACGGTTTAGCAAACCGCCGCCTTCAGCCACTCGGCCACCTCTCCGCGCGACGCGGGATCTTATCGGTCCGCGGGCGTGGCGGCATGGGCCGGCGCGGAGCGGGACGGGGACGAAGCCGGGCCGGCGACGGAGCCGCGCAAGGAGCGCGGGGGGCACGGAGAGGGAGGGATTCGAACCCTCGAGGCGCTCGCGCGCCTGGCGGTTTTCAAGACCGCTGCCTTCGACCGCTCGGCCACCTCTCCCCGAACGAAATCAATGGCTTATACCCTCATCCCGGCCCGCGGTGCAAGCGGACGCGGCCGCGGCGCAGAGGGACCGGGGCCCGGCGACCGTTCCGACGAGGCGAGTCGAGTGCCGGTCAGACGGTACCGCGCCCTCCGCACGCCGCCCTCCGCACGCCGGACACCCACCGCGCGCCGCGCGCCGCGCGCCGGACAGAATCGGGCGGCCTTGCCAACCGGCACGGCCGCGGCGCCGCCCGCCGCGAGACTGCACCGATCGGATGCGCTAGACCCTGCCCCGACTTCGGCGCGGAGGGCCCGACCGCGCCTTCCGCACTGGTATCGCGTGTCCCAGCCGACCGAAGCGCCGCATGACTCTGCCCCCGCGAGCCGGCGCGCTCCGGGCTTCGTCGCGTTCTTCATCGACCGCCCGATCTTCGCGGCGGTGGTCGCGATCCTGATCACGCTCGCGGGCGCGATCTCGATCCCGCTGCTGCCCGTCTCTCAGTTCCCGCCGATCGTGCCGCCGACGGTCCAGGTGTCCGCGAACTACAACGGCGCCAGCGCCGACGTGGTGGAGCGCACCATCACGCTCCCGGTCGAGGAGCAGGTGAACGGCGTCGAGGGCATGCTCTACATGTCGTCGACGAGCGCCAACGACGGCCAGATGAGCCTCACGGTGACCTTCGCGCTCGGGCGCGACGCGGACATCGCCACCGTCAACGTGAACAACCGCGTCGCCGTGGCGGAGCCGCGCCTGCCCGAGGAGGTTCGCCGCTTCGGCATCACGGTTCGCAAGCAGTCGCCGGACCTCACGCTGGTGGTGAACCTGCTCTCGCCGGACGGCTCGCGCGACGCGCTGTTCCTCTCGAACTACGCGCTCATCAACGTGCTCGATCGTTTGAAGCGCGTGCCGGGCGTCGGCGAGGTGAGCATCTTCGGCGAGCGCCGCTTCGCCATGCGGATCTGGCTCGACCCGGAGCGGCTCGCGAAGCTCGGCCTCGAGGCCGGCGACGTGGTCGAGGCCGTGCGCCGGCAGAACGTGCAGATCGCCGCGGGTCGCGCCGGAGCCCCGCCCGCGCCGCCCGGACAGCAGCTCGACATCCCGCTGCGAACGCAGGGGCGGCTCACCACCGAGGACGAGTTCCGGAGGGTCGTGCTGCGCGCCGAGCCGGACGGCTCGCTCCTCACGCTCGGCGACGTCGCGCGCGTCGAGCTCGGCGCACAGAGCTACGCCGGCTTCACGCGGCTCTCGGGCCAGCCGACGATCAGCCTCGGCGTGTTCCAGCTCCCGGAGGCGAACGCGCTCGACGTCTCGGCCGCGGTGCGCGCGGAGCTCGAGCGCATGGCGCAATCGTTTCCGAGCGGCGTGTCGTGGAAGGTGCGCTACGACCCGACGCGCTTCGTCGCGGAGTCGATCACCGAAGTGCTGCGGACGCTGTTCGAGGCGATGGCGCTGGTGTTCCTGGTGGTCTGGATCTTCCTGCACGACTGGCGCACCACGCTGATCCCCGCCGTCACGATCCCGGTGTCGCTCGTCGGCACCTTCGCGGTGCTGAATGCGATCGGGCTCTCGATCAACACGATCACGCTGTTCGCGCTCGTGCTCGCGATCGGGCTCGTGGTCGACGATGCGATCGTGGTGGTGGAGAACGTCGCGCGGCTCCTCGCCGCCGGGCTCTCGCGGCGCGAGGCGGTGGCGCGTTCGATGGGCGAGGTGACCAGCGCGATCGTCGCCGCGACGCTCGTGCTCGGCGCGGTCTTCGTGCCGGTGGCGTTCCTGCCCGGGACGACCGGCCTCATGCTGCGCCAGTTCGGGCTCACGGTGACGTGCGCCGTGCTGATCTCGCTGGTGAACGCGCTCACGCTCTCGCCGGCGCTGTGCGCGCTGGTGATGCGTCCGCACGGCGGCGAGAAGCGCGCGATCTACCGGGCCTTCGACCGCGGCCTCGGCGCCGTGGTGCGCCGCTACGACCGCGGCGTCCGCGCGCTCTTCCCGCGCCGCGCATTCGTCGCGCTCCTGTACGGGCTTCTGGTGGCGGGCACGGTGCTCCTGTTCCGCACCGTGCCGTCGGCGTTCCTTCCGGACGAGGACCAGGGCTACTTCATCGTGAGCTTCCAGCTCCCCGACGGCGCCGCGCTCGACCGCACGCTCGCCGTGGCCGAGCAGCTCGAATCGGTTCTTCTCAGCACGCCGGGAATCGTCGGCGTGAACCTGTTCGGCGGCTTCGATGCGCTCACCGGCACCTCGCCGCCCAACTTCGGCTCCGCGTTCGTGACGCTGGCGCCCTGGGACGAGCGCGAGAAGAAGGATCAGCCGCTCGCGTCGATCTTCGCGGCGGTGCGCCCGAAGCTCTCGGCGATCCCGGGCGCGCGAATCGTCGCGCTCAACCCCGCGCCGATCCGCGGCCTCTCGCGAACGGGCGGCTTCGAATTCCAGCTCCAGGACCGCTCGGGCGGCTCGGTCACGGATCTCGCGGCGGCGGCGCAGAAAATCGTCGACGCGGGCAACGCGTCGCCGGAGCTGCAGAACCTGTTCACGAGCTTCCGCCCCACGGTGCCGCAGGTGTTCGTGAACCTCGACCGCGCGAAGGCCGAGACGCTCGGCGTCCCTGTCGACAGGGTGTTCGAGACGCTGCAGGTCTTCATGGGCGGCCTGTACGTGAACGACTTCGACCGGTTCGGGCGACTGTTCCGCGTGTTCGCGCAGGCGGAGGGAGACCTGCGCACCCGGCCCGAGGACGTGAACCGCCTCTGGGTGCGCTCGACGCGCGGCGAGATGGTGCCGCTCTCGACGCTCGTCTCCCTCGATCGCATCTCCGGACCGCGCGACCTCCCGCACTACAACCTGTTTCGCTCGGCGAAGATCCAGGGCGAGGCGGCGCCAGGCTCGAGCTCGGGGCAGGCGCTCGATCGCATGGAACAGATCGCGCGCGAGGCGCTGCCGCCGGGAATGGGCTTCGAGTGGACGGGAACCGCGTACCAGGAGCGGCAGGCCGGCCGCGAGGTGCAGGTGATCCTCGCGCTCTCGCTGCTCGTGGTGTTCCTGTTCCTCGCCGCGCAGTACGAGAGCTGGAGTCTTCCGCTCGTCATCATGCTGGTCGTTCCGCTCGCCTTCCTCGGCGCGCTCGGCGCGCAGCTCCTGCGCGGGCTCGCAAACGACCTCTACTGCCAGATCGGGCTCGTGACGCTGATCGGCCTCGCCGCGAAGAACTCGATCCTCATCGTCGAGTTCGCGAGGCACCGCCGCGAGCAGGGCGCGAGCCTGGTGGACGCTGCGCGCGAGGCGGCCGAGATCCGCTTCCGCCCGGTGGTGATGACGGCGTTCGCATTCATCCTCGGCGTGGTGCCGCTCGCGCTGGCGAGCGGCGCGGGCGCGGCCGCTCGGCGCTCGCTCGGAACCGCGGTGTTCGGCGGCATGCTGGTGGCGACCGTGCTGTCGCTGGTGCTCGTTCCCGCGCTGTACGTGATCGTGCAGGGCGGAGCGGAGTGGCTGGGCGCGCGGCTGCGTCGTTCGCCCGCGGCCGGGGAGGCGCCGTGAGGAGGAGCGACGGGATGCGCAGATCGGTGTCGTTCGCGGTCGCTCTGGCGCTGTTCGCGTGCAGCCGCGGCGTCGAGACCGCGGCTCCGCCGCCGCCCGAGGTGGTGGTGGCCGCCGCCGCGCGCGGCTCGGTGCCCGACCGGCGCGAGTACGTCGGCAACGTGCGCGCCGTGAAGCAGGTCGAGGTGCGCGCGCGCGTGCGCGGCTACCTGGTCGAGAAGCGCTTCGAGGACGGCCAGCTCGTGACCGAGGGCCAGACGCTCTTCCGCATCGACCCGAGCGAGTACGAGGTGGCGCTCGCCAGGGCGAAGGGCCAGCTCGCCCGTGCGCGCGCCAACGCGGAACGTGCGCGACGCGACTACGCGCGCGCGCAGGAGCTCTATCAAACCAAGGTGGTGAGCGATTCGGTGCTCGACCAGCGCCGCGCCGATCGCGACGCCGCGGAAGCCGACGTGCAGACCGCCGACGGCGCGGTGCGCGAGGCGGACCTCGCCCTCTCGTACTGCGTGGTGAAGGCGCCGCTCACGGGCCGCATCGGCCGCACGCTGGTCGACGTCGGCAACCTGGTCCGCGAGTCGGGGCAGGACACGGTGCTCGCGCAGATCGTGCAGGTCGACCCCGTGCACGTCTACTTCGCGCCGACCGAGCGCGACCGGCTCGACGTGCTCGAGGGCGCGCGCGAGGGGCGCATCCCGAGCGAGCGCGCGGGCCGCATCCCGATCGAGCTGCGCCTCGGCGACGGCACACCGTATCCGCACGCGGGCCTCATCGACTACGTGGACCCCACGATCGAGCCGACGCGCGGCACCATCACGGTACGCGCCGTCGTTCCGAACCCCGAAGGCGAGCTCAAGCCCGGCGAGTTCGTTCGCGTGACCGCCGTCTTTCCCGAGCGCACCGGCGCGATCCTCGTCCCGCAGCGCTCGGTCCAGGAGGAGCAGGGAGGCTCCTACGTGCTGGTCGTGAAGCCGGACGGCACGGTGGAGCACCGCCCGATCGGGCTCGGTGTCGCGCACGCGGGCATGCAGGAGGTGAGCAAGGGCCTCGCCGAGGGGGAGCGCGTGATCGTGGACGGCCTGCAGAAGGCGCGCCCGGGCGCAAAGGTGACGGCGAAGCCGCTGTGAGACCCGGAAGCAAGGGGCAGCGAGCGGGCCCGAAATGGGGAGTCAGTCGGAGCGGTCCCTCACGCAGCGGCCGAACGACGGCGTTCTTCGCCCTGACGTTCGCGCTCTCGGCGCCGTTCTGGCTCCTCGGCGCTCTCACCCGCGCGAGGCTCGTCGCCGGCCTGCCGCTCAGCTCGCTGATGGTCGTCGCTCCTGCCCTCTCCGCGCTCGTGCTCTCGCACGCAGAGGCGGGGCGCGCGGGCGTGCGAGGCCTTCTCGCGCGATCGTTCGACTTCCATCGCATCCGTCGCAAGGCGTGGTACGCACCGGCCCTGCTCACGCCTCCCGTCGCCGCCGCTCTCACGGGCCTGCTGCTGCACGCGGCGGGCCGTCCGCCCGCGATGCCGCAGGTGAGCGCCGTCGCCGCGGTCGCGATGCTCGGGATCTTCTTCCTCGCTGCGCTCTGCGAGGAGCTGGGATGGTCGGGCTACGCGACCGATCCGATGCAGGCCCGCCATGGCGCGCTTGCAACAGGCATCCTCCTCGGCCTCGTCTGGGCCGCGTGGCATCTGCTTCCGCTGCTCCAGATGGGACGATCTCCTGCGTGGATCGCGGGCTGGGCGCTGTCGACCGTCGCGTCGCGCGTGCTGATCGTGTGGATCTACGACAACTGCGGCAGGAGCGTGTTCGCGGCGTCGGCGTATCACACGACGAGCAACATGAGCACGATGGTCTTCGCCGGCTGGTTCGATCCCGTGATGACGGGCGCCGTCATGGCGGTGATGGCCGCGATCGTCACGGCCGGGTGGGGCCCGAAGACACTCACCGGGCGCGCGAACGCCGAGCCGGGGTAGCCGCGGAGAACGAGCGCGCCGGTCCCGTCCGGTCGCGTCTCGAGGCCCCGCGCGGGCCGGGCTCCGGCGAGGAAGACCGGGGAGGCTCGGCCGCCGCGCCGCGGCGCATCCGGGAGGGTCGGAGCTCGACCGCCCGGCTTCGCGGCATGGCTTTTGGTCCGGGTCGGCCATCCGCGCTGCCCGAAAGCCGAGCGATGGGAGTACGATCGCGGTCGCGCCGGCCCACGCCGCACGAGGAGACCCCATGACGCCCGACGACGCACCGGTTCGGTTCGAAGTGCGCGGCCCCGTCGCGCTCGCGACGCTCCATCGCCCCGAGCGCAAGAATGCGTGGACGCCCGGGATGGGGACCGAGCTCTGGCGGTTCTTTCGCCGCTGCGACGAGGACGACGCGATCCGCGCGATCGTCGTCACGGGCGCCGGGAACACGTTCTGCGCGGGCGCGGACCTCGGGCGAGGCGGTGCGACGTTCGCCGGGGCCGGCGAGCGCGGCGAGGCGTCCGCGAGAGAGATCCGGGAGCGCGAGCGGGTTCACCCGTGGCAGATCCGAAAGCCCATCCTCGCCGCGATCAACGGCGCCGCCGTCGGCGTGGGCCTCACGATGCCGCTGCAGTGGGACCTCCGGATCGCTGCGAACGACGCGAAGCTCTCGTTTGCGTTCGTGAACCGGGGAGTGATCCCCGAGCTCGCGAGCACGTGGATCCTGCCGCGCCTGGTCGGCGTGGCGCGCGCGTGCGAGCTCCTCATGAGCGGCCGCTTCATTCTCGGCGAGGAGGCGGCGCGGATCGGTCTCGTGAACGAGGCAGTGCCGAGAGAAGAGGTGCTGCCGCGGACGCTCGAGCTGGCGAACGACATCGCGACGAAGAGCGCGCCCGTGAGCGTCGCCGTCGTGAAGCGCTTCATCTGGGAGCATCTCGCGGTGGCGAACCCGATCGACGCGATGGCGCGCGAGCACCGTGCGTTCGACTGGATCGGGCGCCAGCCCGACGCGCGTGAGGGCGTCATGGCGTTTCTCGAGAAGCGGCAGCCCCGGTGGTCGATGAGCCCGACGAAGGACTGGCCCGAGATCGACCCGGTCGAGTAGCGCGGCCCGGGATGCCCGGCTCCCGGAACGGCCGTAATCCGGAACACGCGAAGTCCGGAATGCTCGAAGTAGGGAACACCCGAAGTCCGAAAACCCGAAGCTGGCGCTCGCCCGGGCGCGGCGGCGCTTCTTGGCGCGGCCGCGCGGCTGTGGTTCCCTTCGCGGCATGCTCGATCCCCGCACCCTCGCAACGCGCCGCGACGAGATCGCCGAGAGCTGCCGCCGCCGCGGCGTCGACGTCGACCTCGACGCAGCGATCGGCCATCAGGAGCGCGCCGCGGCGCTGCAGACGCGGCTGCAGGACCTCTACCGCCAGCGCAACGAGCACCAGGCGCAGGGCAAGCGGCCGCTCTCGGTCGCCGAGCGCGAGGTGCACGCCGCCGAGGGCCGGCGCCTCAAAGACGAGGCCGCACAGCTCGAGGCCGAGGTGGCCGGCGCCGAGCTGGCGCTCCGCGCGCTCGTCGCGGCGATCCCGAACCTCGTGCATCCCGACGTTCCGACGGGAGGCGAAGCCGACTTCCGCGAGGTGCGCCGCTGGGGAGCGAAGCCGCAGTTCTCGTTTCGTCCGCTCGACCACCTCGCGGTCGCCGAGCGGCTCGACCTCGTCGACTTCGACGCGGGCGCGCGCGTCGCCGGCCAGAAGTGGTACTTCCTCAAGAACGAGGCCGTTCTGCTCGAGCTCGCGCTCCAGCGCTTCGCGCTCGACGTGCTGCTCGAGGCGGGGTTCACACCGTTTCTCACGCCCGACGTCGCGAAGCCCGAGATCCTCGACGGGATCGGCTACAACCCGCGCGGCCCCGAGACGCAGATCTACTCGATCGCGAACGAAGACCTGTGCCTCGTCGGCACGGCGGAGATCACCCTCGGCGGCCTGTACAAGGACCAGATCCTCGACGAAGACGCGCTGCCGCTTCGCCTCGCGGGCCTCTCGCACTGCTTCCGCACCGAGGCCGGAGCGGCCGGACGCGAGAGCCGCGGCCTGTACCGCGTTCACCAGTTTTCGAAGGTCGAGATGTTCGCGCTCACACGTCCCGAGGACAGCGAGGCGATGCACGAGGAGCTGGTCGCGATCGAGGAGCGGATCTTCCAGGCGCTCGAGATCCCGTATCGCGTGATCGACGTCGCGTCGGGCGACCTCGGCGCGCCCGCGTACCGCAAGTTCGACCTCGAAGCGTGGATGCCCGGGCGCGGAGAGAGCGGAGACTGGGGCGAGGTGACGAGCGCGTCGAACTGCACCGACTACCAGGCGCGGCGTCTCGGCATCCGCATGAAGCGCAAGGGCAGCAAGCGCAGCGAGTTCGTCCACACGCTGAACGGAACGGCGGTCGCGCTCTCGCGCGCGCCGATCGCGATCCTCGAGAACCACCAGCGCGAGGACGGATCGGTCGCGATCCCGAAGGCGCTGCGGCCCTACTTCGGCCGCGACGCGATCGGGCCGCGCTGAGAACAGGAGGCCTGGCGCGACACTCTCGCGCCGGACGCGAACGTGACGGCCGATCCCGTCCAGCTCGTTCTCGGAACCGCCGGCCACATCGACCACGGCAAGACGGCGCTCGTTCGGGCGCTCACCGGCGTCGACACCGACCGCCTTCCCGAAGAGCGGGCGCGCGGGATCACGATCGAGCTCGGCTTCGCTCCGCTCGACCTCGAAGCGGGCGGCGACCGCATGCGGCTCTCGGTGATCGACGTTCCGGGGCACGAAGGGCTCGTACGCACGATGGTGTCGGGAGCGACGGGAATCGACCTCGTGCTGCTGGTGGTCGCCGCCGACGAGGGCGTGATGCCGCAGACGCGCGAGCACGCGGCAATCTGCGATCTGCTCGGCCTCTCGCGCGGCGTCGTCGCCCTCACGAAGACGGATCTCGTCCCGCAGGACGTCGCCGACCTCGCGGCCGAAGAGGCGCTCGCGCTGCTCGCGGGAACGGCGCTCGCCGGATCGCCGGTCGTCCCGGTCTCGGCCACGACCGGGAGCGGAATCGACGCGCTTCGCCGCGCGCTCCTCGCCGCGGCGCGCGAGGCCGCACCGCGTACGCCGCGCAGCGGCCCGCCGCGCCTCGGCGTCGACCGCGTCTTCGCGAGCAGGGGCTTCGGAACGGTCGTCACGGGAACGCTCGTCGGCGGCACGCTCGCGGTCGGCGATGCGGTCGTGATCCATCCCGCCGGGCTCCGCGCGCGCGTTCGCGGCCTCCAGCGCCACGGTGCGCCGGTCGAGCGCGCGCGTCCCGGAATCCGCTGCGCGATCAACCTGCAGGGCGTCGAGGTCGCGCAGATCGCGCGCGGCGACGTGGTGACCGTGCCGGGAGCGCTCGCGCCGGCGACGACGCTCGACGTCGAGCTGCGATGGCGGCAGGAGGCTCCGGCGCTCGAGGGCGACGCCGCGGCGACGTTCCTCGCCGGAACGCTCGAGCGCCGCGCGCGCGTGGCGCCGATCGGCGCGGAGCGCCTCGCGCCGGGCGCTCGTGGCTTCGCGCGGATCCACCTCGAGGGCGCGCCCGCTCCGCTGCTTCCCGGTGACCGCTTCGTTCTGCGCGGCTTCGCGAGATCGGCAGCGTACGGAGCGACGCTCGGCGGCGGCCTCGTTCTCGACGTCGCCCCGCAGCACCGGCGGCGCAGCGATCCGGAGCTGGTCCGCGCGCTCGAAGCGTTCTCGCAGCGCGATCCCGCCGCCGATCTGCGCGTGCGAATCGCCCGCAGCGGCCTCGCGGGAGCGCTGCGGGGCGATCTCGCTCGCGAGACGGGGCTCGGCGCGACGGCGCTCGACGCCGCGCTCGCGTCGCTCGCGACCGAAGGCGCGGCGATCGAAGCGGCGCCGGGCCACTGGCTCGCCGCGCAGGCCGTCGCCGACCTCGAAGCCCGCACGCTCGCCGTGCTGGACGCCCACCACCGTGACGAACCCCTGCGGCCCGGAATGCCGCGCGGCGCGCTGCGCGGCCGGCTGCCTGCGAACGTCTCGCAGGACGCGGCCGACCTCGCGCTCGCGCGGCTCGTCGCCGCGGGACGCATCGAGGCGCCGGGCGACGTCGTGCGCCGCAGTGAGCACCGGCCGCGCGTCGCGCCGGGCGACGCCGCCGCGCTCGCGTCGGTCCGGGAGCTGCTTCGCGAGGCGGTGCTCGAGCCGCCCGGCCTGCGGGACCTCGCGCAGCGCATCACGATCGCGCCCGAGCGGCTCCGGCCTCTCCTCGCGCATCTCGAGCGCGCCGGCGAGATCGTCCGAGCGCCCGGCGATCTGTGGTTCGACCGCGCCGCAGTCGACGCGCTGCGCGAGCGCCTCGTCTCGCACCTGCGCGCGCACGGCGCGATCGACACGCCCGCCTACAAGGCGCTCATTGGAACGTCGCGGCGAACGGCCGTTCCCCTCATGGAGCTCTTCGACGCCGAACGCGTCACGCTGCGCGCCGGCGAGAAGCGCGTGCTGCGGTCGGGCGGCTGACCTACCCCAGCATCGCGATCGACTGCTTCACCCAGTCGAGCGCGCGGATGTAGGACAGGATGCCGGGGCCCGCGGCGGGGAAGATCCCGAGCAGCACGATCGCGATCGCGCACAGCGCGAGGACGAGGCCCTCGCCGGTCGAGGTCTCGAGCCGCGGCTCGTCCGGCGCCGGCTCGCGCATGTACATCAGCACCGGGAGCCGCAGGTAGTAGTAGAAGGAGACGGCGCTTCCGAGCACGGCGATCACGGTGAGCCAGACGAAGCCCGACTGCACGGCCGCCGCGAACATCGTGAACTTCGCGATGAAGCCGCCGGTTCCGGGGAGCCCGGCCTGCGCGACGAGGAAGAGCGTCAGGAGCGCCGCGAGCGCGGGGCGCTTCTGGGCGAGGCCGGCGAAGTCGTCGAAGCGGTCGCGATCGCGGCCGCCGTTCGCGAGGGCGATCACCACGGCGAACGCGCCGACGTTCATGAACAGATAGACGAGGAGGAAGTAGAGGACGGCCTCGTGCGCCGCGGGGGTTCCCACGGCGAAGCCGACGAGGATGTAGCCCGCGTTCGCGACGCTCGAGTAGGCGAGCATCCGCTTCACGTTGTCCTGGATCACGGCCATCACGTTGCCGACGACGACGCTCGCCGCAGAGAGCGCCCAGAACAGGTCCGAGAGCCTCGCGTCGATCGGCCCGAACGCGCTCGTGACGAGGCGCAGCAGCGCGACGAACGCCGCCACCTTGACCGCCGCGGCCATGTACGACGTCACCGGGGTCGGCGCGCCCTCGTAGACGTCGGGCGCCCACGGGTGGAAGGGAACCGACGCGACCTTGAAGCCGAAGCCGACGACGACGAAGCCGAGCCCGACGAGCGCGAGCGGATTCGCGGCATCGAACGCGGTCCTCATCTTCGCGAAGTCGGTGGCTCCGGTGGTTCCGTAGAGCAGGGCCATGCCGTAGAGCAGGATCGCGCTGGTGAACGAGCCGATGAGGAAGTACTTGAGCGCGGACTCGTTGCTCTCGAGGCTGCGCCGCGCGAAGCCGGCCAGCGCGTAGATCGGGATGCTCATGAGCTCGATTCCGAGGAAGAGTGTCATGAGATCGACGGACTGCACGGTGAGGATCATCCCCGCCGACGCGAGGAGCAGCAGCGCGTAGTACTCGCCGTGGTTGATCCCGAGCTCGACGAGGTACGACGCCGAGAGCCAGCACGTGAAGATCGAGACGATGCACACGAGCGCGGTGGCGAACGCCGTGAGGCGGTCCATCGCCACCATCGGGTTGGCGGGGTCGAAGACGAGCGGCTGCGCCGGGAGCGAGACGAAGAACTGCACCGAGACGACCAGCGCGACGAACAGGAACAGCGACGAGATGCCGGCGAGCACCGTCCCGATCCACTCGCGCGTCACGGGCCGCCCGACGAAGCTCCGGCGCCGCGCGAGGAACACCTCGCCCATCAGCACCGCGAGCGCGCCGCAGGCGACGATGCCGAACGGCGCGAGCACGCTCGGCGTGAGGACGGAGGTCGGCGCCGGAGTCACGGCCGCTCCTCGCCGAAGGCCGGAGCCAGAGGCTGCGCCGACGCCACGGCCGACGCCCGCGAGGTCCCCGCGTCGATCCGCCGCAGCAGCTCGGCGGTCGACGTGTCGAGCCGGCGAAGCAGCGGCTGCGGATGCACCCCGATCCACACGATGGGGATGACCACCGCGACCAGCACGATCTTCTCGCGCAGGCCGAGGTCGGGGAGCCCCCGGTTCTCGGCGCGCTCGACCGGCCCGAACAGCACGCGGCGGAGCATCCAGAGCATGTACACGGCCGCGAGCACCACGCCGAAGGTCGCCGCGGTCGCGACTGCGGGGCTCACGAAGAACGTCCCGAGCAGGATGAGGAACTCGCCGACGAAGCCGTTCAGCAGCGGGAGGCCGATGCTCGACATGGAGACGAGAACGAAGAGCGCGGCATAGACCGGCATCGGCTTCGAAATGCCGCTGAACTCCGCGATGAGGTGCGTGTGGCGGCGCTCGTAGAGGATGCCGACGAGCAGGAACAGCGCGCCGCTCGAGAGGCCGTGGTTCACCATCTGGAGCACGCTGCCCTCGAGCCCCTCGCGGTTGAACGCGAACATCCCGAGCACGACGAAGCCGAGGTGCGCCACCGACGAGTAGGCGACGAGCTTCTTCATGTCGTCCTGCACCATCGCGACGAGCGCGCCGTACAGGATCCCCGCGAGGCCGAGACCGAAGAACAGCGGCGTGAGGTCGACGGCCGCGGCCGGGAACAACGGCAGCGCGAGCCGAACGAAGCCGTAGGTCCCCATCTTGAGCAGGACCCCCGCGAGGATCACCGATCCCGCCGTCGGCGCCTCGACGTGCGCGTCGGGGAGCCAGGTGTGGAGCGGGACGATCGGCACCTTGATGCCGAAGGCGAGCGCGAACGCCGCGAAGAGCCACGCCTGCGTCTGCCACCACGGCGCTTCGCCGGTGAGCGGCACCACCGTGTCGAGCAGTCCCTTGCCCGCGGCGCCGGGCGCCGCGACGAGGTCGAAGGTGAGCGTCCCGAACTGCTGGTAGTGCAGGTAGTAGACGGCGAGCAGCGCGACCAGCATGAGCAGCGAGCCGACGACCGTGTAGAGGAAGAACTTCACCGCGGCGTAGATTCGCCGCTCGGCGCCCCAGATGCCGATCAGGAACAGCATCGGGACGAGCATCAGCTCCCAGAAGACGTAGAACTGAAAGAGGTTGAGCGCGGCGAAGGTGCCGACCATCGCCGTCTCGAGGAAGAGCATGAAGAACACGAAGCTCGTCGTCCGCTCGCGGATCGCGTTCCACGCCGAGAGCAGCGCGATCGGAACCAGGAAGGTCGTGAGCACGATCAGCAGCAGACTGATGCCGTCGATGCCGACGAAGTAGTGGATGCCGTACGCGGCGAGCCACTCGTGCCGCTCGACGAGCTGGAAGCCGGTGTGCGCGGGGTCGAAGAGCGCGAAGAGCCGCAGCGAGAGGGCGAAGGTCGCGAGGCTCCCGGAGAAGGCGACCACCGACGCCGCGCGCGCCGAGAGCGTCCGCAGCGCGACGAGCAGCAGGCCCGTCGCGAGCGGCAGGAAGGTGACGATCGTCAGCAGGTGCGAGTCGAGAAGGGCCAAGGGTCTCATCCGAGCAGGTAGACGACCACGGCGGCCGCCCCTGCGATCATGAACGCGAAGTAGGTCTGCGTGAGCCCCGTCTGCGCGCGCCGCAGGCCGCGGCTCGCGAGGCTGCGAACGGCGCGCGCGGTCCCCATCACGGCGACGCCGTCGATGAGACCCGCGTCGATGGCGCGGAACAGCACGCGCTCCGAGACCCAGACGAGGGGCCGCACGATCGCGCGGTCGTAGAGCTCGTCCACCCAGTAGCGCGCGGCGAGCAGGCGGTAGGGCGCGGCGAGCGTGGCCGCAATCCGGTCGGGAAGGCCCGGGCTCCGCAGGTAGAGGACGAACGCCACCAGCACGCCGGCGGCGGCGAGGGCGACGGCAACGCCGCCGAGGCCGAGCTCGGTCTCGGCCGAGACCTCGTGGGCGTGCACGCCCGCGAGCGCCGGAGCGAGGAAGTTCGCGAGGCTGTTCGAGTGCTCGATCCCGAGCATGTCGCCATAGACCTGCGGCAGCCCGGCATAGCCGCCGATCACCGAGAGCACCGCGAGAACGACGAGCGGCATCGTCACGGTCGAAGCGGCCTCGTGGACGTGCCCGCGCAGCTCCGGCGCGATTCGCGTCTCGCCGAAGAAGACGCGGAAGTGCAGCCGGAACATGTAGAAGGCCGTGAGGCCGGCGGTCGCGACGCCGAGGCCCCAGAGCCAGACGTGCCCCGGAATCGCCTCCGCCGCGTACGCCGAGAGCAGCACCTCGTCCTTCGAGAAGAAGCCCGAGAAGCCCGGCGTCCCGGAGATCGCGAGGACGCCCATCAGGAAGCACAGGTGCGTCGGCCGCCACCACGGGATGAAGCGCGTGAGGCCGCCCATCTTCTCGATGTTCTGCTCGTGGTGCAGCGCGAGGATCACGGCGCCCGCGCCGAGGAAGAGCAGCGCCTTGAAGAATCCGTGCGTGAGCAGGTGGAACATCGCCGCCGCGTAGCCGCCGCAGCCCGCGGCGAGGAACATGTACCCGAGCTGGCTCACGGTCGAGTAGGCGAGCACCTTCTTGATGTCGGTCTGCACGAGGGCGATCGTCGCGGCGAAGAGCGCCGTCGCTCCGCCGGTCCACGCGATCACGGCGCTCGCGCCGGGCGCCTCGGCGTACAGGAAGCTCATGCGGCAGACCATGTAGACGCCCGCCGTCACCATGGTCGCGGCGTGGATCAGCGCCGAGACGGGCGTCGGGCCCGCCATCGCGTCGGGGAGCCAGACGTAGAGCGGGATCTGCGCCGATTTGCCCGCGGCGCCGACGAAGAAGCACAGGCCGATCAGCGTGGCGAGCTTCCACTCGGGCGCGCCCGGCAGGAAGCCGAGCCACTCGGGGAGACGGACCATCTTCTCCGCGATCAGCGGGAACGCGGTCGCGATGTTCCGGAACACGACGGCCTCGCCCGCGCGCCCGTCCGGCAGCGCGCCCGCGAGCGCGGTGAAGAGCAGGAAGATCCCGATCAGGAACCCGAAGTCGCCGATCCGGTTCACGACGAACGCCTTCGCGCCGCAGTACGCGTTCCAGCGGTCGGCGTACCAGAAGCCGATCAGCAGATACGAGCACAGGCCGACGCCCTCCCAGCCGAGGAACATCAGCACGAGGTTGTCCGCCAGCACCAGCGTCAGCATCGAGAACGTGAAGAGGTTGAGGTAGCAGAAGAAGCGCTGGAACCCCTTGTCGTCCCGGTGATCGTCGTCCATGTAGCCGATCGAGTAGACGTGGATCAGCAGGCCCACGCCCGAGACGAGCAGGATCATCACCGCCGAGATCGGGTCGAGCGCGAACGCGAGGTTCGCCTCGAGGCGCCCGGCTGCGATCCACGGCGCCACCGTGTCGACCATCAGCCGCTCGCCGGCGGGAAGGCCGACGAGACGCCAGACCGATGCGAGCGAAACGAGGAAGGCGCCGAGGACGCTCCCGCACGAGATCGCGATCGTCACGCCGCGGGAGAGCGGCCGCCGCAGCAGGCCCAGCATCACTCCGCCGGCGACCGCGGAGGCGAGCGGCAGCGCCGGGATCCAGCGAAGCGCTTCGGACTGCGTCACCACCGGAGCAGGCTCACGTCTTCGACGTTCACGGAGTCGCGGTTCCGGAACAGCGAGATCACGATCCCGAGCCCCACGGCCACCTCGGCCGCGGCGACGCTGATCACCATCAGGACGAAGACGTGGCCGAGCGCGTCGCCGCGCGCGCGGGCGAAGCCGACGAACGACAGGTTGACGGCGTTCAGCATCAGCTCGATCGACATGAGGATCACGACCAGGTTGCGGCGCGTCACGGCGCCGATCGTCCCGATCGCGAAGAGGACGGCCGAGAGGCCGATCACGTGCTCGAGGGGGACCACCACGCTAGGAGAGCCTCCGCTTCGCGAGGACCACCGCGCCGACGATCGCCGCCAGCAGCAGCAGCGACGCCACCTCGAACGCGACGACGTACGTACGGTAGAGCGAGAGCCCGACCTCGCGGTACGTGCCGAAGCTCGGCGGGACGTCGGCGACCGCAGGAAGCGAGCCGGGCAGGAGGCCGAGGAAGCCGGCGAGCGCCCCCGCTCCCACGATCACGCCCGCGATCCTCGCGACCTTCGATCGCGCCGGCGAGAACGAATCCGACCGCAGGTTGAGCAGCATCACGACGAACAGGAAGAGGACGAGGATCGCGCCCGCGTAGACCATGATCTGGAGCACTGCGACGAGGTGCGCCTCGAGCACGACGTAGATGCCGGCGAGGGAGATCATCGTGACGACGAGGCACATCGCTCCCGCGACGGTGTTCCGCAGGTTCAGCACCATCCCGATCGCCGAGGCCACCGCGAGCGCCGCGAGCACGTAGAAGACGCCGGCCGCGAACGTCACCGGGCCTTCTCCACGAGCAGGAGCACCGCGCCCGTCACGAAGATGTTCGCGAGCGAGAGCGGGAGCACGATCTTCCAGCACAGGTCCATCACCTGGTCGTAGCGGAAGCGCGGCAGCGTCCAGCGGATCTGCATCTGGAGCCAGATGAGGACGACGACCTTCAGCAGGAACGTCGCCACGTGCGCGATCATGCACAGCGCGTTGGCGAGGCCCGGGCCCGTGGTCGGTGTGAGGCCGCCGATGATCGCGTCCTTCGACAGGAACGGGATCGACCAGCCGCCGAAGAAGATCGTCGCGAGCAGGGCGCCGATCACGACGACCTCGATGAACTCGGACATGTAGAACAGGCCGAAGCGCATGCCGGAGTACTCGACGAAGTAGCCCGCGACGATCTCCGACTCGCCTTCGGGAAGGTCGAACGGCGGCCGCTTGTTCTCGGCCATGATGCAGGTGAGGAACATCACGAAGCCGAGCGGCTGGACGACGACCCCCCAGAACGGAAGCCGAAGCCACGAGAGCCAGCCGGGAAGCGCCTGCACGACGCCGAAGGTCTCGAGGAAGCCGAACAGGCGGAACGTCGTGTCCTGCGCCACCACCATGTCGGTGAGCTTGAGGGTCTGGAAGACCATGAACACGCCGACGACGGCGAGGCCCATCGTGACCTCGTACGAGATCATCTGCGCCGACGCGCGAAGGCTTCCGAGCATCGCCCAGTTGTTGTTGCTCGCCCAGCCGGCGAGCACCGAGCCGTAGGTCGCGATCGATCCGATCGCGAAGATGTAGAGCAGACCCCAGTCGAGGTCGGCGCCGACGAGCGTCGTCGGCTCGAAGCCCGGAAACTGGTACGTCGCGCCGTACGGGATCACCGCGAAGGCGAGGATCGCCGGGAGCGCTGCGAGGATCGGCGAGAGAGCGTGCAGGAAGCGGTGCGCGCCGGCCGGAACGAAGTCCTCCTTGCCGATCAGCTTGAGGACGTCCGCGAGCGGGTGAAGGAGGCCGAGGACGGTGATGCCGGCGATGTCGGCGCGGTTCGCGCCGATGCGGTCCTGCATCACCGCGCTCTGCTTGCGCTCGACCCACGTGATGACGGGCGCGAACGCCGCGACGCCGACGAGCACGATGAACAAGACCTTGAGGATGACGTCGAAGGGCACCGTCATCCCGCCTTGCGCGCGATGGGCGCGCCCGCGTCGCCGACGCTCTCGAGGTCGATGCCGCGGAAGGCGTCGTTCGCCCCGCCGAGCTCGCGCGAGAGCGCGAGCACGTCGTACTCGGCGCCGAATCCCGGGAGTCCGAGCAGGGCGCCGAGGCGCCAGAGCGCCTCGCCGTCGGCCCACGCCTCGAACGCCGGCTCGACGGCGGGCCGCGTCCGCTGCACGTGCCCCGCGTGATTCGTGTAGGTGGCCCGCTTCTCGGCGGCGTGACGCACCGGAAGCACGACGTGCGCGACGCGCTCGAGCTCGGAGCGGTGCGTGTCGAGCACGATCACGGTGTCGAGCTTCGCGAGCTCCTGCTCGCTCGCGAGGTAGCCGGGGCCGACGAGATCGTGACCGAGCACGACCAGGGCGTGCACCGCGCCGCTGCGGATCCGCTCCGCCACGTCCTTCGCGTCTGCGAAGCCGAGCAGGCGCGCGCCCTCGCCGTTCGGCGCTTTCTCGGCCTTGATCAGCAGGCCGTCGGCCGGCCCCGTCGGAATCGCGACGCCGGAGCACCCGGCGCCGAGCGCACCGAGCAGGCGCCGGAAGACGAGCAGGTCTTCGTTGCTCGCGAATCCCGACGCGACGCCTGCGATCGCGGCCGGCCCCTTCGCATCGGCGATCCGCCGCAGCCGCGCGGCGGCCTCCTCGAGCGCGCGCTCGTAGGCGACGGCGTCGAGCGTGCCGCCCGCCGCGCGAACCATCGGCCGCGCGAGGCGGTCGGGCGCGCCGATCTCCTTGTACGTCATGCGGCCGGCGTCGCAGATCCACGTCTGGTTCACCGCGTCGTTCCGGCGCGCCACGTAGCGGTAGACCTTGTTGTTCGCGACGCCGAGGAACACGTTGCAGCCGTTCGCGCAGCCGGTGCAGATCCCCTGAGGCTCCTCGAGGAACCAGACCCGCATCTTGAAACGGAAGTCCTTCGTCGTGAGCGCGCCGACCGGGCAGATGTCGGCAATGTTCATCGAATAGGGGTTGTCGACTTCGGTTCCGGGGAAGGTCTCGACGACCGACCGATCGCCGCGGTTGAAGATGCCGAGCTCGCCCGTCTTCGGAACCTCGCGGCAGAAGCGCACGCAGCGCCGGCACAGGATGCAGCGTTCCTGGTCGAAGACGATCGTCGGGCCGAGGTCGACGTGCTTCCCGAGCGCGCGACGCGGCTCCTCGGTGCGCGCGTGAGGAACGCCGTACTCGAAGGCGTAGTCCTGCAGCTTGCACTCGCCCGCCTGATCGCAGATCGGACAGTCGAGCGGATGGTTCACGAGCAGAAGCTCCATCACGCCCTCGCGCGCCTTTCTCACGCGCTCGGACTTCGTGTGGACGACCATGCCGTCCTTCACGGGCGTGTTGCAGCCGATCTGGAGCTTCGGGAAGCCCTCGACCTCGACCTGGCACAGCCGGCACGACCCGTCGATCGTGAGCTTCGGGTGCCAGCAGTAGTGCGGGATGTCGACGCCGTTCATCAGCAGGCCGAGGTCGTCGAGCGCCTGCATGATGGTGCGGCCCTCGGCCACCTCGTACGTCACGCCGTCGACGGTGAGCTTCGCCATCTACAGCTCGAAGCTCTGGGGGAAGGGGCACTTGCCGTGCCTCACGTGGAGCTCGAAGTCCTCGCGGAAGTGGCGGAGCATGCCCTGCACCGGCCAGGCCGCGGCGTCGGCGAAGGCGCAGATCGTCGCGCCCTCCATTTTTCCGGCGATGTCGGCCAGGATGTCGATCTCCTCCATCGTTCCGGCGCCGCGCTCGATCCGGGTGACGAGCTTGTGCAGCCAGCCCGTCCCCTCGCGGCACTGCGTGCACTGTCCGCACGACTCGTCCCGGAAGAAGTACGTGATGACGCAGCTCGCGCGCACCATGCACGTGGTCTCGTCCATCACCATGACGCCGCCGGTTCCGAGCAGCGTCTTTCGCTCGCGAAGGAACTCGTTCGCCATGCGAACGTCGAGCTGATCGGCGGGCAGGATCGGCATCGACACGCCGCCCGGGATGACGCCCTTCACCTTGCGGCCGGCCGGAACGCCGCGCGCGTGCTCGAAGATGATCTCGTCGAGGCGCGTTCCGAGCGGAAGCTCGAAGAGCCCCGGCCGCACGACGTGGCCCGAGACGCCGAAGATCGTCGTCCCCGGGCTCTTTTCGGTGCCGAGGCTCTTGAACCACTCGGCGCCGCGGTTCACGATGTGCCGCACGTGGCTGAACGTCTCGACGTTGTTCACCGTCGTCGGCTGGCCGAAGGCGCCGTACTGCGCGGGGAACGGCGGCTTCTTGCGCGGCTGGCCCTTCTTGCCCTCGAGCGATTCGAGCAGCCCCGTCTCCTCGCCGCAGATGTACGCCCCCGCGCCCATCGTGAGAACGACGTCGTGCCGGAACCCGGTTCCGAGGCAGTTCTCGCCGAGGATCCCCGCGGCGTAGCACTCCTCGATCGCGCGGCGGACCGACGCGCCGGGGCCTGCGTACTCTCCGCGGCAGTAGATGAACGTCTTGCGCGCCTGCATCGCCCACGCGCCGATCAGGATGCCCTCGAGGAGCTGGTGCGCTCCGCGCTCGAGCAGGATCCGGTCCTTGAACGACCCGGGCTCGGACTCGTCGGCGTTGCACGCGATGTAGCGGGTGTGGTTCTCGCCCTTCGGCATGAACGACCACTTCATGCCCGTCGGGAACCCGGCGCCGCCTCGCCCGAGAAGGCCCGAGTCCTTCACGAGCTCGGTCACCTCGTCGGGCGTCATCGTTCCGAGCGCCTTGCGCGCGGCCTCCCATCCTCCCTTCGCGCGGTAGCCATCGAGCGTCGTGAACGCGCCGTCGCCGAAGTGCTCGGTCAGGTGGCCGGTGACGAAGGGGACCTCGAGACCCATGGGCTCACTCGAGGCCGTCGACGATGCTTTTCGCCGCGTCGAGATCGAGGTCTTCGTGGTACTGCTCGTCGACGCGCATCATCGGCGCGTAGCCGCAGGCGCCGAGGCACTCCTCGTGTTCGAGCGTGACGCGGCCGTCGGGCGTGGTCTCGCCCGCCTCGATGCCGAGGTGCTTCTCGAGGCCGCGCAAGAGATCGCGCGATCCGCGCAGAGAGCACGGCAGGTTCGTGCAGACGTGCACGTGATGCCGGCCCTGCGGGCGGTCGTAGAACATGTTGTAGAAGCTCACGACCTCCATCACGTCGACGGGCTCGATCTCGAAGATCGCGGCGAGCTCGCGCGCGGTCTCGAGCGAGATCCAGCCCTTCTCCTTCTGGACGAGATGGAGCGCGGGCAGCAGCCCCCCGCGGCGTTTGGGGTACTTCGCGATCTCGGCCTCGATCTTCGCACGCGTCTCGTCGGAGATCACCATTCGAGCGCGCCCTTCTGCCACTCGTAGACGAGGCCGACCACCAGCGGAACCGTGAAGATCGACATCGAGACGAAACCGAACCATCCGAGCTCGCGGAAGAGCGCGCCCCAGGCGTAGAAGAAGACGGCCTCGACGTCGAAGACCACGAACAGGATCGCGACGAGGTAGAACTTCACCGCGTAGCGCTGCTTCGGCGAGACGATCTGGTGCTCGCCGCACTCGAACGGCTCCTGCTTCTCGGCGAACTCGCGGACCGTTCCGCCGAGCAGTCGGTGCGCGACGCGAAGCAGGGCCGCGACGAACACCGCGAGCGCGAGGGCGACCAGGACGCCGGTGTACTGGGCGAGCATGCGGTCCCTTTTTCGGTTGCCGTCGCAGCGGGAGAGGGAAGGCGCCGGCACCGTAGCCACGGCCCCCCCGAGCGTCAAGAAAACGCTGGCGCCTCGACGGTGTAGACTCGTCGCATGAGCACGCGCGTCGCCGTTCTCGGCGCCGGGAGCTTCGGAACCTGCCTCGCGATCCTGTGCGCGCGAGGCCACGACGTGACGCTCTGGGCTCGCGATCCCGCGCTCGCGTCGGCGATCAATCAGGACCGCAGGAATCCCCGTTATTTGCGGGACACGGAGATCCCGGGCCGCGTTCGCGCGACCGCGGACCTCGGCGAAGCCCTCGCCGGCCGCGAGATCGTGATCTGCGCCGTTCCGAGCCAGGGCGTGCGTGCGGTGATGGACGACGCGGGAAAGGCGCTCGCTCGGGGCGCGATCGTCGTCTCGACGATCAAGGGGATCGAGCCCGGCACCTGCTTCACCATGCACCGGGTGCTGGAGGACGTGCTGCCGCCCGCGCAGCACGACCGGATCGTGTGCCTGTCCGGCCCGTCGTTCGCGCGCGAGGTCGCGGCCGGGAAGCCGACGGTCGTGACGATCGCCTGCCGCGAGGAAGCGCACGCCATCGCCGTGCGCGACGCGCTCTCCTGCCCCTGGTTCCGCTGCTATTCGAACACGGACGTGGTCGGCGTCGAGCTCGGCGGCGCGCTCAAGAACGTGATCGCGCTCGCGGTGGGAATTTCGGACGGCCTCGGCCTCGGCCACAACGCGCGCGCGGCGCTCATGACCCGCGGGCTCACCGAGATCACGCGGCTCGGCGTCCGCCTCGGCGCGAAGCCGCTCACCTTCCTCGGCCTCTCCGGGATGGGCGATCTCGTCCTCACCTGCACCGGCGACCTCTCGCGCAACCGGAGCGTCGGCCTCGAGCTCGGCCGCGGCCGGCGGCTCGAGGAGATCCTGTCGGGGATGTCGGAGGTGGCCGAGGGCGTTCGAACGACGCACGCCGCGTGCGAGCTCGCCGACAGGACGGGCGTCGAGCTGCCGATCGCGGCAATGGTGCGAGAGGTTCTCTCCGGGACGCTCGCGCCCGCTGCGGCGGTCGAGAAGCTCATGACGCGCCGGCTCAACAGCGAGGCGCTCTGACCCCGGGGCCCCGGCCGGTGAACCGGCGGGGCAGCGGGCTTGACAGCGACGTCATTCGCCGTCAGACTATTTTTGAAAACTGTTTTCAATTTCATGGACGACGGACGCTCCGACACCGACTCCCACGCCGCCCTGCTGTCGGCCCTGCCGGTCGGGAGCCGCGGCCTCATCTCGCACGTTCGCGCGGGCGACCCGGTCGGCGAACGCCTGCTCGATCTCGGGCTCGTCCCCGGCACGCCCGTCGTCGTCCTTCGCCGCGCGCCCCTCGGCGACCCCAGCGTGTACGAGCTGCGCGGCTACCAGCTCTGCCTGCGGCGCAGCGAGGCCGAGCGAATCCGCGTTCGGCGTATCGCGTGACCTCTGCGGCCGCCGCCGCGCCCGCCACGCTCCGCCTCGGGCTCGTCGGGAGTCCCAACGGCGGCAAGACGACGATCTTCAACGCGCTCACCGGCCTGCGCGCGAAGGTCGGCAACTACGCCGGCGTGACGGTCGAGCGTCGCGAGGGGGAGACCACCCTCGACGGGCGGCGCGCGGTCGTGATCGACCTCCCCGGGACGTACAGCCTCAATCCGATCGGCCCCGACGAGGCGGTCGTGATGCGCGTGCTGCGGGGCGAGATCGAAGGCGTCGCCGCGCCCGATGCGCTCGTCGTCGTCGCCGACGCCTGCACGCTCGACCGCTCGCTCCTGCTCGTGGCGCAGGTCCTGCGCCTCGGCCTTCCGGCCTGCCTCGTCCTCACGATGATCGACGAGCTCGTCGCGCGCGGCGGAAGCCTCGACCTCGAGCGGCTCGAGCGCTGCGTCGGCATTCCGGTCGTCGGCGTGGTCGGTCACCGCGGCGTCGGCGTCGACGTGCTGCGGCGGCTGCTCGGCCGCCCCGAGACGTGGAGCCGGCCGGTCCTCTCGCCGCCCGCAGCGGCCACCGAGCGCGCGGCGTGGGCGGCGTCGGTGCTGGGCAGCGTGCTGCACGAGCGCCCGGGCCGCAGCCGGGTGACGCACGCGATCGACCGCGTCGTGCTCCACCCGGTCGCGGGCACGCTCCTCTTCGCGGTGATGATGGTGCTCTTCTTTCAGCTCATCTTCGCCTGGGCGCAGCCCGCGATGGATCTGCTCGACTCCGCGATCGCGAGTGCGGCGAGGGGGCTCGCGCGGGCGCTGCCCGCGGGCTGGGCGGCGGACCTTCTCACCGAGGGCGTGATCGGCGGCGTCGGCGCCGTCATCATCTTCGTCCCGCAGATCGTGATCCTGTTCTCGCTGCTCTATCTGCTCGACGACGTCGGCTACATGGCGCGCGCGGCGTTCGTGATCGACCGCCTGATGGGACGCATCGGCCTCGAGGGACGCTGCTTCGTGTCGCTGCTCTCGTCGTACGCCTGCGCCGTCCCCGGAATCATGGCGACGCGAACGATCCCGTCGTCTCGCAACCGGATCGCGACGATCCTCGTCGCGCCGCTGATGACGTGCTCGGCGAGGCTTCCCGTCTACGCGCTGCTGATCGGCGCGTTCGTCCCCGACCGCAGCGTCTTCGGCCCGATCGGATTGCAGGGTCTCGCGCTCCTCGGCCTCTACCTGCTCGGCTCGTTCTCCGCGCTCGCCGTCGCGGCGATCCTCAAGAAGACGATCCTCGCCGGGGAAGGCCTCCCGTTCTTCATGGAGCTGCCGCCGTACCGCGTTCCGACGCTCCGGCTCTGGCTGTCGCAGGTTTGGGGCAGCGCGCGTGCCTTCCTGCGGCGCGCCGGGACGATCATCCTCGGCGTCTCGATCGTGCTCTGGGTCTGCATCAACTTCCCGCGCGTGGAGGCGCCGGCAGGGATCTCGCCCGAAGAGGCCGGGCGTTACCGCCTCGAGAACAGCATCGCGGGCCGCATCGGCCACGCGATCGAGCCGGCGATCGCGCCGCTCGGCTTCGACTGGAAGATCGGCGTCGGCCTCGTCGCGAGCGTCGCGGCGCGCGAGGTGATCGTCTCGACTCTCGCGCAGATCTACGCGGCCGGCGACGAATCGGGATCGCTGCGCGACGCGATCCGCGCCGATACCGACCCCGCGACCGGGCGCCGGCTGTTCACGCCCGCGACGGTGGCCGCGCTCCTCGTCTTCTTCGTCTACGCTCTCCAGTGTACGTCGACGATCGCCGTCATGCGCCGCGAAACGAACTCGTGGCGCTGGCCCGCCTTCGCGTTCGGTTACCTGCTCGCGCTGGCGTGGGGCGCAGGCTTCGTGACGTACCGGATCGCGACGGCGCTCGGCGGCGGCGCGTAGCGCGGCGGCGCGCAGCAAAGGGCCCTGCTCCGTGGCATTCTCCGGCCGCACGCCGGAGGGGAAGTCGTGATCGAAGCAGGGAGCCGCCCGATTCTTCCGCGGCGCTCGCGAGCGGGTGTCGTGAGCGAGACTCCGGCCGCGCTCGCGGCGCTCGGCTTCCGCGGCGCGCGCCCGACGTGGCGGGCGCCGGAGGCGACCGGCCTCGGCCGCGTTCCGATGCACGCGCCGCTCGTTCCGTTCGCGGACCGCGGCGCCGCAATCGCGGGCGATGCGGAGGCTTCGCCGTGGCTGCACTCGCTCGACGGAACGTGGCGGTTCCTCCTCGTCGAATCTCCGGCGGACGCGCCGCCCGCGTTCGCCGCGCCGGGCTTCGACGACGCCGCGTGGCACGACCTCGAGGTGCCGACCTCGTGGACGCTGCAGGGCTACGGAGCGCCGGCGTACACCAACGTCGTGATGCCGTTCGCCGAGGAGCCGCCGGCGGTCCCGGCGAAGAACCCCACGGGATTGCTTCGCCGGCGCTTCTCGCTGCCGGCGGGCTGGGAGGGCCGGCGAACGACGCTCTCGATCGGATCGGCGGAGAGCGTCGTCTACGTCTGGCTGAACGGCGCTCCGATCGGATTCGGAAAGGACAGCCGCCTCGCGAGCGAGTTCGACGTGACGCCGCATCTCGCTGCCGGCGAGAACGTGCTCGCGCTCGCCGTCGTGCAGTGGTCCGACGCCACCTGGCTCGAGGACCAGGACCAGTGGTGGCTGCCCGGGCTCCACCGATCGGTTTCGCTCGTCTCGACGCCGCACACCTGGATCGCCGACGTCGCGATCGATCCGGCGCCCGGCGATACGCCGGGAACGGGGCGGCTCTCCGCCGAGGTCATTCTCGGATCGTCCGGCGCGCTCCAGCCCGGACACCGCGTCGACGTCGAACTCGTCGATGCGCGGGGCCGCAGCATCGGCGAGGCGCGCGGCATCGAGGTGCCGGTCTTCCGCCGCGGGAGCGAGATGCTCGAGCTCGTGTCCGGCTTCGTGTGGCCGGGCCCGGTCGCTCGCGCTTCGTTCGACGTGTCGGGGATTCGCCGCTGGAGCCACGAGGAGCCGGTCCTGTACCGCGCGATCGTGACGCTGCACGACGCGGGCGGCGCCGTCGTCGAAACCGTCTCACAGCGCGTCGGGTTTCGCAGCGTCGAGGTGCGCGACAACCGGCTGCTCGTGAACGGAGCGGCGGTGCAGATCGTCGGCGTCAACCGCCACGAGTGGGACGAGCGGCGCGGCCGCGCGGTGACGCTCGAGGGAATGCGGCGCGACGTCGAGCTGATGAAGCAGCATCACGTGAACGCCGTCCGCTGCTCGCACTACCCGAACGATCCGCGCTTCCTCGATCTGTGCGACGAGCTGGGGCTGTACGTGATCGACGAGGCCAACCTCGAGACGCACGCGCGCTGGGCGAGCCTGTGCCACGACCCGCGCTGGGCGCCGGCGATGCTCGAGCGCGGCACGCGAATGGTGCTTCGCGACCGCAACCACCCGTGCGTGATCGCATGGTCGCTCGGCAACGAGAGCGGCCACGGCGCCGCGCACGACGCCATGGCGGCGTGGATCCGCCGCGTCGATCCGTCCCGGCCGCTCCACTACGAGGGCGCGGTGAATCGCGACCTCTACGCGGGAGAGTCGGTCACGGACATCGTCTGCCCGATGTACACCGAGATCGACGCGATCGTCGCCTGGTCGCGCTCGCGCCGCGACCGGCGCCGGCCGCTGATCCTGTGCGAGTACTCGCACGCGATGGGGAACTCGACCGGAAGCCTCTCCGACTACTTCGCCGCGTTCGAGCGCGAGCGCGGGCTGCAGGGCGGGTTCATCTGGGAGTGGTGCGATCACGGGATCCGCCGCGAGACGCCGGACGGCCGGGCGTACCACGCGTACGGCGGCGACTTCGGCGAGGCGGTCCACGACGCGAACTTCTGCTGCGACGGCCTCGTGTCCGCCGACCGCGCGCCGCGACCTGCGCTGCAGGAGCTGAAGACGCTCGCGCAGCCCGTTCGTGTGCACGCGCGCGACGCCGCGCGCGGCCGCTTCGTGATCGAGAACCGGCGCTGGTTCACGGGCCTCGGCGACCTCGAAGCGCGCTTCGCCGTGCAGGTCGACGGCGAGACGGTCACCGAGGGCCCCGTCGCGCTGCCGGACGCTGCGCCGCGCGCGCGCCGCCCGCTCGCCATCGGCTTCGAGCGCCCGAAGCTCGCGCCGGGCCAGCAGGCGCACCTCCTGCTCCGCTTCACGCTGCGAAAGGCGACCGCCTTTGCGCCGCGCGGCTTCGAGGTGGCGTGGGCGCAGCTCGCGCTACCGGCCGCGAAGCGCAGGCGCTCCGCGGGCGAGCGGCGCGAAGCACGAGAGCACGGCGCGCGCGGGCAGGCCCGCGCCGCGCGAAGCGGCCGCGCGCCGCAGCCGCTCGAAGCGAAGGAGCGCGGCGCGGCGCTCGACGTTCGCGGCGGCGACTTCGATCTCGCGGTCGACCTCGCGGCGGGGCGCATCGACCACCTCGTGCGCGGGGGGCGAGAGCTCCTGCTCCGCGGCCCCGAGGCGAGCTTCTGGCGCGCGCCCACCGACAACGACGGCCTGCGGCAGGGCTGGATGCGCGGGCTCCGCACGCTCGGCGCGTGGCTCTCCGCGGGGCTCGACCGGCTCGAGCGAAGGCCGGTTTCCGCGACGTGGCGGCGAACGCGCGACGGCGCCGTCCGTCTTCGCTTCGAGACCACCGTGACGGGCGCGACCCCTGCCGTCGCCGCGCTGCACCGCGAGGAGATCACGGTGCACCCGTCGGGGCGAATCGATGCGGTCGAGACCTTCCGCACGCCGCCCGAGTGGAGCGATCTTCCGCGCGTCGGCGTCGTCCTCGCTCTGCCCGGCCGCTTCGAGCACCTCGAGTGGCTCGGGCTCGGCCCGCACGAGACCTATCCCGACCGGCGCGCGAGCGGGCGCTTCGGCCGCTTCGCATCGACCGTGACGGCGCAGTACGTCCCGCACGCCGTCCCGCAGGAGCACGGGCACCATCTCGAGACGCGCTGGCTCGCCCTCGAGGACGGCGGCGGCGCCGGGCTCCTCGTCGCGGGGCCGAGACCCTTCGGATTCTCGGCCTCGCACCATCGCGCGGAGGATCTCGCCGCGGCGCTTCACACGATCGACCTCGCGCCGCGCGACGAGACGCTTCTGCACCTCGACGCAGCGCATCGCGGGCTCGGGACCGCGTCGTGCGGCCCCGACGTTCTGCCCCGCTACCGGATCCGCCCGGGACAACACCGATTGGTGTGGAGCCTCGTGCCGTACCGCGCGGGAAGGGACGACCCGGGAGCGCTCGCGCGCGGGTAGCCGGGACGCCGCGCTCGGACGAGCCCGACCTCGAGCTGCTGCTCCTGCGGCTGCTCGACGAGCTGGTGTTCCTGCGCGACGCGCGCGGCCTCCTGCTGCACGTCGAAGAGATCGAGGTCGCTCCGGGGCCGCCGGCCCGCCTCGCGGGCATCCTCTCCGGTGCCCGGCTCGACCGGCAACTCCGCGCGATTCGCTCCGAAGTGAAGGCCGCGACGGCCCACGGCCTGCGCGTCGCCCGCGCGCCGGCCGGCTGGGAGGCTGGCGTGACGCTCGACGTCTGACCGGGCACTCACGAAGGAAGGGGCCTCCGGCCCGCAGATGCGGCGCTCCGGGAGCGGGCCGGCAGCCCGCGTCCCGGGTCACGGAAACCGGCCGCGTGGCGATCGTTCGCAGTCGTGGCGATGTTTCACGGCGAAGGAGACCGCATGTCGCCTGCGCTCAAGCCCAGCCTTCGGGGACGCCGCTTCGCCCGCGCCCTGTGGCGCCTGTGCCGGACCTACTGGACGTCGCGCGAGGCCGTGCGCGGCGCGCTCCTGCTGCTCGGCGCGATCTTCTTCGAGCTCGCGACGGTCTACGCCAGCCTTCTCATCGCCGATTCGCAGCGCCACGTCGTCGAGGATCTCGAGCAGCGGCAGCCGGCGGACTTCGTGGTGGCCGCAACGGTCTACGTGGGCTTCCTGGTTCTGCTCGTCGTCGTCTCCGCGTACCGCATCTACGTGCGGCAGGTGCTCGAGGTCCGGTGGCGTCGCAACCTCACCGAGCACTACGTCTCGCGCTGGATCGGCCCGCACGCGTACGGCCAGAGCCAGCTCCATGGCGACCTCGACAACCCGGACCAGCGAATCGCCGAGGACATCCGCGACTTCGTCGCGAGCGCGCTCGGCCTCGCGCTCTCGCTCCTCGCCGCCGTCGCGACGCTCGTCGCGTTCGGCGGCGTGCTGTGGAAGCTCTCGAGCGACTGGAGGATCCCGCTCGACGGCTCGCTGCTGCACGTCCCGGGGCTCCTGTTCTGGGTGGCGCTCATCGCGGCCGGGGTCTCGATCGCCGTGACGCAGCTCGTCGGCCGGCGGCTCGTTCCGATCAACTACGACCGCCTGCGCTTCGAGGCCGACTTCCGTTACGGCCTCGTTCGGTTCCGCGATCACGTCAAAGAGGTTGCGCTCTCGCGCGGCGACGCCGTCGAGCGCAAGGGAGCCTCCGAACGATTCCAGCACGTGTACGACGTCTTCCTCCAGCTCATTCGCGCCGAGCGGAACCTCAGCCTCGTGACCGGCGGCGTCGGCCAACTGAGCGGCCTGCTGCCGCTGCTGCTCGCGATGCCCGCGTACTTCGGCGGGCTGCTGACGCTCGGCATGATCCTGCAGGCCCGGGTTTCGTACGACCAGGTCTCGGGCGCGCTCCTGTGGTTCGTGAACGCCTACCGCGAGATCGCGCGCTGGCGCGCGAACGTCGAGCGGCTCGTCGCGTTCGCCGATGCGATGGACGACACCGAGCAGGCGTTCTCGAGAGCGGGCATCCAGATCACGCCCGACGGCGGGAACGTGCTTCGCCTGCGGGATCTTCGGCTCGAGGCGCCGATCGGCGAGACGATCATCGAGAACGCGAATGCGACCATCCACGAGGGCGAGCGCGTCGCGCTCGTCGGCCCGGTCGGGAAGGGCAAGAGCACGCTGTTCCGCGCGATCGCCGGGATCTGGCCCTTCGGCGCAGGGCACATCGAGCGCCCGGCGCTCGACCGCATCCTCTTCGTCCCGCAGCGGCCGTACCTCCCGATCGGAACGCTTCGCGCCGTCGTCTCGTACCCCGCGGCCGAGGGCGTGTTCTCCGACGAGAGGATCCGCGAGGTGCTGACCACCCTCGGCATCGGCGATCTCGGCGACCGGCTGGGCGATCAGGAGCCCTGGGATTACGCGCTCTCCGGGCACGAGCAGCAGATCCTCGCGATGGCGCGCGTGCTGCTCCACGAGCCGGCCTGGGTGCTGCTCGACGACGCGACGTCGGGCCTCGACGAAGCGACCGAGCGGCGCATCTACGAGGTGCTCGTCGAGCGGCTTCCGCACGCGACGCTCATTTCGCTCGGCGCGCACGCCGGCGTCATGGACCTGCTGCCGTGCCGCTGGACGCTCGCTCCGAAGAGCGACGGCGTCGTGACGCTCGAAGCGGCGTGACCCGTCCCGAGGCCGGCCGCCGCGCCTCGCGGAAGTCCTGCGGCAAGGGCGCGACGCCCCCGGCCGTGGGGCGAAACGCCCCTCGCGCGGGCTGTGAACGCCGGCGGCGGAGCCGAGCCCCTTCGTGCCGGCGCGAGGCGTCGAAAATCCCTCCTTGCGCATCGCCCGGTCTGCTACACCCCCGGCGTGCCATGAGCCGCCCCCTTTCGCGCTTCGTCGTCGCTCTCGCTTCGGCTCTGCTGCTCGCCGCCGCTCCGGTCGCGGCGGACGATCCGGCGCCTTCCGCTGCGACGGCGCCGCCCGCGACGCCCGCCGAGACGCCCCCGGCTCCGGCGGCGACGCCGCCTGCTGCGACGAAGCCGCCGCGGCCGAAGAAGTCGGCGCCGGCGAAGCCGGGTTCGCAGAAGCCGGCTCCGCCGAAAGGGGCCAAGCCCGCCGCACCGCCTCCCGCCGCCGCTGCCCCGGCTCCCGCGGCCGAGCCCTTCACGTTCGAGAAGGTGGCCGGCTTCGCGCGCGATCTCGCGTCGAAACCGTACGCCGCTCCCACGATCGACCTGCCGAAGGAAGTCGCCGGAGCGAGCTACGACGACTACCGCAAGCTGCGCTTCCGCCGCGAGCGCGCCGTGTGGGCCGGGAAGAGCCGCTTCGAGATCCAGCTCTTCCACATGGGCTTCCTGTTCAAGACGCCGGTCGAGATCTCGGTCGTCGATCACGGGCAGGCCGCGCCGCTCACGTTCGACAAGGGGATGTTCAACTACGGCGACACCGGAATCGACAAGGCGATCACCGGACCGCTCGACTACGCGGGCTTCCGCGTCCACTACGACCTCAACGGCCCCGAGTACAAGGACGAGATCATCGTCTTCCTCGGCGCGTCGTACTTCCGCTTCCTCGGCCGCGAGCAGCGCTACGGCCTCTCCGCGCGCGGTCTCGCAGTCGACACCGCCGAGCCGCGCGGCGAGGAGTTCCCCTTCTTCCGCCAGTTCTGGCTGGTGACGCCCGAGCCGCAGGCGACCGCGCTCACCGTCTACGCGCTGCTCGACAGCCAGCGCGTGACGGGCGCGTACGAGTTCGTGATCCATCCCGGCAGCGACACCCGCATCGAGGTGAAGGCGCGTCTGTTCTTCCGGACCGACATCACGAAGCTCGGCATCGCGCCGCTCACGAGCATGCACCTGTACGGCGAGAACCGAACGCGCATGTTCGACGACCACCGGCCCGAGGTGCACGACTCGGACGGCGTCCTCATCCACTCGGGCTCCGGCGCGTGGCTGTGGCGGCCGCTCGTCAACGGCCGCGATCTGCGCGTCTCCGCGTTCTCGGAAGTGAACCCGAAGGGCTTCGGCCTCATGCAGCGAGACCGCTCCTTCGCGCACTACGAGGACACGGAGGCGGAGTATCACCGCCGGCCGAGCTACTGGGTCGAGCCGGTGGGGGCGTGGGGCGAGGGCGCCGTCGACCTCGTCGAAATCCCGTCGACCGAGGAGATCCACGACAACATCGTCCTGTTCTGGGTCCCGCGCGAGCACCCGAAGGCGGGCGGCGAGATGAGCCTCTCGTACGTGCTGCACACGATCCTCGGCGATCCGCCCGAGCATCGTCTCGGACGCGTGATCGAAACTCGCATCGGCTCGGCGATCGTTCCCGGAACGGGCGACAAGCCGTCGCCGTCGAAGCGGCTGTTCGTGATCGACTTCGAGGGCGGCGAGCTGCCGCTGCTCGGTGCGAAGGTGCCCGTCACTCCCGAGATCGTGACCTCGGCCGGCGTCGTGAGCGAGGCGCACGCCGTGCGCCTTCCCGAAGCCGGCCGTTGGCGAGCGACGTTCCGGCTCGACATGCAGGGCGCGAGCACGGCCGAGCTGATGGTGCGCCTCGTGCTCGACGGCGCGCCGATCACCGAGACCTGGCTGTACCGCTACACACCATGACGATCGATCCGGCCGACGCCGATCGCGCCCGCCGGATCCGTCCGGTCGCGCGCCTTCCGCGCCGCATCCTGTTCTTCGGGCTCGGCCTCGCGACCACGGCGTACGCGAGCCTCGCGATGCTCGACATCCTCGGAGCGAACGGCCTCGAGTGGATCGAGCTCGCGATCCTGCTGCTCTACGTCTTCAACTTCTTCTGGCTCTCGCTCTCGTTCTGGTCGGCGTTCATGGGCTTCGTGTTCGAGGCGCTGCGCATCGAGCCGATCACGCTGCGGCGCCGCGCGCGCCTGCACCCTCCGACCTCCGCGCCGCTGCGGACGCGGACGGCGGTGGTGATGGCCGAACGCAACGAGCCGCCCGACAGGATCTTTGCGGCGTTCGAAGCGCTGCTTCGCGATCTCGCGCCGACCGGGCACATGGAGCACTTCGACTTCTTCGTCCTGAGCGGCACCGACGACCCGGCGCGCGTCGAGATCGAGCGCAAGGTGTGGGCCGCGACCGCGGAGCGCGCCGGCGCTTCGGGGCGGCTGTTCTTCTGGAAGCGCGAGGAGCGGACCGGGCGCAAGGCCGGGACGATCTCCGACTTCCTGCGGCGCTGGGGCTCGCAGTACGACCACATGGTGGTCTTCGACGCCGACAGCCTGATGACGGCCGCCGTCGTCGTCGAGCTCGTCCGCCTGATGGAGGCGAACCCGGAGGCCGGACTCATCCAGACGCTCCCGATGCCGGTCAACCAGAGCACGCTCTTCGGCCGCGTGCTGCAGTTCGCGAGCTGGGTCTACGCGCGCGTCTACGCGACCGGCACCGCGTGGTGGCAGCTCGGCGAGAGCAACTACTACGGGCACAACGCGATCCTGCGCCCCGACGCCTTCCGCGCCTGCTGCGGGCTGCCGACGCTCTCCGGTTCGCCGCCGCTCGGCGGCGAGATCCACAGCCACGACTTCGTCGAATCCGCGCTGCTGCGGCGAAGCGGCTGGCAGGTCTACTTCCTGCCGCACCTCGGCGGCAGCTACGAGGAGCTCCCGAGCAACCTGCTCGACTTCGCCGTCCGCGACCGCCGCTGGGCGCAGGGGAACCTCCAGCACCTGAAGCTCCTGCTCGCGAAGGGCCTGCATCCCATCTCGCGCTTCCACTTCCTGAACGGCGCGTTCGCGTTCATCCTCTCGCCGCTCTGGCTGCTCTTCCTCGTTCTCAGCACGGCGCAGATGGTCGTCGAGGCCGTCGTCGGCCACGAGTACTTTCCGCCCGGGTACAGCCTGTTTCCCGAGTGGCCGATCTCGAAGCTGAGCGAGACGATCTCGCTCGCGACCGCGACCGTCGCGCTGCTCTTCCTGCCGAAGGTGCTCGGCGTGCTCCTCGCGCTCGTTCGCGAGCGGCGCGCGTTCGGCGGCGCACTTCGCCTCGTCACGAGCACGCTGCTCGAGATCCTGTTCTCGATCCTGATGGCGCCGATCATGATGGCGCTGCACAGCCACTTCGTCGTCACGCTGCTGATCGGGCGCGTCACGGGCTGGGACCCGCAGCACCGCTCGGAGCGCGGCCTCGGGCTGCGTGAGGCCTTCTCGTCGCTCGGGCTGCTCTTCTTCGCCGGGATCGCGTGGGGCGTGCTGCTGCTCGTCGCCGCGCCCGACCGCGTGTGGTGGGTGCTTCCCGTGCTGACGGGCCTCGTGTTCGCGGTTCCCGTGACGGTCTGGTCGAGCCGCGGCGCCGTGGGAGCGCGGCTGCGGGCACTGGGCATCCTGCTCACTCCCGAGGAGACGCGTCCCGATCCCGTGATCGGCGTCGCGCACGCCGCGCAGCAGGCGAACGCGGCGGTTCTCGGAGCCGAGCCGCACGAAGCCGGACCGGAGCCCGCCGGCCCGCCGACGCCGCACGTGCAGCCGATGCTTCCGGCGCCGCTCGACCACTGGCCGCCGGCCGGCGCCGGCGCTGCGGCGCGGCCGTCGGCCGCCGGAGAGCCCCGCTGAATCCAGGCGTGCCCGTGGTAGGCTCACGGCTCGCCGTTGCGGCCGCGGCGCGTTCGCCGCGCCGGCCGAGAGGATCCGCTTCCGATGCGCATCCGCACGCGTGGCATGTTCCTGCTCGAGGGCGCCGAGAAGTTCTTCGTCCGCGGCGTCTCGTACGGCCCGTTCCGCCCGAACGAGATGGGCGAGTTCCTGCCGGGCAAGGAGATCGTCGAGCGCGATTTCCGGCTGCTGCGCGAGCTGGGCGCGAACACGATCCGGCTCTACCACGTTCCGCCGGCGGGCTTCCGCGAGCTCGCCGCGTCGTTCGGGCTGCGGCTGCTCGTCGGGATCCCGTGGGCGCAGCACATCCGCTTCCTCGACACGCGCGAAGATCGCCAGGACGTGCGCCGCCGCGTGCGCGAAGCCGCGGTCTCGATGCGCGGCTCGCCCAACCTGCTCGCGCTCCTCGTCGGCAACGAAATCTCGCCTCAGATCGTCCGCTGGTACGGGCCTTCGCGGATCGAGAAGTTCCTGCGCGAGCTGATGGCCGAGGTGAAGGACGTCGATCCCGAGGCTCTCGTCTCGTACGCGAACTTCCCGATGACGGAGTATCTCGAGCTCGATTTCCTCGACTTCCTCTCGTTCAACGTCTACCTGCACCGCGAGAAGGACCTGCGCCGCTACGTCGCGCGGCTGCAGAACCTCTCGGGCTTCAAGCCGCTCCTGCTCTCCGAGTTCGGCGTCGACTCGTGGCGCGAGGGGGAGAAGGAGCAGGCGCGCGTCGTCGCGACGACGGCCGCCGCCGCCGCCGAGATGGGCTGCGCCGGAACGGTCGTCTTCTCGTACACCGACGAGTGGTTCACGGGCGGACACGAGATCGAAGACTGGGCGTTCGGGCTCGTCTCGCGGACGCGCGGGAAGAAGGAGGCGTTCGACGCGCTCCGCGCGGTGTACGCGAAGCCGCAGCCGCAGCCGCCGGACCCCGCACCGCGGGTCTCGGTCGTCGTCTGCGCCTACAACGCCGAGCGCACGATGGAAGAGTGCCTCGAGTCGCTGACGGCCCTCCGCTATCCGAACTTCGAGGTGATCGTCGTCGACGACGGGTCCACCGATTCGACGCGCGCGATCGCCGAGCGCTACCCGCAGTTCCGCCTCATCAGCCACGAGAACCGCGGTCTCGCGGTGGCTCGAAACGAAGGCATCCACGCCGCGAGCGGCGAGATCGTCGCCTTCACCGACTCCGACTGCGCGGTCGATCCCGACTGGCTCACGTTCCTCGTTCACCGCCTGCTCTCGGAGAACTTCGCCGCGGTCGGCGGGCCGAACCTCCCGCCTCCCGAAGACCACTGGATCCCCGAGGTGGTGGCCCGCTCGCCGGGCGGCCCGACGCACGTGCTGCTCACCGACTTCGAAGCCGAGCACATTCCCGGCTGCAACATGGCCTTCTGGCGCGACAAGCTGTTCGAGGTCGGCCTCTTCGACCCCATCTACCGCGCGGCGGGCGACGACGTCGACATCTGCTGGAGCCTCCAGAACGCGGGCTACAAGATCGGCTTCGCCGCGTCGGCCCTCGTCTGGCACCGGCGCCGCGCGACGATCGCCGCGTACCTCGGCCAGCAGCGCGGCTACGGTCACGCCGAGTCGCTGCTCTACTTCAAGCACCCCTACCGCTTCAACTTCCTCGGCAACTCGCGCTGGCTCGGGCGCATCTACAGCGACCTCGGCGCGGGCATCCTCGGCCGGCGGCCCGTCATCTACTCGGGGCCGTTCGGGAGCGGGCTGTTCCAGACGCTCTACGAAGCGCCGTCGTCGCTGCTGCGACACCTGCCGGCGACGCTCGAATGGAACCTCGTCGCGCTGCTGCTGCTGCTCGCGGGCGGGTTCTCGTACCTCACCGATTTTCACCTGCCGACCTTCCTCATGGCCGGCTGCGCGCTGATCGCGCTCTCCGTCGCGCAGGCCGTCGCGGTCTCGTTCCAGGTCGACGTCTCGGAGCTGCGCGTCGCGCGCTGGAAGGCCCGCGGCCTCATCGCCGTGCTCAACTACCTCGGCCCGTTCGTTCGTGCGATCGAGCGCAACAAGGTGCGGATGCGCGGCCTCTCGGCGGTCGAGCGGATCCATTTCCCGCAGCTCCGGCAACGGCCGGACCTCGATCTGCTGCGCCGCAGCTTCAGCCTCTCGTACTGGAACACGACCGGAATCGAGAAGGAAGCGTGCATCGCCGAGATCGTCCGCTTCCTGAAGCCGCGCAAGTATCCGATCATCGTCGACAATGGCTGGGAGTCGTGGGACGTTTCGATCCACCGCGGCGTCTGGGTGCGCGCCGAGGTGCGCGTGCTCGTCGAGAACCACGGCGGCAACGATCGGCAGATCGACGTCGGCGTTCGCCTGCGGCAGACGGGACTCTCGAAGGGGATGAAGGCGGCCTACGCGCTCGTCGGGCTGATCGCGCTCGTCGGCGGCATCCACTCGGTGTCCGCGCTCGCCGCTGCGGCGCTCGTCGTCACCGAGGTCTTCCTCGGCCATCAGGCCTACCGCATGGGGCGCACCGTCTACCACGCGGTCGAGATCACGTTCCAATCGCTTCCGCTCGATCCGCTGCGTCCGGACGAGAACCTCGCGCAGCCGCAGGGCTGAGTGAGCGTCGTTCGCCGCATCGCGGGATACCTCACCCCCTACCGCGGACGCTTCGCGCTCGCGCTCGCGCTCGTCGCCGGCAGCGCCGCGCTCGAGGTGGCCCGGCCGTGGCCGCTCAAGATCGTCGTCGACTCGGTCCTCGGCGACCAATCGCTCGCGGTCTCCTTCGCGCCGGACGCGACGAAGCGAACCCTTCTCGCCGCGGCGTGCGCGGCCCTGCTCGCGCTCGCTGGCGGCGCCGCGCTGCTCGGCGTCGTGCTGAACCGCGTGACGATCGGCATCGGACAGCGAATGGTCGCCGACCTGCGCGCGCAGCTCGTCCAGCACCTGCAGGGGATGTCGCTCGGCTTCTACGGCCGCCGGCCTGCAACCGATCTCGTGTACCGCGTCGCGTTCGACACGTTCGCCGCGCAGGCGATGGCGATGAACGGCCTGTTCCCGCTGCTCACCGCGATCGTGCTGCTCGGCGGCATGACTGCCGTCATGCTGCGGATGAACCCCGTCCTCGCATCGATCTTCCTCGGCGTCGCTCCGCTGCTGTTCGTCGCGATCCGCCTCCTCGGACGCCGGATCGCCGGCCTCGCGACCGAGCTTCGCGAGAGCGAGAGCCGCTTCCTGTCGGAGACGCAGCGCGGTGTGGGCGCGATCCAGGTGGTGCAGGCGTTCACCGCGGAGCCGCGCGAGCGCGAGCGCGTTCTCGCCGCGTCGGCGCGCGCGCTCGCAGCGGCGAACCGGCTCTACGTCTTCGAAACCAGCTACTCGGGCGTCATCAACGTGCTCGTCGCCGTCGGAACGGCGGCCGTGCTGTGGACCGGCGGCGTCTTCGGCCTCGCCGGGCGAATCACCGCCGGCGACCTCGTCGTCTTCGTCACGTATCTGGCCGCGCTCTACGCGCCGATCAACTCGGTCGCTCAGACGATGAGCCTCGTGCAGAACTCGACCGCCGGCGCGCGGCGGGTCTTCGAGATCCTCGATCAGGAGGCCGACGTTCGCGACCGGCCCGGCGCCCGTGACCTCGCGACGCCGGCGGGCGCGGTCCGCTTCGAGCGCGTGACCTTCGCGTATCCGGGGGGGAGCTTCGCGCTCCGCGACGTGAGCTTCGACGCTCGGCCCGGCGCGCTGGTGGCGGTCGTGGGGCCGACGGGGGCCGGCAAGAGCACGCTCATGAGCCTGCTGCCCCGTTTCCACGACCCGACCGCGGGCCGCGTGCTGCTCGACGGGACCGACCTGCGCGAGCTTCGACTTCGATCGCTGCGTGGCGCGATCGGCATCGTCCCGCAGCAGCCGCTGCTGTTCCCCGCGACGCTCGAGGAGAACGTTCGCTACGGCCGGCCCGACGCGAGCGACGCCGAGCTGCGCCGCGCACTCGACCTCGCGGGCGTGGCGGCGTTCGCCGCCGAGCTGCCGCAGGGCCTCGCGACGCCGGTCGGACCCGAGGGACAGGCACTCTCGCAGGGACAGATGCAGCGCATCACGATCGCGCGGGCACTCCTCCGCGACCCGCGAATCCTCATCCTCGACGAGCCCACGTCGGCGCTCGACGCCGAAACCGAGGCGTACGTGATGTCGGGAATCGAGCGCGCGATGAAGGGCCGCACCACGTTCGTGATCGCGCACCGCCTCTCGACCGTGCGCCGCGCGGACCTCGTGCTCGTGATCGAGGGCGGCCGGCTCTCCGAACAGGGAACGTTCGAATCGCTGCGGAGCGCGGGCGGAACGTTCCAGCGCCTTCACGAGGCGCAGCAGCTCTTCGCCGCGCCGGCGAGCGAAAGCGACGCGCGATGAGACGCGTCGCTGCCGAACGTCGGGCAGGCGCCGGCCCGCCGGACGAAGCCGCAGGGAGCGGGACCGAATGAAGCGCGCCGTCGTCCTCGGCCTCATGGGGCAGTATCCGTTCGCCGGAATGGCGTGGCAGGTGATCCACCACGTCCTCGGCTTCGAGCGGCTCGGCGTCCGCTGCTACTACGTCGAGAACTCCGGCGCGCCGCCCTATTCGCCGCGGCTCCAGTCCGTGACCGACTCGGCAGCGGAGAACGTTCGCTTTCTCGCCGACACGTTCGCGCGTCACGGCCTCGCCGATCGCTGGGTCTACCGGGACTCGCTCACCGGCGAGTGGCCGGGCATGGGCCGCGAGAAGGCCGAAGAGCTGCTGCGCGAAGCCGACGTCGTCGTGAATCTGTGCGGCGCCTCGCGGCCCGACCCCGGCGAGAAGCGCAGGGGATGCCTCGTCTACATCGAGACCGACCCGGTCCTCGAACAGGTGAAGCTCGCGCAGGGCGACACCGAGACGCGCGCGTTTCTCGACGCGCACGACGTCCTGTTCACGTACGGCGTCCGAATCGGCGACCCCGCGTGTCCGGTCCCGAGCGGCGGAATCGCGTGGCGAAAGACGCACCCGCCCGTTCTCGTCGATCTGTGGGAGTCCGCGCCGCCCGCGCGCGCGCCGTGGCGAACGATCGCGACGTACCGCAACAAGGGCAAGGACGTCGTTCTCGGCGGGCGAGCCTACCACTGGTCGAAGCACCCGAACTTCGAGCGGGTGATGGACCTCCCGCAGCGGACGCAGGAGCGCCTCGAGGTCGCGCTCGTGACCGCGGGTGAGAGCGAGGTGCGCGAGCGGTTTCTCGCGAGCGGATGGATGCTCGCCGATCCCGTCGCCGTCTCGGGCGACGCCGAGATGTACCGCCGCTGGATCCGGGCTTCGCGCGGCGAGTTCTCGGTCGAGAAGCAGGACCAGACCGAGCTCAAGGTCGGCTGGTTCAGCGACCGCAGCGTCTGCTTTCTCGCGGCGGGCCGCCCGTGCGTGCTGCAGGACACCGGCTTCGGCGCGCGCGTCCCCGTCGGCGAGGGGCTTCTCGCCTGGAGCACGCCCGAAGAAGCGCTCGACTGCCTCGAACGCGTCGCGCGCGACCATCCGCGCCACTGCGCCGCCGCGCTCCGCATCGCTCGCGAGTACTTCGACGCGAGCGTCCTGCTCCCTCCGATTCTCTCCGCGGCCGGGATCTGACGTGCACTGGCGGGGTCTTCGTCGAATCGGACTAGAGCCCGGTCTATTTTTCACCAATGACGGCGGCGGGAGTCTACGAAGCCAAGGCCAGTCTCGCGCGCCTGATTCGGCGAGCGGAGCGCGGGGAGCGAATCGTCATCACACGCCACGGCAAGCCCGTAGCCGAGCTCGGCCCTGCGCGTGATCGCAATTTGGATGACATCGCAAGGGCCATCGCTCGGCTCACGTCGTTCCGCGCGAGTCTGCGGCCCGGGCGCCTGCGGATGAAGGAGCTCATCGAGGAAGGGCGGCGGCGCTGATGCCGTTCGTTCTCGACGGCTCCGTGACGCTGGCGTGGATCCTTCCGGACGACGCGAGCACGGAGGCCGATGCGTGGCGGGACGCGCTCGCGACGGACTCCGCGATCGTTCCGGGGCACTGGGCGCTCGAAGTGGCCAACGGACTTCTGGCTGCGGCGCGTCGCAGGCGGCTCGTCGAGCGAGACGTCCCCGGCCTGCTCCGAACGCTGTCGAATCTGCCGATCGACACCGATGCCGGAACCACGGCGGCCGCGTGGCGTCGCTGAGCGCAGCGGGCCGACAGGGCGTGGCGCGTGCGAGCGATCGCCGAGAGTGCGCCTCTGGCGCCGGGACCGCGGCTACAGATAGCCGGTCGGCTCGCGAGAACGCGGGGTGCCTGCGCGCGGCGCGGGCTCGAATACGGCGCTCACCGTGTCGTTCGCGAGAACGAAGCCGGCGCGGTCGCGGTCGGACGTATCGCGGAGCATCGACCACGTCGAGCTGACAGTCGTCCCGACGAGGACGCGCGTTCTCCCTTCCGCGTCCCGCATCCCGAGGAACGACGATCCGTCCGCCGCAGAGCACGTGAGGTCGGCCTTGCCGCTTCCACCTGTGAGGCTGAGCCGCGCACCTTCGGCCGTCGCCTCGAGGCGAACGCAGGAGTCCTGATCGCCGAAAAGCGCCAGCATCGGCGGCGCCCCGTCTGCCGTGCCCGCGATACCCGCACGCACCTTGCCCGCCGTATCGAACAGCAAGAGGGCTCCCACTCCTCGCACGGGAGCCACTTCGCCGAGCGTCCGCCCGGAGCCGTCGACCAGCCGAATGACGCGTGCCTCGAGCTCTCCGCGCGCGAGCCCGCAACCGAAGAGGATGGCCTCTGCGCGGCGCACGCGCTCCGGCACGCTCACCAGGTACGACAGGCGCCCGGTGAGCCGCACCAACCGCGGACCCGCCTGCGCGACGACCCCCGCGACGAGTGCGACGAGCACCGCGAGCGCGAGCGGTCCCAGCGTCACCACGCCGAGAAATGTCGTTTCCGGGCCGTCCCGCGACAGCAGCTCTTCGGTCTCCGCGCAGCTCCCGGTTTGCACCGTCACCGCGAACAGCGTGACGGAGAGGCCGATCACGGCGACCTTCGCGAGCCCGAGGCTCAGGCCGTTCAGCTCGGACGCAATTTCTTCCGGCGATCTCATCGTGACCTCGTTCGTGCGCGCGATCGGCCTTGCGCGTCGAAGAGCGTGAGCCGCGGCTGGCCGTTCTCGAGCGTGAACTCCAGCCGGACCGCGCCCGTATCGTCGACGAGACGCAGCGCTCGCGTGCGGATTTCCTGTCCGGGTTCGGCGACCGATTTGCGGAGAGCGCATGCCACCGCCTCCTCGATCCAGCGCTTCTCTTGGGCCTCTCGCGTGTCGAGACGAAAGGCCCAGACTCCTCCCAGAATCACGAGCGTTCCCGCCCACAGCACCCAGGGCAGCGTGCGGGGGTCGGGAATCATCGGGTCCACGAAAGCACGCAGTCCCCCGAGCGCGACTACGGCCATGGCGCCGCAGACCGCGAGCACGGTGATCACGAGAAACGCCATCATGACGACCGCGAAGACGAACGCGATGCCTTCCTCGATCCGAGCCCCGGCCGATTTCGGTGGCTTTCCGCCGCTGGCGGCGTTGGCAGGCGCCGGGCTCATCGATTCCTCCAACCCTCAGGCTACGAGGCCGTCGTGTCAGATCCGGTCACTCCGCCCGGCCGCTTCCCGTCGCGCATCCCCCGCCACGAGCCGCGCGGCGTGGTACAGATCGCCTGCATATCAGGAGGCGACGTGAAGGCACTGCTGTCCGCCGCGCTCGCGCTCGGGGCCTTCTGGGCCGCTGCAGCGCTCTGGATCGACGGCCCGGGCGGCGCCGCGGGCGCGGGCCTCGCAGCGCTCCTCGTCCTCGTGTGCGCGGGCATCGCGCTTCGCGTCCGGCCC
>JAYRMX010000329.1:0-15356 GCA_041912475.1 Myxococcota bacterium
ACCGTCGGCGGGTGATAGGTCGAATACGTCCCGCCGTAGTACGTCCCGCCGTAGTACGCGTGCCCATAGGCACTGGTGCCGTAGGCGCCGGTGGCCTGCCACGATCCTCCGCCGCCCGATGCCGTTCCGCCGCGGGCGCCCGTCGCGCTCCACGAGCCGTCGCTGCCGGACGCCGTTCCTCCGCGGAAGCCCGTGCCGCTCCACGACCCTCCGCCCCCCGACGCCGATCCTCCGCGGAAGCCGCTCGCGCTCCACGACCCGCCGCCCCCCGAAGCCGATCCGCCGCGGTATCCGCTGGCGCTCCACGAGCCGCCGCCTCCCGAAGCGGTTCCGTAGGCCCCCGAATGCGACCAGCCGAACGCCGCGCCGGGAAGCGCGAGCGCGACGGCCCCTGCGATTGCGAACGCACGTCGTCTCACTGCGCACCTCCCTGTGACTTGTTCGCGGCCGGCGGCTTCTTCGACGGAGAGATCTTCACTTCCGGCGGCAGCTTCGGATCGGGACGCTCGAAGGAGATCCGCCTCGCAGCGGAGGCCTTCGCCGACGTGAACACCTCGTCGGGCATCTCGCCGTCGATCCTCCAGTTCGAGAGCTCGAGATCGTGGCGAAGGAGCGACGGATCGTGCGCGAACACCGCGCGGATCCTGCGCGGGAGCCTGTCCTCGGCGCCGATCCAGATCTGAAGGAATGCAGGACCCACCGCGGCTGCGACGATGTCGGTCGTCGTGCCGCCGACCACCTTCGATTGCCCGACCACGAAGGCGGCCTCGATGCTGCCCGCGATGTCGCCGTACGGATCCGCGACGATCACGTCGGTGAACGGCAGATACGTGGCGGCGGACTCGTCGAGCAGGCGCAGCGCGGCGTCGACGGTCGGCGGCGCGTCGGCAATCGCGACGAGATTCTCGGCGGGCGCGTACGCGAGAATCGCCTTGCCGTCGTCGTAGATCTCGGTCGCGGGTCCGTCTCCGGCCGTGACGACGCTCAGCCGGTTCGGGCGCGCAACGCGGACTTCGGAGACCGTCGTGTACGCGAGCGGCGCGCCCAGCGTCGACGGGCTCTCGTACGTCGTGAGCGCGGTGAACGAGAGAGTTCTTGCCGCCGCGAGACGCGCGCTCATCGCCTTCAGCAGGTCGATCGCTCTCGGGTCGATCGCCGCGGCCGCGGCGCGCTCTGCCTTCGCGGCCGGCGCCTGGTCGGGTGCGGGCTCGGCGGCGTTCGCCGCACCGCTGCTCGCGGCGAGCGGTCCGAGCACGGCCACGAGCGAGATCCGGGCTGCGAAGGAAAACGCGCTGTGCATGAAGGGTCCCTCTCGATGGCCGGTGCTCCCGGGCCCGGCCGAAGATTGTTCATCGCGCATCATCCGTACTTGCCATCTCGCGCCATGCTGCGGCGGGCCGGCTTCCCGCGAGACTTCGCGCGGGCGGCGCATCAGTTTCCGCTCGCAGCCGCTCGCAGGGAGGGAGGCCCGGCCGCGAGCGCCTGCGCTCTGCGGAACTCGCGCGGCGAGACGCCCGCCCAGCGCCGGAACGCGCGTGTGAAGTGCGCCGGGTCCGAGAAGCCGAGCTCGAATGCGACGTCGATGAGCTTCGCCGACGGGTCGGCCATGCGCCGCACGGCCCGCGCGAAGCGGACCTCCTCGACGAGCGCGGAGAAGCTCGTGCCCTCCTCGGCGAAGCGTCGCTGGAGCGTGCGCACCGGGATCCGGGTGATCTCGCCGAGCGCGGAGATCGGGACGTGCGAGGTGCCGGCGAGCTGCTCGAGCGCCTGCCGCGCCGACCCGACGAAGTCGCAGACGGGCGAGCTTTGCGCGAGGTTCGTTGCGAGCGTGTCCGCCGACCTGGTGGCGAGCGCCGAGACGAACGGCGTGGGCGTCGCGAGCAGGCGGCGCGGGATGCGGATCGACGTGGCGCCCGTCACACGAAAGGTCGTCGCGAGGCCGAGCCTCTCTGGTGGGAGCGGCAGCGGGCGCGCGATGGTGATCTCGGGCGGCGCGTACTCCTCGCCGAGGACACGACGGAGCGCGGCGATGGCGAAGCCGACGACGACGACCAGCACGTCGCCCCGGCCGAGATCGAGGCGCCGGTCGAACTGCTGACACAGAGCGACGTCGGGCCCGGACTCCTCGAGCCACCAGCGCGCGCCGTTCGTGAGCATGAAAGAGCCGCCGGTGAGTGTGCGCAGCAGGTCGCCGAGCGTCTTCGTTCGCGCGAGAAGCCGGCCGAAGCTCCCGAGGCGAAGAGGCTCTGCGCGCCGAGCCGCCAGCACGGGAAGCTCGGGAAGGCCCGTTGCCCGGCCGCACGCCGCGGCGAAGTCGAGAATCTGCTGATAGGGAACGAGGGCGTCGGGGCACAGATCGTGCGGCGGCGGGAGGCGAGCTTTCTCGAGGAGCGGCTCGATCCGAACGTCCAGCGCTGCGAGCGCCTCGAGATAGGGAGAAAGAGCCGCGGCGCGGATGAGGGGGATCGCGTTCAGGGGCGCCTCCGACGACGGGAGCGAGCGTGACTCGCGGAGCGCCGCCTTGCAAGCAGAACTTCGTTCGAGTTCGAGGGGCCGCGATCGGGCGCCGCCCGTCGGTGTTACGCTGCTCCGAGATGGCGGCACCGTCCGAGCGTTCGAGAGCCTCCTGCCCGTTGCGTCGATTCCTCGGGGGCATCCTCGGCGCCACGGTGTGGCTCGCCGCCTGCGGCCGCTCGGAGGTCTCGACGCCGAACGGCTCTGCGCCCGGCGCGGAGACGACCGCCGCCGTCCCCTCGTCCCCCTCCTTCGTGGGGAGCGCGCTGTGCGCTCCGTGCCATCCCGCGGAGGCCGAGCGCTGGCGGGGATCTCACCACGACCTCGCGCTGCAGCCGGCGACGAAGGCGACCGTGCTCGGGCGCTTCGACGGCGAAACGCTCACGCACTTCGGTGTCGAGACGACGTTCTCGCAGCGCGACGGCCGCTTCTTCGCCCGCACCGAGGGCCCGGAAGGCGCTCCCGCCGAATTCGAGGTGACGCAGACCTTCGGCGTCGATCCCTTGCAGCAGTACCTCGTCCCGCTTCCGGGCGGGCGAAGGCAGGCGCTTGCGTGGGCCTGGGACTCGCGGCCCGCGGCCGACGGCGGGCAGCGCTGGCTGCATCTGCAGCCGGACGAGCGCGTGGCGCCCGGGGATCCGCTCCACTGGACGAGCGTCGCGGGAAACTGGAACCACCAGTGCGCCGAGTGCCACTCGACGCAGGTGCGAAAGGGCTTCGACCTCGCCTCCGGCAGCTACGCGACGACCTTCGCCGAGTCGAACGTCGGCTGCGAGGCGTGCCACGGGCCGGCGTCGCGGCACCTGGCGTGGGCGAGCGCGGGCGGGAAGGCCGCGGAGAAGGCCGCCGATCCTCTGAAGGGGCTCGTCTTTCGCGTCGGCGCCGGCGACGGCGCCACCTGGGTGCGCCCGCCGCAGGACCGCATCGCGCACCGCAGTGCGTCGCGAACGTCGAATGCCGAGATCGAAACCTGCGCGCGTTGCCACAGCCGCCGCTCGACGCTGCGCGAAGACTACGTCCACGGGCGGCCGATCCTCGACACGCACCTCGTCGCGCTCCTCGACGAGGGCCTCTACTTCGCGGACGGACAGATCCGCGACGAGGTCTACGAGATCGGCTCCTTCCTGCAGAGCCGCATGCACGCCGCGGGCGTAACGTGCAGCGACTGCCACGACCCGCACTCGCTGCGTCTTCGCGAGGAGGGCAACGCGCTGTGCGGCCGCTGCCACTCGCCCGAGGCGTTCGACACCGCGGAGCACCACCACCACGCCCCCGGATCGGCCGCTGCGCGCTGCGTCACGTGCCACGCGCCGACGCGGACGTACATGGTCGTCGACGCGCGGCACGACCACTCGTTCCGCGTTCCGCGCCCGGACCTCTCCGCCGAGGTCGGCTCCCCCGACGCCTGCACCGGCTGCCACCCGAACCGCTCGCAGCGCTGGGCGGCGGACACGATCGCGCGCTGGCGCGGCCCGCGCCCCGCGCCGCGCGAGCACTTCGGCGCGGCGCTGCACGCCGGGCGCGCCGGCGCCGCCGGCGCCGAGCAGCGGCTCGCAGCGCTCGCGCTCGACGAGACTCGCCCCGCGATCGCGCGCGCCACGGCCCTGCGCCTTCTCGGCGACTACCTCACGCCCGAGTCGCTGCCCGCGCTTCGCGCAGGCGTCTTCGCCGCCGACCCGCTGCTGCGTCTCGCGGCGGCGGAGGCGGGGGCTGCGCTGCCGCCGGAGGAGCGCCTCGGCGTGCTCCTTGCTCTGCTGCGCGACCCCGTCTTCGCCGTTCGCAGCGAGGCCGCGCTCTCGCTCGCCGACGTTCCGGCGCCGCTCTGGAGCCCGGCCGACCGCGCGCGCCTCGCCGACGTGCTCGCCGAGCACCGCGCCGCGCTCGCCACCCAGCTCGATCAGCCGCAGTCGCACGTCGGCCTCGGCAATCTGCACGCGATGTTCGGCGATCTCGGCGCGGCGAAGTCGGAGTTCGAGCAGTCGATCGCGCTCGCGCCGTGGGCGATCCCGGCGTACGTGAACCTCGCCGACGTGCAGCGTGCGCAGGGCAGCGAGCACGAGGCGGAGGCGACGCTGCGCCGCGCGCTCGCGCGAGATCCGCGCAGCGCCGACGTGCTTCACGCGCTCGGCCTCGCGCTCGTTCGCCAGAAGCGAATGCCCGAGGCCGTGAACGCGCTCGGCCGCGCCGCGGCGCTCGCTCCCGGTCGCTCGCGCGACGCCGTCGCCTACGCGCTCGCGCTCCGGGAGACCGGAGACGAGCGGCGCGCGCAGGAGGTGATCGACGCGGCGCGCGCACGGCGCCCCGGAGATCCCGCGCTCGCCCCGTACTGAGCGGGCGACTGCGGCCCTCGCGGCTCGATCACGCGCCGGGTCGGCTCACGAATCGGCCGCGTCCACCGCCGCCATCACGTCCGTCGACGCGCCTCGCGGGGCCGGGACTTCGGTGATCGGATCGTCGACGTCGTCGAACTCGAGGCGCAGCGCGCGGCTCATCGTGGCGTGCATTTCGTAGGTGCACGTGATGTAGGTGAGCTCGAGGATCTCCGTGTCGTCGAGGGCGGCACGGAGCGCATCGAAGACGGCGTCGGGAACGCGGCCGCCTTCGAGCACGAGGCAGTCCGTGTAGGCGAGAACGGCCCGCTCTGCGGGCGAGTAGCACGACGCGACCGACCACGCGCGGATCGCCGCGATCTTCTCCTCGGCGAGGCCGACGTCTCGAGCGGCCTTGCAATGCTGCGAGAAGACGAAGCGGCTGCCGCGCGCGTAGCCCGCGCGGAGCTGGCCGAGCTCGCGGAGCTGCGGAGCGAGCTTTCGCTTCCTGCTGCGGTAGAAGGCGAAGCCCGCCACCGCGTGGTCGAAGCAGTCGGGGACGCCCGCGAAGACCGTCCACCAGTTGCCCGGCGTGCCGGTCGCGGTGCCGGGCGATTCGACCGGATCGCGATCGCCGAACAGCATCGTGTAGAGCTTGCGGGCGGTTTCGTGCGCGTCCCTTCTCGATACCTCGCGCAGTCTCGGCACGTTCGGTCCTCCTCCGGCGCCGGCGCCGGGCGAGTGCGTCGCCCGGCTCGAGGCGCATCCGTGGTCAGGTCTCGTCGATTCGTTCGAGCTCGCGCAGGCGGTCTTCGTAGGCGGGCCAGCCGAGCATCCTGCGCGCCTCGTCGAAACGGATGCGGGGCACGTCGCTCTCGCCGGGAGCGGCGAGGCTGCGCGCCGCGCTCTGCATGGCGCGGACTGCGTGCAGGAGAAGAGAGACCGGGTAGATCACGAGCGAGAAGCCGAGGTCCGCGAGCTCCCGCGGCGTGAGCCAGGGCGTCTTCCCGTCCTCGACCAGATTGACGGTCTTCCACCCGGGAACCTCGCGGCCGTAGCGCTCCATCTGCTCGCGCGTCTCGGGCGCCTCGACGAGCACGAGATCCGCGCCCTCGTCCGCGAACGCCCGGGCGCGCCAGATGGCTTCGTCGAAGCCGTCGGTCGCGCAGGCGTCGGTGCGCGCCATCACGAGGATGTCGTGGCCGTGCTCTTCCCGCGAGCGGACGCAGGCGCGGATGCGGCGCACGGCCTCGCTCCGCTCGACCACCTCCTTGCCCGCGGTGTGACCGCAGCGCTTCGGCCAGCGCTGGTCTTCGATCATCATGCAGGCGAGACCCGCCTGCGCGCAGCCGAGCAGCGACCGCTCGGCGTTGATCGCGTTCCCGTAGCCCGTGTCGGCGTCGCCGATGATCGGCAGCGACGTCGCGGCGCACACGCTCCGCGCCTGATCGATCATTTCGCCATAGCTGAGCAGCCCCACGTCGGGCAGGCCGATGCGCGCCGCCGAGACGGAGAAGCCGCCGAGGAATCCGGCGCGGAAGCCGGCGTCCTCGACGATGCGCGCCGTCAGCGCGTCGAAGCAGCCGGGAGCCTGGACGATCGGACCCGTCGCGAGGTCCTCGCGCAGGCGGGCGGCGCTCCGCCCGTTATGCGGAAACAGGCTCACGGCCGACCGGCCTCGCGCGCGCGAACGTCCGTCATGCAACACCTCGGTGACGGCAGGGTATACAATGCCCGGGCGATCCGTTTCCACGAGAGCCGGCGGGCACGCTGGACGAGCCGCTTTCCCCCGGCGACCGCGCGACAAAGGAGGCGAGGGTCCGATGCAGAACGAAGAAACGATCCGCTCGAAGCACGTGCACCACGTCGCCTACGCAACCCGGGACGCCGAGGCGACCTACGACTTCTACGCGAACAAGCTCGGGATGAAGCTCCTTCGCACCGAGAATCACCGGCAGGGCGACGGCTACTTCCGTCACTTCTTCTTCGACATGGGAGGCGGGGAGTGCCTCGCCTTCTTCGTGGTGAGCGACGTGGGCGAAGAGCCGGACTTCCGTACGGCGATCTCGGCCGGCAACGGCCTTCCGGTCTGGGTCAACCACCTCGCCTTCGCGCTCGACTCGATCGAGGAGCTCGAGCTCATGAAGAAGCGGCTCCGCAACCGCGGCGTCGATCAGATGCGCGTGATCGACCACGGCTGGGCGACCTCGCTCTACCTCCTCGACCCGAACGGCATCATGGTCGAGTTTTGCGTCACCACCGACGCTGCGCACTTCTCGCAGACCGAAGACGAAGCGCTCCGCCTGCTGCGCCTCCCGCCCGAGCAGATCGGCGAGGAGACTCGGAAGGAGACGAGCATCGCCGAGCGCGCGTAGGCTCTCCGCGACGAACCGCGCGTCCGGTATCGCGCGCGCGCGGCTACTCGTCGTGCCCGATCTTCTTCCCGGAGAGGCCGTAGTAGAGCGACGTCTTCGTGTTGCCGAGCTCGACCCACGCACCGGTCTCGCGCTGCAGGATGCGGTAGAGCCGCTCGGAGCGGAGCTTCGGGACGGGGTGCAGCCGGCCGTAGTGGCGGAAGTGCGTCTCGTACGCGAACTCGCCGATCAGGATCTTCCTGGTCTTCGGGTTGCGCCAGACGGCCATGTTGACCTTCGCGGTCTTGCTGCCGCGGAAGCCGAACTCGCCGAGGTCGTAGAGCACCTCCTGCACGGGAACGGGCGCGGCCGGTGCGATCCTCGTGCTCGCGCGAAGGCCGAGTGTTCCGAGGTGCGGGAAGACGCGCACGAAGTCGCCGAGCGTCTTGCCGAGCGGCCGCGTCATGCCCTTGATCTGACACGTGTGCGAGAAGATGCTGCGCATTCCGCCGAGCCGCGCGCTCACGAGGAGCAGCTCCTCCTTGAACTTGGCGCGGCCGGGCAATCCCTTCGCGGCGGCGAGCTCCATGCGCTCGGCGAGCGCGATGTCGGGGCCCCGGAACTTGACCGTCAGCTCGTAGGCCTTCCCGGGCTCGGGGCCCTCGTACGGCCTTCGCACGCGCAGCATGTAGCCCTTGCGGTAGAGATCGAACTTCGGCGTGTCGAGGAAGACGACGTCGCGGTGCTGCGCCTGCCGCTCGGTCTCGCTGCGTCGCACGCTGATGAGGAGCTGCCCCGCGACGCGCCGAGCGAGCTTCCAGTAGTCGCGAACCTCGGTGTCGAGGTCGTTCGGGTCGAAGTCCTCGGCCTTCAGCAGGATCTTGAATTCGCGGTAGTGGAGGCTCTCGTAGATCGCGTCGAGATCGTGCTCGAGCTTGCGCGCGCGCGCGGCGTGCGCCTTGCCGCGCGGCTTTCCGTCCGCGGCGCTCTGGCTCCGCTTCGACTTCGCCATCGGGATTCGGGGCGATTCGCTCGCGCCGGAGCGAGGCGCCTGGCGGCGCTAGCGCGCCGCCTCGCGCAGGCCGCTCGCTTCCCATTCCCGCGAGAGCTGCTCGAGCTTGCGCGTGAACTCGTCGAGGTCGTCGTCGAAGGAGAGGATGATTTCGGTCGTTCGCGGGATGTCGTCGGTTCCGAGCAGGCCGCGGTAGCGGTTCAAGTTCGCGAGGATCGCCTCGGCGACCTTGAGCGCGCGCTTCTCGGTCTTGATGAGGGGCGACTGCAACGTGTAGACGTTGTTTCGGCCCCACAAGCTCTCGTCGCGGACGATCGCAATCTCGCGGTAGAGGCCGTTCACGGGATCGAAGTTGTACTCGACGCGGACTTCCTTGAAGATGTCCGAGTTGCCGGTGTAGAAGCCGCGCTCCTTCTCCACTTTCCCGAGCTGGCGACAACGCGGGCAGTAGAAGGTGTCGCCGTGGTTGAGCAGGAAGACGCCCTTGGCGTAATCCTCGCAATCCGTGTTCTCGCAGTAGCCGACGCCGCGTTTCATGCTGGCCATCCTCTCTCGACCGTCCTCGGGGCCCTTGTCGTTCTTGGATTCGCTGCCGCGCCTCGCGTGCCGCGACGCGCGGAAACCGAGCTCCAGCTTTCGCAAGCCCCGTGCCAAGGGCCGGTGGGGGGGACCGCTACGGCCGGCGGGTCAGAGAGTTCTCGCGTGTCCTTGCTGCTCTCCTGCATGTCGGTGAAGAGGCGCGCTCGCGGCCAAGGAGGACCGTCTGCGGCCTTCGTGGCGAATCGGGCTCATCCCTCCGCGGCCCGGGCCGCCTGCTCCGCAAACTGCTTCGAAGGTCCGCCGGCGCTCGGCGCCGCGGAAATTCCTGCGCAGATCCGCGTGGAACCGCCGTTTTCTTCCTTCGGCACTGTCGGGATCGGGTGGCTGGCCAGCCGCGGCGGGTCGCCAAGACCGCCCGGCCTTCGAGCTTATACTTCCGGCACCCTGCCGGTGTCAACCGCCATTTCACTGCGGACCCCGGCCGAGCTGCCGGCGCAGCGCGCGCCATTCCCGCGCGATGTTGAGGCCATAGAGCACCAGCGTCGCGAGGGCCACGGCGTAGGCGGCGACCAGGTAGCGCATCAGCCCGGCGTCCCGGGAAGGCCGGCCCGGGCGCTGCGCGCTCGGTACGTCTCGAGCTGGAACCGCAGCAGCGTGAGCAGCGCGAAGGCAAGAAGCGCCGTGCACACGCCCGCCCAGAACGGCGCGCGCATCCCCTCGCCGAGGCTCCCGCGTCCGAGGTTGTCCGGGTGCACGGCCCGGCCTCCGAACAGGTCGATCGCGAGGTAGTTGAGCGGGACCGCGAGCAGGCCGGCGATGCCGTAGACGGCGGCGAACCGCGCCGTTCGCTCGCTGCCCTCGGTGAAGCTGCGCAGCAGGATGTACGCGAGGTAGATGAACCAGAGCAGGAGCGTCACCGTGAGCCGCGGGTCCCAGCTCCACCAGCGTCCCCACGTTCCCTTCGCCCAGATCGGGCCCGTCACCAGCACGAGCGTGCAGAAGACGACGCCCACCTCCGCGGCCGAGAGCGCGAGGCGATCCCACTCGTCGCGCTCGCGCCAGAGGTAGACGGCGCCGGCGAGGGCGGTGGTGAGGAAGCCGGCGTACGCGGCGAACGCGACCGGGACGTGCAGATAGAGGATCTTCTGGATCTCGCCCTGCATCGCGTCGCCGGGGGCGGCGGCGACGCGCGCGGCCCACGCCGCGGCGGCGACGACGAGCGCGAGGCCGAGCGGACGCCGCCAGCGCGCGGCGGCGAGGTCGAGGGGCGTATCGTCCATGGCCTCACTCATCGAGCACGAACTCGAACAGAACATAGGAACCGATCCAGAAGACCGCATCGGCGACGAACAGCAGGTGAAGCGGCTCCGATGCGAGCGTTCCGCTCTCGAGCAGACCCGCCGTCGCGCGAACGCCGGCGATCACGACGGGAACGAGGAGCGGCAGGAGCAGCAGCGGCAGCACGAGCTCGCGAAATCGCGTGCGAACGGCGACGGCGGCGAACAGCGTCCCTGCGCCCGCGAGGCCCAGCGCGCCGAGGGCCAGCACGGCCGCGAGCCGAGGGGCGTGCGTGGCGACCGGAACGTCGAACGCGAGGCCGAAGGCCGCCGCCGTCACGAGCTGGACGCCGAAGATCAGCACGGCGTTCGCGAGCGCCTTGCCGAGGAAGATCCAGCCCCGGTCGGCGGGCGCGAGCGCGAGCCCCGAGAGCGCGTCGTTCTCGAGCTCGAGCGCGAAGGCCCGGCCGAGGCCGAGCAGCGCGGCGAAGACCGTCGCGACCCACAGCAGGCCGGGCGCGAGCGCGCGGTTCTGCTCGGGAGACGCGGGCGGGAGCGAGAAGTGAAACGTCACCACGACGAGGAGCGAGAACAGGAGCATCGCCACCGCGCGGTCGCGGCTGCGCCACTCCGAGAGCAGGTCCTTCCACAGGACGGCGAGCAGGACGTTCACGCCGCCGGCTCCACCGCGCGCGCGTACGCCTGGTCGAGCGCCGCCGGCTCGAGCGCCGCGCCCTGCGCGCGGTACACGATGCGGCCACGTTCGAGCACGATCGCGAGGTCGGCGAGCGCGCTCGCGGCGCCGAGCTCGTGCGTCACGAGGACGAGCGTTCGGCCATCGCCGTGCATTCGCCGCAGCGCGTCGGCCAGGCGCGCCGACGAGCTGCGGTCGAGGCCGGCGAAGGGCTCGTCGAGCAGAACGACGGCCGGGTCGTGGACGAGGCCGCGCGCGATCGAGAGGCGCTGCGCCATGCCGCGCGAGAAGCCTCCCGCGAGCCGGTCTGCGAAGGCCGCGAGGCCGTGCGCTTCGAGCAGCGCGTCCGCGCGCACGGCGGGGCTCGCGACGCCGTAGAGCCGCGCGGCGAAGACGAGGTTCTCGCGCGCCGTGAGCGCGGGGTAGAGAAACGTCGCGTGGCCGACGTAGCCGACGCGGCCGCGCGCCGCCGGCCGGCTCTCGCGTCCGCTTCCCACGCGCAGGCTCCCGCGAGTCGGCCGCGCGAGGCCCGCGAGCAGGCGCAGCAGCGTGCTCTTGCCCGCGCCGTTCGGGCCGAGGACGGCGAGCGTCGCTCCGGCGGGAACGTCGAGATCGACGCCATCGAGCGCCACCACCGGTCCGAAGCGCTTGCCGAGGCCGCGCGCGGCGATGGCAGCCCCGGCAGGGCTCACGCCTGCGCTCCGTGCGCTCCTGCGATCGCTCCCTCGCGCGCGGCTCCGCACTGCCCGCAGAAGCGGTCGTTCGCCCGGAAGGCGCCGCCGCACTGCGTGCAGAACGCGGGCGGCGTGGCGGCGGGATGCGCTCGCTCGCGCGCCGTCGCGTAGCGCTCCGCGCGCAGCAGCTCGGCCGCGCGCCCGCGCAGCTCGCCCTGCAGCAGTGCGTGGTCGGCCTTCGAGAGCTTGCCGGTCTCGAAGTCCTCTTCGAGGTCGAGCATGGCGGCGTAGATCGCATCGCGTTCGCCGAGTGCGGGCGAGGGCTCCCCGGCCGCCGCTTCGCCGCGCGCCCGGCGAAGCGGCGCGACGAGGGCGGCGGCGATGGCCGCAGCGCCGAGCAGCGTTGCGGCGAGGGCGGCCTGCCGGCCCGCTCCGCGCGTGCGAACGAGGTTCGTCACTTCGAGCGCCACTTTCTCGCCGGGCCCCAGCTCGAACGCCTCGAGGTGCAGGTACGTGCGGTCCTCGGTCCGCACCGGGCGCCGCCTGTGCAGGCGGTCCGAGCGCAGATCGAGCCCCGTATCGGCGGCGAAGACCGAGAGCAGCGGCACCGCGCGCGAGCTCTCGAGCACGATGCTCGAGGATCCATTCTCGACGGGCACGTGGTAGAGGACCTCGATCTCGGACGCTCCCGGCGGGAGCGGCCCCGCCACGACGATGCCGCCGTCGTCCGACGGCAGGAGCGCGATTCCGGGCGGGTCCGTCGCGAAGCGGATGTCGCGCGCCTGCTCCGGGATCGCGATGCGGTAGAGCGGCTCACTCCCGCTCGCGACGAGCTGGCGATCGCCCGCGACGACCACGCGGTGATCCTCGCGAACGGTGAGCGCGGCATCGTCCTGCTCGAGGAAGGCGCGCACCTCTTCGACCGAGAGCGTCGAGGGATCACTCTGCGCCGGCGGCAGCGTGACGTCGAGCGCGACCTCCGTGCCCGCCCGCAGCGCGCCGCTCGCGAGCTTGCGGTAGCTGCGGCCGTCCTGCGTCGTGGTCTCGCCTTGCGTGAGTCCCGGGGCCGCGACCGAGAGTCCTTGCTCGGGGACGAGCACCGTCACGCCGGGGCTTTCGCTCGGGAAGCGCTTTCGCAGCGCGATCGGCGCCTCGCTCGCGGGCAGCGCGTACGAGAAGACGAGGTCCTGCGACCCGGGATACACCGGGCCGAAGAACCCGACCTCGCCGTCGCGCTGGACGATGCCTTCGGGCAGGACGCCGAGCGGCCCCGTGAGATCCGACGCGCCGGAAGGAAGCCCCGTGCGAAAGGCCGGCGCGGCGCGGTCGCGCTCCGCCGCCGGGACGAAGAAGACGTGGTCCGACGCGTTCTCGAGCCGGTGCGTCTCGGTGACGACGATGCGTCCTCCCGTCCAGTCGAGCCGCAGCGTCGCGTCGCGCGCCGAGACCGCCGACGGGTCCTTCGAGGGCTCGGCGATCCGGACCTCGACTTCGCGGTCGAGCTCGCCCGGTTCGAAGACGATGCGCGCGCCGGGGAACGGGATCTCGCCGACGCGCGCGCCGACGAGATACGCGATGTCGGGATCGCCCGCGATCTGTTCGAACGTGAAGGCGCCGTCGGGCGCGCTGCGCGTTCGCCGGAGCCCTGGAGCGCCGGCCTGCGGGAGCGCGTAGAGCACCACCTCGACGTCGCCCACGCCCCCGCTGCCGGCGGGCCGCACGACGCGGCCGTGGATCCGGGCCGGGCCGGCGGGCACGTCGGCGGCGCCGCTGCCGCCCGCGTGCTGTGCGACGGCCGCCGCCGCGCCGAGCAGCGCGGCGAGGCACGTGGCGAGCGCCGCTCGCCTCATGCGGCGAAGGGCTCTCGGGCACGCTCCGGATGCGGCCAGAGGATCACGAGGGCGCCGAGGATGAAGGTGTAGCCGCCGATCCAGATCCAGTTGACGAGCGGGTTGCGGTGGATCTTCACGGTCGCCGATCCGTCGGGCTCGATGGCGGTGAGCGTCACGTAGAGGTCTTCGCCGAGCGTCGAGTGGATGCTCGGGATCGACGCCGGCTGCTCCTCCATCCAGTACATGCGCTTTTCGGGCGTCATCACGCCGAGGGGCTTCTCGCCCTGGTAGAGCGCGATTCGCGCCACCGCTCCGCCGTAGTGCTGCTGCGGAATCGGACGCGCCGTGAGGTACTCGAGCCGGTAGTCGGCGATCTCGAGCGCGCCTCCCGGCCGGACGTTCTCGAGTCGCTCCTGGTTGAACGCGGCGCCCGCGATCCCGATCAGGATGAAGACGACGCCGAGATGGACCACGTAGCCGCCGTAGCGGCGCTGGTTGCGCCGGAGCAGCGTCGCGAGCGCGCGGAGCGCGCCTTCGCCGTGGCGCATTCGCGCGCGGACGGCGCGCCAGTACTCCTGAACGATCGTCGCCGTGACGAACGCGGCGAGGCTCCAGGTCGCGAGCGCGAAGAACGAGAACCCGGCGCCGAAGACGGCGACGAGCGCGGCGGCGGTCGCGAGCCCGAAGCCGGCCGGCACGAGGAACTGACGCCGCACGCTCGCGAGCGACGCCCGTCGCCACGCGATCAGCGGGCCGACGCCGGTGAGAAGGAGCAGCACGAGCGCGAGCGGGCCCGTCATCGTGTTGAAGAAGGCCGGACCGATCGTGATCCGCGTGCCGGTGACCGACTCGGAGATCACCGGGAAGAGCGTTCCCCAGATCACGACGCCGAGGATCCCGAGGAAGACCCAGTTGTTGATGAGGAAGCTCGCCTCGCGCGAGACCACCGACTCGAGCCGGTTCGTGCTGCGCAGCGCCTGCCGCCGCACGGCGAGCAGGCCGAAGAAGATCGCCGCGATCAGCAGCACGTAGCCGAGGAAGATGAACCCGAACCAGCCGCCCGACGTGAACGAGTGCACCGACTGGACGACGCCGCTCCGGGTGAGGAACGTCCCGAACAGGCACAGGCAGTACGTGAGGCCCACCAGCACGAGGTTCCAGATCTTCAGCATGTCGCGCTTTTCCTGGATCATGACCGAGTGCAGGTACGCGGTCGCGGCGAGCCACGGCATGAACGACGCGTTCTCGACCGGGTCCCACGCCCAGTAGCCGCCCCAGCCGAGGACCTCGTACGCCCAGCGTCCGCCGAGCAGGATGCCGATCGAGAGGAAGAACCACGGAACGAGCGTCCAGCGCCGCGTGCTGCGCAGCCACGCCGTCCCGAGCTCGCCGGTCGCGAGGGCGGCGAAGCCGTACGAGAACGGCACCGCGAAGCCGACGAAGCCGAGATAGAGCATCACCGGGTGGGCCATCATCGCCGGGTGATGGAGCAGGGGATTGAGGCCGTTCCCGTCGCTCGGCACCTGCGACGGCGGCAGGCGGTCGAAGGGGTTCGTGACGAAGTTCGTGAGCACGAGGAAGAAGATCGCGTTCGCGAGCAGCGACGCGAAGACCCACGGCGCGAGTCGCGGGCTCGTCCGGCGGCTCGTGAACGCGCACGCCGCGGCGTAGCCACACAGCAGGAACAGCCACAGCAGGAGAGAGCCAGCCTGGCCGCCCCAGAGCGCCGCGAGCCGATAGGGAAGGGTCATCCCGCGCGCCGAGTGCTCGGCGACGTAGCGGAGCTGGAAGTCGCACGCGGCGAACGCCGCCCACAGGCACGCCATCGCGACCGCGACGCACGCGCCCGTGAGCAGCAGCGCGCGCCGGGCGACCTCGGTCCAGTCGTCGCGCCGCGAAACGCCGGCGAAGACCGCAGCGCCGAGGCCGAGCAGCGCCACGACGAAGGCGAGACGCAGAGCGAAGAAACCGAGATCCGACAAGGGGACTCCAGTGGCGGAGCGGGCCGCTCCGATCAGGACGCGGCGGGCGGCTGCGCCTGGAATTTCGACGGGCACTTCGCGAGAACATTCGTCGCCCGGAACACGGGACTCGTTCCGTCCGCGTCGAGCCGCCCCTCGACGACGACCTCGGCGCCATCCTTGAACATG
>JAYRMX010000330.1:0-6466 GCA_041912475.1 Myxococcota bacterium
GCTTCGGAGTCGCTTTTCCCGACACCGGATCGATGTCGAGCTTAGTGCGGTCGCCGAGGCGAACCGGGAATCCGGGCACCGCCGTTCCATTGGCGCGCCACGCGGAGAGGAAGCCGTCCCAGCCGCCGTGCAGGATCTCGAGGCCCGGATCTCCCCCCGGTCCGTCGAGGTTCGCGAGCGTCGGCGCGCTCACGATCGCGCGGTCGGAGTCGTTGTACTCGTCCTGGTTCTGCGGCAGCGAGAACGCGGGATTCGTCTCGACCGGGAAGCCCGGCCGGCGCCGCCCGTGGTCATCGAAGACGTAGAGCCTGCCCTCGGTCGACGCGACGACGATCTCGACGTGGCCGTCGCCGTCGAGGTCGTCCGCCGCCGTGGGAGCGAGGATCGGCTCGTGCGGAACCGGAACCTCTCCGCTCGCGTACGCCGGCGACGGATGGACCGGGATCGCGTCGGTCATCGCGGGGAAGCCGGGCAGCTCGGCGCCCGTCGCGCCGCGCAGCACGTGGACGCGCCCGTCGGTCGTCCCGTAGACGATCTCGAGCACGCCGTCGCGGTCGACGTCGGCGAGCGCGGGCGAGCCTTCGCCCGAGGCGCCGAGGAACTTCGGCGCGACGTGCAGCGTCGGGTCCGAGTGGATCGCCACCGTTCGGCGGTCCTCTCCGACGCGGTTCTGTGTATCCGTTACGCGAAGCCGCAGCGTCACCGTGTGAGCGTCCGGGTCGGTGATCGGCTGCGACGGGGCGAAGCCGCAGGCGGACGCCGTCGCCGCCGGGCTCCAGGTCGCGAGCGTCGCCCGCGAGAGCGGCGCGACCGAGAAGCCGCTCCCGATCTGCGTGAACGCCGTCGGCTGGATGCCGCAGCCCGCTTCGATCGTGTAGTGGAACGAGCCGCCGGTGCGGACGGCGGCGGCCGACCCGACGATCGGGACGCTCGGCGTTCGCGCCGGGTCGACGGTGTCGAACCAGCGAAGGCTCCCCGAGAGGTCGGCCTCGGGGGGGATCGCCGTCGCCGCGAGGTCGAGCATGCGCGCGACGTCCGGCCGGCCGTAGCCCGTGAACTGGTCCCAGCCCGGCTGCGTGGCGTACTGCGACGAGCCGAACAGCAGGCCCTGCGCCGGCGCCGAGAGCAGGATCTGCAGGAGCTGGTTCATGGTGAGCGCGGGGCTGCCGCTGTGGTCGATGTCGTCGGCCGACGCACGGAAGAGCTGGCGGACCTCCTCGGCGGAGAACGGGTGCGCGGGAGAGTTCCCCGGGTACGGCGCGAGCAGGCCGCGGTCGACGAGGTTGCGACCGTGCGAGACGAGCAGCAGCGAGATGCCGCCCGAGCGGCCGGTCGCCTCCGACGAGCAGCTCGTCGACGAGATCGCCGTCCACGCGCGCCCGCCGTGGTTCGTGCAGCCGTTCTGGATCGTGTAGACGTTCTTCTGCTCGACGAAGGTTCCGTCGCCGTTGCGTACCGAGTTCACCCACAGCGTGTGCTCGAAGGCGGCGGGAAAGTTGTGGTGGCGGCTCTGCTCGTCGGCCGCGCTCGCGATGATCGGGACGCCCCGGCGGTAGGCGTAGTCGATCGCCGCCTGCGAGACCTGCGACGCCGTGATCGTGCCGAGCGCTTCGGAGATCACCGCCGCGCCGCGATCGACGCCGTAGACCACCGCCTGCGCGAAGTCGGCGTCGACCGCGATGAAGCTGTCCCCGACGCGCAGCGGGACGAACATCGACGACGGAGCGACGCCCGGGAAGCCGCCTCCGTCGTTCGCCTCCTCGACCTGGTCGGACGCCTCGCCCGTTCCGTGCCCGTAGCGAACGTCGTCGGAGGGATCGTTGTCGTGCTGGTAGAAGTCCCAGCCGGCGATGTCGTCGACGTAGCCGTTGCCGTCGTCGTCGACGCCGTTCGAGTAGAAGCGAATCATGTCCTGGCCGTCGCGGAAGCCGTTTCCGTTCGCGTCCGGGACGTTCGGGTAGTCGGCGACGTTCACGACGCCGTCGCCGTTGCAGTCGTAGACGGCGCAGCCGGGCGGAAGCGGAAGCTCTCCGGCGTTGAGCGCCGTCGTCTTCGCGAGCGCGCGCCGGTCCCACTCGATGCCGCTGTCGAGGACGGCGACGAAGACGTCGGGGCGGCCGGTGCTGCGCTGCCACGCGCCGGTGACGTTCATTCCCGTCGCCGGGCGGAACTTCCACGCTTCGCCGCTTCCCGGATCGAAATCGTTCGGGAGCACGCCGGGCGCGAGAAACAGGTACGACGCGTAGTCGGCCGGGTTCGTGCACGCGGGCGGCTGGCACGCGGGGTAGGGCACTTCGGCGCGGGCGGGCGGCGCCGCGAGGAGCGCGAGGAGCAGGAAAGAGGCGAGGCGGCGCAGCGGCATGGCAACCCCCGGGGCGGCATCGGGCTTGAACGGGAGGTCAGCCTATCACGCGGGCCGCGAGGTCACGGCGCCGAAATGGGGCGCTGCGCCCACTTCCGCGCGATCCCCGCGGGGCGCGGTTGTCGCCGCGCCCAGGCTCGGTTAGAAACGGGCGGGCGGCGCCCTCCGATCGAAGGATCCGAGGGCCGAGGCGATGGAGGGGGGCCCGTGGACTGGCACGACTCGACGACGTGGATCGCCTTCGGCCTCGTCGGAAACGCGCTCTTCTTCTCGCGTTTCCTCATCCAGTGGCTGGCCTCCGAGAAGGCCGGCAAGAGCATCGTCCCGACGGCGTTCTGGCACCTCAGCATCGCCGGCTCGGCGGTGCTCCTGGTCTACGCCGTCCACAAGCGCGACCCCGTCTTCATCCTCGCGTACCTGCCGAACGCGTTCGTCTACCTGCGCAACCTGCAGCTCATCAAGCGGTGCGAGGACGGGCCGACCGACGTCGCGCGCGCGGCGGACTCGGGGATCGCGGACGCCGAAGGCTGACCGAGGCCGGGGCCTAGTCCCACTCCTCGAACACCTGGTCGAGCTTCGCGGCGCGCCGCCGCAGCAGCTCGCGCTGCTCGGGGTGCGTGAGGACGTAGAGCCGCTTGCCGTCGATCGCGCGAACGACGCGCGCGGCCACCTCTTCGGCGCTCACGGTTCCGCCCTGCAGCCCGCCGGCCGGCGGCGCGCCCGGCGCGATCTTCGGCCGCAGGTGCTCGGGGCGAAGGCGCACCGAGTTCTCGGTGATGTTCGTCGCGACGATCATCGGACACAGAAGCGTGACGCCGATGCCGTGGGGCTCGAGCTCCCGGTGCAGCGCCTCGGTGAGGCCCGTCACGGCGAACTTCGACGCGCAGTAGATCCCGAGCCAGCGCATGCCGACCAGGCCCGCCATCGACGCGGTGTTGACGACGTGTCCGCCCTGTCCCTGCGCGAGAAGGCGCGGAACGAACGCCTCGACGCCGTGAACCACGCCCCAGAAGTTGACGCCCATCGTGAACTCCCAGTCCTCGTGCGGCGCCTTCGCCATCTCGCCGAAGGTGGCGATGCCGGCGTTGTTGCACACGACGTGGACGGCGCCCATGCGGCGGGTGGCCTCCTCGGCGAGCCGGTCGACCTCGGCGCGCTTCGAGACGTCGGTGCGCACCGAGGTCGCCTGCGCGCCGGCGCCGCGCAGCTCGGCCTCGACGCGCGACATCGCCTCTTCGTCGAGGTCGGCGAGCACGAGCCGCGCGCCGCGCGCCGCGAACGCGCGCGCCATCGCGGCGCCGATTCCGCTTCCTCCTCCGGTAACGACGGCGACTCGATCGCGAAACGCGTCCATTCGCACCTCCAAAGGGGGGACGTTCCCTCCGCTATCTCCGTTCTTTCGGCTCGGGCTGCGGACCCACGCTGCGAGATTGCGTTCGGGCGGCTCCGGCCCGGACGCGAGGCCTGGGAGGTCGGCGCAGCGTGCGGGCCAGCGGGCTGCTCACCGCTTGCGAGCCGCCGCGACGGCGGTCGCGGCGAAGCGCTTCGCCTGTTCGAGCCAGAGCAGACGCTGGCGGTGCGTCGTCCGGAGCCACGCTCGGCGCTGCGCGTCCTCGTGCGCCGTCCACGGATCCGACGCTCGCGCTTCCCGGCTCGCTTCTCGCGCCGCGCGCTCAGTCATCTGCGGGATCTCCCCGCTCGGCCGCAAGGGCCAGCAACATGCGAACGTCCTCGAGATCCTTCGGCCGGGCGGCGCGCCGCTTCATCGAGACCAGATCCTCGATCGACGCGACGGTCGCCCGAAACGACCCGAGGTCGGCCAGGAGAGCACGCGCGAACGCCGCGTCGAAGTCGAAGGGCGGATCGGCGAAGACGTCGATCTCCGTCAGCGGCAGCTCCGGGCTGAAGAGGGAGAGCACCGTCATTCCCTTCTCCGCGACGAGGCGCTCGCGGGTTGCCGGGTCGGCGAGATCCGAAGCCGTCACAGGGACGCGTGGGCGGTAGCCGAGTGCCCCGAGCGCCGCGAATGCGGCTTCGAGGTTCTGCGGCAGGAGATCGACGACGAGGTCGAGGTCCGCCGTCATGCGCGGGTGTCCGTGCAGGACGACGGCAACACCGCCCACCACCAGATAGCGAACGCGGGCATCCTCGAGCGCGCGAAGGATCCTCTCCAGGTCTCCCACGAAGCGACCTCAGCCCGACACCGAAGGCTCGTGCCGGCTCGCGAGCGAGCCGTCGGCGACCGAACGGCATGGCCTGCGCGAGGCTTCGTCCGAGAGACTTCCCGCCACGCAGCGAGCGTACCGCAGCGGCGGCGCTCCCCGCGCGGCCCGCTCCGCGGCGCGTTCGGCCGTCGGGGAGACCTTCCTGCTAGGCTGGCGCGGCGCGCCGGCCGTGCCGGGGCCGCGGGAGGAGCCGCCATGGAAGAGGTCCTGTTCTCGGTCGAAGGCCACGTTGCGACGCTCACGCTGAACCGCCCCGATCGCCTGAATGCGATCTCGATGCCGATGCTCGAGCGGCTCTCCGAGCTGCTCGTGCAGTGCGACCGCGATCCGCAGGTGCGCGCGATCGTCCTGACCGGTGCAGGCCGCGGCTTCTGCGCCGGGCTCGACCTGAAGGATCTCGCGGCCGGCAAGAACATCGGCTCCGAGGGCTCGCTCGGCTCCGCCCGCTTCGATCTGCGGAGCGCGCCGCCGATCGTGCTGCACGGCGTCGACAAGCCGACGATCTGCGCGCTCAACGGAGCGGCCGCCGGCTACGGCATGGACCTCGCGCTCGGCTGCGACGTTCGCATCGCGGCGTCGAGCGCGAAGCTCGCCGCGTCGTTCGCGAAGCGGGGCGTCCTGCCCGAGAGCGGCGGCACCTGGCTGCTGCCGCGCCTCGTCGGATGGTCGCGCGCGTGCGAGATCGCGTTCACGGGGCGAACGCTCGACGCGAACGAGTGCCTCGCGCTCGGCCTCGTGAGCCGGGTGGTCGCCGACGAGCTGGTCCAGAAGGAGGCGCACGCGCTCGCCGAGGAGATCGCCGCCAACGCGCCGCTCGCCGTGCAGGCGACCAAGCGCATGATGCGGCTCGGCCTCGAGGAGAGCTTCGAGGCGAACGTGCACCACGTCTTCCTCCAGCTCCTTCCGCTGTTCCGAACGAAGGACTTCGGCGAGGGCCTGCGCGCCTATCTCGAGCGCCGCGCGCCGAAGTTCGAGGGGCGGTAACGCCCGCGCGGCCCGCTGCGCGGGCGCTGCGCGCCCTTGCCCAGCCGCATCGGCTCGCTTCGCTCGCCGGCAGCGGCCTTCGCTCGGCCGCAGACGGCCTCGCTGCGCGGGCGCTGCGCGCCCTTGCGTTCACCGGGCGCGCTGGCGGAGCCAGAGCAGCTCGAGCTCGCGGACGATGGCGCGCAGCTCGTCGGGCGGATCGAGGCTTCCGTCCTCGAGGACGTCGGGGAAGAAGAGCGCGAGGCGGCCGTCGTAGTCCCTGCGGATCTCGGCGCGAAGCTTCGCCGCGAGGTCGCCTCGGCGAAGCGAGAGCTCGACCTCGGCGCCGGGAGGAATCGGTGCGGCCCCCGGCGGCCTCTCGACGAGCGCGCCGATCAGGCTCACGTTGATCGGGCGCGCGCCCGCGACCACGGCGCCGCCCACGCGCAGCTCGATCGCGAGGTCCTGCGGCCTGAGGATGGGGACTCGGAACGCCATTCGCGGGTCGCCGGCCGCCATCTCGCCCGGGACCTTGAGCAGCAGCTCGAGCGCGCCCCCCGACATCTCGCCCGGCCGCACCGCGAGCACGGTCGCGATGAACACGCGGTTGCGCTGCCCGAAGCGCAGCGAGACGCTGCACTGTGTCGGCGGAAGCAGCCGCGGCGGAAGGTCTCCTTCGAGAGAGAGCCGGAAGAACTCGTCGCCGAGCGCGATGAAGCGCGCGGGGCACACGCTCTTGTCCTCGAACGAGAGAACGAGCGCTTCGGCGCCCGCCTCGCAGCACGTCTCGAGGACGCGCCGGATGTCGTCGTGGTCGGCGGCGCGACCGCCCGCCTCGACGTCGTCGGGCCACTCGTCCTGCGCGGAGTCGGCCCCGCGCGACACCAGATTCCACAGCCGGCTCGCCATCGCGTCC
>JAYRMX010000331.1:0-2146 GCA_041912475.1 Myxococcota bacterium
CAGGAAGATGCGGCGGGCGCCGGCGCGGTCGGCGTCGGCGAGCGCGCGCCGCGGCTTCACGCTGCCGAGGACGAGCTCGACGCAGCGCCCTTCGGCCCGCAGCCGAGCGGCGAGCCGGACGGCGGCGGGTCGCTCCGAGTCGCCGAACGGATAGACGACGTCGTCGATCGTTCGAGCGGCGTCCGGCAGCAGGCCGCGGTCGGCGAGGAGCTCCTGGATGACGACGTCGCCGAAGCCGAAGCCGACGGCCGGGATCGCCGGGCCGCCGAGCGTCTCGAGCAGGCGGTCGTAGCGGCCGCCGCCGCACAGCGCGCGCAGCGTGCCGCCCGCGTCGAAGGCTTCGAACACGGTGCCGGTGTAGTACGCGAGGCCGCGGACGATCGAGGCGTCGAAGACGACACGGTCCTCGAGGCCGTACGCGGCGAGCAGGTCGAACAGGCGTCGCAGGTCGGCGACGGCGGCCGATCCGGCCGGGGCTCGCCGAGCGGCCTCGTCGAGGCTTCGCACGCCGAGCACCTCGACGACGCCGCGCGCGGCGCCCGGGTCGAGCCGCACCTCGCCGTCGCGGTCGGTGAGCAGCTCGACCACGGCGTCTTCCCCGATCTTGGCGAGCTTGTCGATCACGACGCACAGCGGTGCGAAGGCCTCCGGCCGGTCGCGGAGAACGTCCGCGCGCAGCACCTCCTCGAGCAGCGCGCGGCTCGAGAGCCGGATCTTCACGTCGGCCGCTCCGAGGCCGAGGCGGCCGAGCAGCGCGCAGATCGCCGCGATGAGCTCGGCTTCGGCGGCGGTGCCGGGCTCGCCCCAGACGTCCATGTTCCACTGGTAGTGCTCGCGCTTTCGGCCGCGCGTCATGCGCTCGTAACGCCAGTTCTGCGTGATCGCGAACCAGCGCAGGGGAAGGCGCAGCGCTCCGGCGCGCGCCATCACCATGCGGGCGATCGACGGGGTCATCTCGGGGCGAAGCGCGAGGTGGCGCTCGTGAAGCGTGAAGTGAAAGAGCTGCTCGACGATCTCCTCGCCCGCCTTGCGCGTGAACAGCTCGGCGTGCTCGACGATCGGAGCGTCGACCTCCTCGAAGGCGAAGCGGCGAGCGACCTCGCGGAAGTGGTCGAAGAGCCAGGTGCGCCGGCGAAGGTCCTCGGGATAGAAGTCGCGGGTCCCGCGCGGGGGCTGCAGCTCGAGCTTGCTCACGGCGCCTCCTTACCACAGCCCGCTCCGGCTGCTACATCGCCGGGCGCAGGAGGGACCCCATGCGCCGAAGCCTCGCCGTCGCCGCGCTGCTCGCTCTCGCTGTGGCGGCCTGCCGTGCGGGCGAAGAGCAGGGCGCCGCGAAGCCCGCTGCGAGCGGCGCCCCCGCCGCGGCCGCCTCTCCCGCGACGCTTCCTCGCGGCCTGCTGCTCGCGCTGTCGCGGTTCGAGGTGGGTCCCGACGGCAAGGTGCTGCCCAAGCCCGGCCCCGCCCGGCTCGAGTGGCTGGTTCGGAAGGACGGGCGCTGGCAGACCGGCGCGCTCGACGATCCCGAGAGCAACGTCTTCCACAAGGCGATCGTCTACGCGCCGCCCGGCGCTTCGCCCGGGATCCTCACGCTCGGTGGCAGCGCTGCGGCGATCAAGCTCTGGCGAGCGGGCGCGGGCGGCCTCGCGGCGCAGCCCGTCTGGCGCGCCGAGTTCGGCGGCAAGACGAGCCGCATGCGCGACGCGGAGGTCGGCGACGTGCTCGGCGACGGGCGGCCGGACGTCGCGGTCGCGACGCACGACCAGGGCGTCGTCGCGCTCCTTGTCCCGCAGACCGACGGCAGCTTCGAGGTGCGCGAGCTCGACCGCGAGCCCGACACCTTCGTGCACGAGATCGAGCTCGGCGACCTCGACGGCGACGGCGTCGTCGAGATCTACGCGACGCCGAGCGAGCCGAACCGCGTCGACGGGACGCCGCAGACCGGAAAGGTCGTTCGCTACGTCCCGAAGAAGAAGGAGGGGCGCACGCTCGTCGCGGACCTCGGCCGGCGGCACGCGAAGGAGATCCTCGTCGCAGACGTCGATGGCGATGGCCGCGACGAGCTCTACGCCTGCGTCGAGGGCGAGACCGAGGGCGCCGAGCCGGACGTTCGCCTCGTCGCCCCGGTCGAGGTGCGGCGCTACGACGC
>JAYRMX010000332.1:0-7840 GCA_041912475.1 Myxococcota bacterium
ACCGCGGCCGCGGCGCCCGCGGCGACGACCGTCGCGCGTTCGACGCCGCGCGCGAGGCCGCCGCGATCGCCGAGCCACTCGGCATGCAGCGCGTGCTGGACGAGGTGCGCGGCCTCGGCGCGAAGGGTCAGAGCGAGCGAAGCACGCGGTAGATCGCGTCGATGAGGCGCCTGACGCCGTCGGGCGAGAGCGCCGCGGGGGCTGCGCCGGCGCGCCTCTCGCGCGCGGTCGCCTCGCGTGCGTCCTCCGCCGGCGATCTCTTGCGCTTCGCCTTGCGCGGGGTGCGCGGCGGCGGTGTGGTCGGCGGCTGCGGCTGCATGGACCCTTCCCCGGAACGCTTGCCCGAGTGTGACAGGAAACGGGGTCACGGATCTGAGCGCGGCCTGAGCCTTTGCTGACCGTGCGCGACACTCGAGCGCGTCAGCGAACCGCGGCCGTCCGATCGAGACTCGGCGGAGCCCGTGCGGCTCGCGACGTGCGGGACGTCGGCGGCGCCGTGGCGCACTGCGTCGCGATCTCGCTGCGCCGCGTCGCGCAGCGCCTTGCCGGGCGGGCCCCGGAGTTCGGCTACGGAATCGGCGCCCCGCCGAACGGGCCGGCGCTCCACGTCATCTGGCTCAGCAGCGCCTCGCCCTGTCCCGAGGGGTGGAAGCAGTCGATGGTCGAGATGTCGTCCGCGGTGAACGCGGTCGTGGAGGCGTCGAGGAACTTGTAGTGCACGCGCGTGCTGCGCTTCTGGTGGTTGTTCACTTCGAGCTGGATGAGGCCGTTGTAGAGCTGATTCTGGCTCTGGGCGTACAGGCGGTCCGCCTCGGTGTTGTCGGGCGAGAGCATCGATCCGCACGGGAAGCCGAGCGTCGTGGTCTGCCAGATCGCCTCGCAGTCGATGAGGCCGAACGCGCCCTGGCCGGAGACCGCGACGTCGTAGAGTCGCTTGATGTCCGGGATGCCCACCACCACGACGCTCGCGCCGGCCGGGAGGTTCTGGTCGAGGTAGTCGAGCGTCGCGACGACCTCGGCCTGGATCTCCTCGCCCGTCGGGAGGTCGAGGATCGTGTCGCGGCACACGTCGTTGCCGCCGAGCATGATCGTCACGTAGGTCGGCGCGCCGCCGATTCCGTTCTGCGCCTGGCCGAGCGCGTCGTCCCAGCGCGCACCGTTCACGGCGCCGATGACGTTCGTGCGCCCCGACGAGCCGTAGATCGCCGTGATGCGCTGGTTGTGCGCGTTCACATTGGGCGCGCCGAGGAACTGCTGCCAGAAGCCGGTCGAGCCGTTCACCCACGAGAGCGGCAGGTCGTCGCCGGGAAGGTACGCGTCGAACGCGCGCGTGATCGAGTCTCCGATCGAGTAGAGGCGCTTGGGCTGGAGGCGGGCCGGTTTGGGAGCGTCTTCGTCGCAGCCGGCGAGGAGCGCGGCGACGGGGAGGAGAAGGAGGCAGCCGAGTCGGGCGTGGGTCGTCATCAGAGTCTCCCGTTCGAGGACGCCGGCGTGGCGTCGGACGTAGCCGCCGGGGCGAGCTCGGCGGCGAGGATCGATTCGAGTCGGGCCTGTCCCTGGAAGCCGGTGAGCGGGAGGCCGTTCACGAGAAAGCCGGGCGCGTCGGCGAAGCCGAGGCGCTCGGCCTCGTCGCGCTGTGCGGCGACGGTCTCGCGCGTGCGCGGGTCGGCCATGCAGCGCGAGAAGCGGTCGCGGTCGGGGGCCACGCCGAGCCCCGCGCTGGCCGCGTCCGCTGCCGCATCGCCGAGCAGCGCGCGGCGTAGCGCCGGGCCCGCGTCCTGATCGGCGGCGCACGCCTCGGCCATCGCGTCGGCGAGGAGCGGGAGCGCCGCCTCGGGGAAGAGCGGGCGGCGCAGCACGCGCACGCGGCCGGCGTAGCGGCCGGTCTCGACCGCGTCGAGGACGGCGCTCGTCGCGCCGCAGACCCGGCAGCGAAGGTTCGTGAACGCGACGATCGTGACGGCGGGATCGCCGGGGCCGGGCCGAGCGCCCTCGACCTCGACACGGGGCGGTGTCGGAGGAGCGAGCAGGAAGACGACCGGCGCCTTCTCTCGAAGCCGGGCGAGCAGGTCGTGCCGTGCCGCCTCGCGCGCGCGGAAGGCGAGGAGGTCGCGCGCGCGGGCGCGTCGCTCGGGGTGATCGCCGGCCGGGAGCCCGTGACGGCCGAGCTCCGCATCGACGTCGGCCTCCGCGACGGCGGTCACCGGCGCCGTGATCCCCGCCGCGAGCTGCTCGGGCGTGGCGCCGCGCGCGGCCGCCTCGCGCGCGAGGAGCAGCGCATCGGCGCGGGCGGAGAAGGCGAGCGCCGCGCGCGCGGCGAGCTCGCCGCGTAGCCAGAACAGGCGAAGCCGCGCCTCGCGCTCGACGTCGGAAACGGTGATCGCGCGCGAGCCGACGCGCGAAGCGACCTCGGGCCAGGGGGCTCCGGCCGCGGTCCCCGGCGGCGGGGCGAAGCGCTCGGCGCCGGCCTCCGCTCGCAGGCGCGCGACGCGCTCGCTGCGCGCGGCGTCGCGCGCGCGGATCGCGAGGACGTGTCGCGCGAGCTCGCGCGGCGGGCCGGCGGCGGCGGGAATCGGCGGCATTCTACGCAGAAATGCGTCGATCGCGGCGTCGCCGATCGTCGCGTCGTCGAATGCGGTGCCGTCGATCGCGTCGCCGCGGATCGCAGTGCCGCCCCTCGCGGCGTCGTCGATCGGCGTGCCGCTGATTGCCTCGCCGCCGATCGCGGCGGGATCGCCGGCCGATCTCGCGCCGCCGGCCGGAGCGCTCGCCATGGCTGCGAAGCCCGCGGCGGGTCCGGCGCCGCCGGTGGGGCGGGCGCTGCCGCGATCCGCGGCGAGCAGCGCCTCGTCCTCGAGCCGCGAGAGCGCCGCGCGCTTCGCCTCGTCGATGCGCGCGAGAAGGCGCTCGATCGCGCGCCGGTCGTCGTCCGGGAGATCGCGCACGCGAAGCGTCTCGCCGCCCACGCGGCCGATCGGCGTATCGAGGCCGAAGGCCGCGAGGTCGGAGCCGGCGGCGGGCGCGCTGCGCTCGCGCAGGCCGAGCCCGACGGCCGCGGCCAGGACGGCCGCCGCAGCGAGCGCGCGCCGGCGACGCAGCTTTGTGATCGCTCGCGCGCGGCTCATCGCGGTGTCCCCGGCCCGGCCGGCGCGGGCGGCGGCTGCGCAGCGAGCTCGCCGGGGAGCGCGAGACGCGACGCGACGCTGCCCATCGGCTCGCCGGCGATGCGTTCGAACTCCGCGGCGAGTGCGAGCAGGATCTCGCGCTCGCGCCCCGGCGCCTCGCGGCCGCGCAGCTCGCGGGCCTCGATCAGCAGGTCGGCGAGCCGCACGCGGTCGGCTTCGGGCAGCGGCGCCGAGACCGCGCGGGCGAGCATCGCGCCGAGCAGCCAGCGTTCGCCTTCGACCGGCGGTCCCGCTTCGTCGCCCGGCTTCTCGTCACGCGCCGCCCGCCCCGCAAGCGGCGCTTCGGGCGCGGCTTGCTCGTCTCGGGACGAAGCCGCGCGGCTCGCACCGGCCTCGTGCTGCGAACCCTGCGGCTGCGCCGAATCTGCGAGGCCGGCCGCGACGGCGGGCGCAGCCTCCGCGAAGGAGCCCCGCGGCGCAGGCGTGCGCTCCGCTCCCGCGAGCAGGGCGATCGCGGCGAGGGCCGAGAGGCCCCCCGCCAGGGCAAGGGCGTGCGGGCGACGCATCGTCGCCTCCAGCGAGCGTGGGCGTGGTCCGCTCCTGCCTTTGCCACGGCGCTTACCGCAGAGTCAACCGAAATCGGCCCGCGGCAGCTCCCGCCCACGACCCGCGCGCCCGGCTCGTCGTCCGGCCCGCCGCGCTCGCCGGCATCGCACCGCCCCCGCGCCGTGCGCCCGCAGCTCCCGCGGCGGCTCGGCCGGCGGGTCCCTGCGCTCCCTACTCGTCGTCCGGCATTGGCGGGGCGACCTGCGAGTCGCCGGGCATGAACGCGTCGGTCGGAGCCGGCCGCTCGGCACCGGTGCGCATGTCGAGCGTCCCCGCAGCGCCGCCGTAGTCGCCGGCGCAGGTCTGGTTCTGGTCGCTCCAGTCGCCGTTCATGCACTGCGCGAGCGCGCCGCGCTGGCAGGCGAGGGCGCCGTCCGCGTACTCGACTCCCTCGTACACACACGGGTGTCCCTGCGCGTGGGCGGCGGCCGGCGCGAGCGCGAGTGCCACGCCGGCGAGGAAGCGAGCGATTCGACGATTCATGCCGTATCTCCTTTGCGGCGAGCGCCGGTCGCTCTCGCCGTCGAGACCCGGCGTGTCACCGCGCGCCACGCCCGCGTGCGGCAGTGCCGCTGCTGCGGGAGCGCCGGCTTCCGGCCAGGCTCATTCATCCCGAGCCGGCCGCGTGTACGGGCGCCAGCCTCCCTCGGGCTGCGCGAGACGGTCGGCGACCACCGCGAGGGCCTCGGCGTGGAAGCCCATCCCCGTGTGGCTGCACGTCACCTCGACGTTCTCGCGCTCCGGCCCCGCCTCTTCGACGCAGCTGCGCCACGCGACGATCCCGTCGCTGCGGCTGTAGATCGACGTCGTGGGGACGGGAACCGGCTGTCGCAGGTACGCGTGCAGATCCTTCGCCTCGTGCAGCGGCCGCCCGCCGGGGCGGATCGGAACGATCCGCGCCGCGTGCGTCGCCGAAATGTCCCGGAACGGCGTCCCGAGCGTGATCACGAGCCGCACGTCCTCCGGGTGAGCGCGCGCGAGCTCGCGCGCGTAGATCCCGCCGAGGCTCCAGCCGACGAGGCTCACCCGTCGCCCGTGCCGCTCGCGCAGCACGCGAAGGCGGGCCTCGAGGCCGCTCCGGATCTTCTCGTTCGGTCCGAGGTTCACGCCGAGGCCCCAGCCGCGCGCGTCGTAGCAGAGCGCGCGCAGAAATCTCCGCAGCGGCGCGGTCGAGAAGTCGCCGGCGAGAAGGCCCGGGAGCACCAGCACCGGATGCCCGTCACCGCGTGCGGCGAGGCGTCGCAGTCGCCGGCGGCTCGCGAGGTCCGCGAGCTCGAGCGCTGCGCGGCCCTGCTCGAGCGCGAACAGGCCGAGCGGCGGGGGCCCGATCGTCTCCCAGTGCGGCGAGTCCGAATCCGCCATCGCACTCAATCTAATCGCTCCACCGGCGCTGTCACCTCGCGCCGGGCGCCGGCGGGCCGCCGCTGGCGCGGGGAGGGCGCCCCTCGTAGCCTCCGGCCCATCCAAACGGTGCACACTCGTTGCCGCCGCGGACGCCTCCGCGTGCGGCGAGAAGGAGAGGTTCGATGGGTCTGCTCGACGGAAAGGTGGCGATCGTGACGGGAGCCGGCGGCGGCATCGGGCGCGAGCACGCGCTCGCGCTCTCGGCCGAAGGCGCCGCCGTGGTGGTGAACGATCTCGGCGGCGCGCGCGACGGCGCGGGCGGCGGCGCGCACTCGATGGCCGACGAGGTGGTGGCCGAGATCAAGGCGCGCGGGGGAGAGGCCGTCGCGAACTACGCGAGCGTCGCGACGATGGACGGCGGACAGTCGATCCTCGACACCGCCGTCTCGGCATTCGGCCAGGTCGACGTCCTCGTGAACAACGCCGGGATCCTGCGCGACAAGACGCTCGCGAACATGGACGAGGCGATGTGGGACGTCGTGGTGCAGGTGCACCTCAAGGGGACGTTCTGCGTCACGCAGCCGGTCTTCAAGCACATGAAGGAGCGCGGGCAGGGCGGGGTGATCATCAGCACCTCGAGCACGTCGGGCCTCAACGGCAACTTCGGCCAGTGCAACTACGGCGCGGCGAAGGCGGGGATCTGGGGCTTCATGCGCTGCCTCGCGCTCGAGGGCAAGAAGTTCAACATCCGCTGCTTCTCGCTGGCGCCCGTTGCGCTCACGCGCCTCACCGACGATCTGCCGATGTTCCAGACCGACGAGATGAAGGCGCGGATGGACCCGAAGCTGATCTCGCCGCTCGTCGTCTACCTCGCGAGCGAACAGGCGAAGCACCTCACCGACAAGACGTTCTTCGTCGGCGGCGGGACCATCGCCGAGATGCGGATGGTTCGCGGCGAGGGCGAGACGAAGAAGGAGAGCGGCGGCCTGTGGACGCCGCAGGAGATCGCGGCCAAGATCGACAAGATCCTCATGCACTAGGCCGCAGTGCGCCGTCGGTGGCCGCCACCGGGGGTTTGCCGCGCCGTGCGCGACCGAATGCGCTGCGCCCGGCGGCCGTGAGGCCGCCGGGCTTGCTTCGCTCGCTTCCCGGCTGGTATCGTCGCGCGAGATGACGGAGCGACCGACGGAGCCTCCCGGACCTCCGGCGCCCGCGAGCGCGGCCCGCCCCGCCATCGTCGATCGCCTCTCGGCGATGACGCCGCGCTTCAATTTCTTCTTCCGCTGGTTCGCGCGGCGATTCTTCCGCACCTTCGACCTCGACGACGAGGCGGTCGCATCGCTGCGCGAGCTCGAGCGCGAAGGCTCGGTCGTGTACGTGATGCGGTACGCGAGCCGGCTCGACTACTTCCTGTTCAACACGCTCTTCGTTCGAGAGGGGCTCCGCCTCTCGTCGTGCGCGAACGGCCTCCACTTCTACTACTACCGCCCGCTCGTCGAAGGCCTCGCGATCCTGCGCGAGCGCGTCGCCGGCCGGCTGCGCTCCGACCATGCCGGCGACTGCACGCACGCGCGCGAGAGCGCGCTGCAGGGCGGCTCGCAGTTCCTGTTCCTTCGGACCGCGCGGCTCGCGGGCTGGCTTCGCGGGCGGCGCGCGGCGGTCGAGGCCGGGCGGCAGGAGCTCGACTGCCTCGACGAGGTGGTTCGCGCGGCATGGAGCAGCGGCCGCCCGGTCCGCCTCGTTCCGCTCGCGCTCTTCTGGCGCAAGGGGCCGCGGGCCGAGCGCCGGTTCCTGAACCTCGCGTACGGCGCGCAGACGCGGCCTTCGGACCTCGCCAAGGTCGCGTCGTTCCTCACCACGTACCGGGGCCTGCACGTCAAGGTCGGCGAGCCGATCGATCTCACGCACTTCGTCGCCGAGCGCCGGCACGAGGGCGAGGAGGCGATCGTCCGCAAGGTTCGCCGATCGCTCCTCGTGTTCTTCTACCGCGAGGAGAAGGTGGTCGAGGGCCCCACGCTGCGGCCCCGCCACAAGGTGCAGGAGGAGGTGCTCGCCGATCCCGAGGTGCAGGCGGCGATCGAGGAGCACGCGCGCGCTCGCGGGCGCAGCCGCGACGTCGGCCGGCTCGACGCGGAGAAGATCTTCCGCGAGATCGCGGCGAACATGAACTCGACGTTCCTCGCGATCCTCAACGCGATCGTGACCGGGATCTTCCGGCGCATGTTCGTGTCGATCGAGGTCTCGGGGCTCGAGAAGGTCGCCGGCTACGCCAAACGTCACCCGCTGGTGCTGGTTCCGAGCCACCGTTCGTACTTCGATTTCATGATCCTCTCGGTGCTCTTCTACTCGAACCACCTCGTTCCGCCGCACATCGCTGCGCGTGAGAACATGGGCTTCGGACCGTTCGGCTTCATCTTCCGCCGAGCCGGGGCGTTCTTCCTGCGGCGCTCGTTCGCCGATCCGCTCTACAAGGAGATCTTCCGGCGCTACGTCGGGGTTCTGGTGAAGGAGGGGTTCACGCAGGAGTTCTTCATCGAGGGCGGGCGCTCGCGAACGGGCAAGACGCTCGCGCCGCGCCTCGGGATGCTCTCGTGGGACGTCGACGCCTTCCTCTCGTGCGCGCGGCGCGACCTGTTCTTCGTCCCCATCGCGATCACGTACGAGCGCCTCGTCGAAGAGGGCGCCATGGTCGAGGAGCTCGAAGGCGGCAAGAAGACGCAGGAGAGCACGCTCGGCCTGCTGCGCGCGCGCAAGTTCCTGCAGCG
>JAYRMX010000333.1:0-4621 GCA_041912475.1 Myxococcota bacterium
CGGACCGGCGCCGAGCACCGCCAGATCGTACGCGCCCTCTGCGCTCAACGGCCTCGCCCTCCCCGCCTCACCCGTCTCATCGGCTCAGGCGACCGGTTTCTCCACGACCGGCAGGTCGAGCTCGCGCAGCTCGCGGTGGCGGCCGGTTGCCGGAACCTTCTCGGCCTGCACGCGCGCCTGCAGCTTGATCAGCCCGTCGAGAACGGCCTCCGGGCGGGGCGGACAGCCGGGGATGTAGATGTCCACGGGGATGATCGTGTCGATGCCCTGCACCGTGGCGTAGTTGTTGTAGGGGCCGCCCGAGCACGTGCACGCGCCGAACGCGATCACCCACTTCGGCTCGGCCATCTGGTCGTAGACCTTCTTGAGGATCGGCGCCTGCCGGTGCGTGATCGTGCCGACGACCATCATGAGGTCGGACTGCCGAGGCGAGAAGCGCGGCAGCGCGCAGCCGAAGCGGTCGAGGTCGTAGCGCGGGCCGGCCAGCGACATGAACTCCATGCCGCAGCATGCCGTCACGAAGGGATAGAGGAACATCGAATACTTGCGGCCCCAGTTGAAGACGGTGTCGAGCTTCGTCGTCACGAAGCTGTCGCTGCCCTGCCGGAGCACTTCGAGCATGCGCTGCGCCGGGGTCGGACGCGCCGCGCCGCTCCATCCGGCCTCGAGTCCCGTCCGCTCCGATCCGGCCCGTTCCGGTTCCGTCCGTCCCGATTCGTCGCCCAAAGCTCGCCTCCACCCTTGCTCGAAGCCAATATAGCGGCTCTGGTATCCTCGGTCCCGGACGAGCCCGATGAGCGCCCACTTCGACCGAACGAGCGACGCGCGGCCCGGCCGGCTCTCGCTGGCGTGGGGAGTTCACGCCTTCACGGCGAGCGGCGCAGTCGTCGGCGTGGCGGCCCTGCTGGCGATCCTCGAGGGCTCCCTCGCGCGCGCGGGGGTGCTCATGCTCGTCGCGCTCGCCATCGACTCGGTGGACGGGACCCTCGCCCGCGCCGCGCGCGTCCGCGAAGTCCTGCCGTCGTTCGACGGGCGGCGCCTCGACGACATGGTCGACTTCCTCAACTACGTGATCGTTCCGGCCGTCTTCTTCGTCGCTGCAGGCAGCCTCGTCTCGTGGCACTGGGCCGCGCTGCCCGTCCTCGCGAGCGCCTACGGCTTCTCGCAGGAGAACGCCAAGACCGACGACGACTTCTTCCTCGGCTTCCCGTCCTACTGGAACGTCGTCGCCCTCTACCTCTGGCTGCTCGGCGTCCCGCCCGGGCTCGGAACGGCGGTCGTCGCCCTCTTCTCGGTGCTCGTCTTCGTGCCGCTCAAGTACCTCTATCCGAGCAAGATGCTGCGGATGCGCCGCACGGTCGTCGCCGCCGCGTGCCTGTGGCTCGTGGCGATGCTCGGCGGCTGCGTCGCGCCCGAGCTCGCGGTCCGCCTGCGGCTCGTCGAGCTCTCCCTCACCTTCCCCGCGCTCTATCTCGGCCTCTCGTTCTGGATGGGCGGCCTCCACCGCCCGGCATCGCCGTGACCCGGCTGCGCGTCCCCGCCGAGGAGCACGAGGTCGCGGAGGAGGTCGACCTCCTCGTCGCCGGCGGCGGCTCGGCGGGCTGCGCCGCCGCGATCACGGGCGCTCGTCTCGGCCTGCGGACGGCCCTCGTCGAGGAGATGCCCTTCCTCGGCGGGATGAGCACGGGCGGCGCCGTCGGCACGTTCTGCGGCTTCTACACCGGCGCGAAGGACGGCAGCGTCGTCCCTCTCGTCGGCGGCCTTCCGCTCGAGATCGCCGAGGCGCTGAAGGCCCGCGGCGACGCCTACGGGCCGATCCCGTTCAAGACCACGGCCGTGATGCCGTACGTCCCGCTCGGCATGAAGCTGCTGCTCGAAGAGCGGGTTCGCCGCGAGCCGAACCTGCGCGTTCGCCTGCACGCGAAGCTCACGCACACGGTCGCGCGTGACGGGCGCATCGAGGGCGTTCTGGTCCACACGCGGTCGGGCCGCATCGCGCTGCGCGCCCGCGTCTTCGTCGACGCCACCGGAGACGCCGAGCTCGCACGGCAGGCCGGCGCCGGGACGGTGAAGGGCGGCGAGATCCAGTATCCGTCGATGATGTTCACGATGCAGCACGTGAAGCTCGACGTCGCGCTGCCGAAGCTCGCCGCCTTCGTCGCGCTCGTCGAGGAGGGGTTCGAGAAGGAGGGCCTCCCGCGCCGCGGCGGAAACCTCATTCCGACCGGGCGTCCGGGCGAGGTGCTGGTCGCGCTCTCGCGCGTCTCGCTCGGAGGCCGCCCCCTCGATGCGAGCGACGGCGACGAGATCACGACCGGCGAGATCGAGGGCCGCGTTCAGGCGATGCGCCTTGCCGATTTCCTGAAGCGCCGGATGCCGGGCTTCGAGGAGGCGTTCGTCTCCGACACCGCGATGCGTCTCGGTGTGCGCGAGACGCGCACCATCGACGGCGAGGTCCGCCTCACCGAAGAGGACGTTCTCTCCGCGCGCAAGTTCGACGACGGCGTCGGCCGCTCGGCCTGGCCCGTCGAGCGCCACCGCGCGGGCGGCGAAACCGAGTGGAAGTTCCTCGACGCCGGCACGTGGTACACGATTCCGTTTCGCGCGCTCGTCGCGCGCGGCTTCTCGAACCTGCTCGCCGCGGGCCGCTGCCTCTCGGCCGAAGGCGGCGGCTTCGCGTCGGTGCGCGTCATCGGCCCGTGCATGCTCGGCGGGCAGGCGGCAGCGGCGGCCGCCCGCCTGCTCGTCCGCAAGGACCTGCCGGCCCGCGACCTCGACATCGGCGCGCTGCGGGCCGATCTCGCAGGGCTCGGCGTTCCGCTCTGACCGAGCGGCCGGAGATGGCTCGGCGCCGCGCGAGGCCGCCGTCGAGTAGCCCGGGGCAGTTGCGCGGCCCGGCCCCTCTCCAGACCCGGCCGAGGTGAATCGCGCTGGGTTGGCCGGAGGCTCCGTTCGCGTGGGGGAGGAGCGCTCACCACGGCAGCGTGTTCCCGATCCCGCGGACGAGCTTCTCGTTCGCGTCCTTCTCGCTGTGGCCGTGGCGCGGCGGGGTGCGGAAGTCGCGTAGCGCGTGAGGCGCAGGACGACGCGGCCTCCGACGACGGCCTCGATGCCCACACCCGGCTGCCTGACAGGACGAACCGGGGGTCGCCCACGTCACGCGTGACGGGCCGGACGGAGTGGCCAGGCAATCGAGCCCGCAATGGGCCTCGCGGTGAGCGAGACGCGCTGCGGCTTCCTAGGCTCCCTCGATCCGAACGGGGTCCCCAACGCGAACCCGTCCGGGCCGCAGCACCTCGGCATTGAGCGCGAGGCGGCCTCCGAAGCGGCGGCCGATGTCGAGCAGCACTCCCGGATCCCGCTCGAGCGTGTCGGGATCGACGGTCGTCATCGGACAGCGGCCGCGCAATGAGTCGAGACGCACGATCGCGTCACCGATGTGCAGCTCCGCCTTCGGCCATCGCCGCTCGCCCAGGCCGTCCACACCTCCGATCAGGACGTTCGGGCGGAGCCTCCGGACGTCACGCCCGAAGGCCGCGACCGCCCCGTCCGTGGCGACGAGCAGCGGCAGGACGTCGAATCGCTCGTCCTCGTCAGCCTCCTCGAGCCATGCGTCGTCACCCGCGGCCGCCCGTGTCAGCGCCAGCGCCTCGGGGCTGTCCCACGGATGACCGTCGACCCGCGGGCGCCCTTCGCGGTCGATTGCGGCCGCGAGCCCGAGCAGCCTGTGCTGGCGCCGCGCCGTGCGCACACCCTCGGGGCCGCAGACCCAGATCGAGCGGTCGCCCGGAATGCCGTGCCTGCCGAGGCTCGCCTCGCTGAGCGCTTCTCCCGCCATCGACTTCACGGGGTAGCGCCAGAGGCCGGCGACGTGCAGCGACTCGTTCGGATCGCGGGTGCGCATGGAACTCCTCTTGCGGTCTCGTGACGAGCCCGCGGAGTCTTCGATGCCGGGGGCCGGGAATCGTTTCGGCCCGGCCGGCGTGCCTGCGCCTGTGACTCTCGTGCGCCCGCGGCATCTCAGGAGCGCACCGGAAATGCCCGGACAGGAGGATCGACGTTGACGACGAACGAGAGCCCGAAGCGTAAGCACATTGCCTGCGGAGACGTCGTGGAAGGCTGTGCCTTCAGGGCGAGCGCGGCGAACGAGCAGGAGCTTCTCGAGAAGGTCGTGGAACACGCGGCGCACGATCACGGCGTGACCGAGATGACCCCGGAGCTGGCGGCGAAGGTGAAGGCAGCCATTCACACGACGTAGACTCGGCGAGCGAGGTGGAGGCTGCTCGGGAGGATCTGACGGCAGGGGGCTTCTCAGACGCACTCTCGTGTAGAGCCCACGACCGTCCGAATCGCCTCCGCAGCGGCGGGGACGACGAGTCGCGACTGCTCAGCGCCAGCCGCGCGGGTTGTCGCGAACGCTCTGCGCCATCGCGTCGAGCGCGGTCCGCAGCCGCTCGGCCACGTCGGGATGCGTCTTCACGAGGTTGTGCGCCTCGGCGTCGAGCGCGAGATCCGAGAGGTGAGGCTTGCTGCGCAGCTGCTGCCCCGTCTTGCGGCGATACTCGTAGCGGGCGTCGCGAACGGCCTCGGGCTCGGATCCGATCGTCGGGAAGTAGAAGAG
>JAYRMX010000334.1:0-2641 GCA_041912475.1 Myxococcota bacterium
CTACTTTGCAATTTCGGGTTTGGGGGGGGGGCGGTGGTGGGGGCGGGGCTGGGGGTCGCGCCCCGCCCCCCGCGACTCCTCGGCCGCGCCGCGCGCGTAGACGTCGGCCGTGTCGAAGAGGTTGATCCCGAGGTCGAATGCGCGCCGGACGATCGCCCGCGCCGCCGCGAGGTCGACCGACTTGCCGAGGGTGAGCCAGGAGCCGAGCGAGACCTCGCTCACGCGAAGGCCGCTCTTGCCGAGATGGCGATAGCGCATGCTCACGGCGCCGTGCGCGGACGAGCGGTGTGCTGCAACGGCGCTCTCCTCGTCGAGGTCCGGCGAGCGTACCAGACGGCGCACGCCGCGCGAACGACGGTCTCGCGCGAGTCAGCGCAGCAGCACGTCGCAGACGTGTCGCACGCGGCGCACGGCGCGTCCGAGCGCGTTGTGGTGGATGTTGCGCCGCAGCAGGACGAGCAGCTTGCGCTCGAGACGGTAGCGGTCGAGGCGAGGCGGACGCCGCTGCGCGCCGCCCTCCGGAACGGCGTCGAGCTGCGCGCCGATCTCGCTGCGCGTGTACCCCCACGCCGCGAGGTCGGGGTCGGTGAGGCGATCGAGGATCTGCCGCGACTGGCGCGCCCGCGCAGGGTTGCCGGCGAGCGCGTCGGTCCAGCGCGCGAGCGATCCGGTGACCGGCCGTGTCTGCTTCGCGACGGTGATGGGGTCTCCGAGGCCGCGGCCGGTCTCGGTGCGCGCGCCCCCCCCGGCGCCGTACTCGATCATGCCTTCGTGGAACGCGACGCCGATGTGCTCGCAGATCCGCGCGAGCTCGGCTTCGGGCGAGGTCACGAGATCCTCGTAGCGCACGTGCACCAGCGGGGCGGGGCGCTCGCGCAGGAAGCGCGCGATCGCCGGCACGTAGCGCTCGAGAAGGGGGTTGTGCGCGTGGGCGACGGCGAAGTCGCCGTCGAAGAACGAGTCGACGTAGGACGACCAGACGGCGAGCGGCTGCCGCGTGAGGACGACGTAGCGAGCCTGCGGGTAGAGCTTCGCGACGAAGTCGAGCACGAGCGCGTAGGCGGGCGTCTTGTCGAGCAGGAGGTCGGCCTGCGATGCCGAGAGGAGCTGCGCGTACACAGCGTCGGCGAGCGCGCGCAGCGCATCGAGGTAGCCCGCCTCGCCGCGCGGCAGCGCGGCGACGAGCGCGTGCGCCGCCTCGCGGGTGATGACCGGGTCGTACGGCGCGCGCTCGACGTTCGCGTAGTAGCCGAGGTGCGCGAGCGGCGTGAGCAGATGCGGCTCGGCCGGCGCGTAGATCGAAGGGTGCGCGCCGAGCATCTGCGCCAGCAGCGTCGATCCCGAGCGCGGAGCGCCGATCAGGAACAGCAGGCGGTCTTGCACGGCGCATAGACTGCCGGCTCCGGCGCGGCCGGCAACCGGGAGCGTCCGCCGGTACCGTCCCGGCGATGCAGCTCTACGTCGTGCGACATGCCGAGGCCGAGGACGCGGCGCCGAGGGGCGGCGGCGACGCGGCGAGGCGGCTCACGTCCGACGGCCGCCGCGACTTCTCGCGGGTCGTGTGCGGGCTGGCCGCCCTCGAGCCGGAGCTCACGCGAATTCTCACGAGTCCTCTCGTAAGGGCCCGGGAAACGGCCGAAATCCTACACGAGCAGCTTCCCGGTCCGGCGCCCGAGGAGTGGCCGCTGCTCGCTCCCGGCGGCTCGCTCGAGCGCCTCCTGCTCCAGCTCCGCGGCGCGGGCGATGCGGTCGCCGTCGTCGGCCACGAGCCCGGGCTGGGCCGACTCGTGTCTCTCGCCGTCGCGGGCTGCGCGGGCGACGGGACGCCGCTGCGAAAGGGCGGCGTCGTGCGCATCGACTTCGACGGCACGCCGAAGCCGGGCGCCGGACGCCTCGTCTGGATGATGACCCCGAAGCTGCTGCGCCGCGTCGGTCGCGCGGGCTGAGGCGGCCGGACGGCTGCGCGCGCCCGCAGGCCTTCCACGCGGGCGTGCGCGTGCTAGCGGCCGAACCCGTTCTCGGCGGCAACCCGGGCATACCAGCGGCCCGACTCCTTCACGGTCCGCGCCTGCGTGGCGAAGTCGACGTGGACGAGGCCGAAGCGCTGCGTCATGCCTTCGGCCCACTCGAAGTTGTCGAGCAGCGACCAGGCGTGGTAGCCGCGCACGTCCGCTCCCGCCTCGATGGCGTCGGCGAGCGCGCCGAGGTAGCGGCGAAGGAAGTCGATTCGCCGCTCGTCGCGGACGACGCCCTTCGCATCGGGCCCGTCGGCGTAGCTGCACCCGTTCTCGGTGATCTCGATCGGGCGCCGGCCGTAGTCCTTCGTGACGCGCAGGACCATGTCGCGCAGCGAAGCCGGCCAGACTTCCCAGCCGAAGTCGGTGCGAGGCCCGGCGCTGCCTCCCGCAACGCCGACCGGTGTCGCGCCGAGGTTCGGGTCCTGCGGCCGAGCGCGAACGACCGTCCGCGAGTACAGGTTGATGCCGATGAAGTCGAGCTCGGCGCGGATCTGCTCCATGTCGCCGTCGCGAACTGCCATGCGGCCGAGCGGAGGGCCGTCGAGGAATGCGTCCGGATAGCGGCCGCGCAGCGCGGTCGAGAGAAACCACTCGTTCGTGAAGGCGTGCCAGCGTTCGGCGGC
>JAYRMX010000335.1:0-5994 GCA_041912475.1 Myxococcota bacterium
CACGTACAACGCGATTCCGTTCAAGTTCGAGGCCGGGACGCCGCACATCGCGGGCGTCATCGGCCTCGGCGCCGCGATCGACTACGTGCGAAGCGTCGGGACGGACCGCATCGCGGCGTGGGAGGAGACGCTCCTCGCGAACGGCACCGCGCTGCTCGAGGCCGTTCCGGGCGTTCGCCTGATCGGCACCGCGCCCGACAAGGCGGCGGTGCTCTCGTTCGTCCTCGAGGGCGTGCACGCGCACGACGTCGGAACGATCCTCGACCAGGACGGCATCGCGATCCGCACCGGGCACCACTGCGCGCAGCCCGTGATGGACCGCTTCGGCATCCCCGCGACGGCCCGCGCGTCGCTCGCGTTCTACAACACGATCGAGGAGCTCGACGCGCTCGCGGCCGGGCTCCGCAAGGTCGCCGAGGTCTTCGCCTGATGTCGGATCTGCGCGAGCTCTACCAGGCGACGATTCTCGACCACTACAAGAAGCCGCGGAACTTCGGCTCGCTGCCGCAGGCGAGCGCGCACGTCGAGGGGCACAACCCGCTGTGCGGCGACCGCGTGACGCTCCACGTCCTCTTCGAGGGCGACGTCGTCCGCGACGTGCGCTTCGAGGGCTCCGGGTGCGCGATCTCGACCGCGTCGGCGTCGATGATGACCGAAGCGGTGAAGGGCAAGTCGCGCGCCGAGGCCGAGCGCCTCTTCGAGCGCTTTCGCGATCTGATCACCGGGCCGGGCGAGAGCGACGACACCGGCGAGCTCGGCAAGCTCGCCGTCTTCACGGGCGTTCGCGAGTACCCGACGCGGATCAAGTGCGCGACGCTGGTGTGGCACGCGCTGCACTCGGCGCTCGGCGACTCGAAGACCGTCACCACGGAGTGAGAACGCGATGAACGACCCGCAGCCGCCGCTGGCCTCGCCGGCGCCCGCGCTCCGCGAGCGCGTGATCGAGGCGATCAAGACCTGCTACGACCCCGAGATCCCCGTCAACATCTGGGAAATGGGGCTCGTCTACGCGGTCGACGTGAGCCCCGAAGGCGCGGTGGCGATCCAGATGACGCTCACGTCTCCCGCGTGCCCGGTCGCCGGCTCGCTCCCGCCCGAGGTCGAGGAGAAGGTGCGCGAGGTCGAGGGCGTCACGGACGTTCGAGTCGACGTCGTCTGGGAACCGCCCTGGAACCCCGGCATGATGAGCGAGGCTGCGCGGCTCGATCTCAACATGATGTGAAGACGCGCGGCGGCACTCGCCGTGAGAGCGACCGGGAACGCGGCGTGGGGCGCCGGGTCGTCTCGATCGTTCGGGTGTCTCTTCTCGCATAGGAGTCGTCCGATGACCCCGGAAACCGACACGGCGGGCCTGCATCTCTCGCACGACCGCCTGCTCGACGCGTACCGAACGATGCGCCGCATCCGGAGCTTCGAGGAGAAGCTCCAGGAGCTCGTTCTCGCCGGAAAGATGGCGGGCTTCCTCCACCTCTACGTCGGCGAAGAGGCCGTCGCGACCGGCGTGTGCATGCACCTCGACGCGCGCGACTGGGTCGCATCGACGCACCGCGGCCACGGCCACTGCATCGCAAAGGGCGTCGGCGTGGCCGGCATGATGGCCGAGCTCTTCGGGCGCGCGACGGGCCTTTGCAAGGGCAAGGGCGGATCGATGCACATCGCCGATATGGACCGCGGCATGCTCGGTGCCAACGGCATCGTCGGCGCCGGCATCCCGCTCGCGACGGGCGCGGCGCTCTCCGCGAAGATCAAGCGAACCGGCGGCGTCGGCGTCGCGTTCTTCGGAGATGGGGCGAGCAACCAGGGACAGTTCCACGAGTCGCTCAACATGGCGCAGAACTGGAAGCTCCCCGCGCTCTACGTCGTCGAGAACAACGGCTGGGGAGAGTTCACGCCGACCGAGTTCGTGGTGCCGGTCGCCGACATCGCCGAGCGGGCGCGCTCGTACGCGATGCACGCCGTGATCGCCGACGGCATGGACTTCTTCGACGTCTTCGAGAAGGCGGGCGAAGCGATCGCGCGCGCGCGCCGCGGCGAGGGACCGACGCTCCTCGAGTGCAAGACGTACCGCTTCTCCGGCCACTACGTCGGCGACACGCTCGCCTATCGCCCGAAGGAGGAGGCCGAGCACTGGAAGCAGCGCCGCGATCCGCTCGAACGCTTCGAGCGCCGTGCCGTCGAAGCGGGGCTCGTCTCGAGCGACGCGCTCCGCGCCGCCGACGGTGAGGTGGCCGCCGAGATCGCCGCTGCGGTCGCCGCCGCCGAGGCCGCTCCGCTCCCCGACCCGAGCATCGTCACCACCGACGTCTACGTGAACGGGTGATCCATGTCGCGAGTTCTCTCCACCGGACAGGCCATCAACGAAGCGCTCGCGATCGCCATGGAGAGCGATCCCGACGTGATCCTCCTCGGCGAGGATCTCGCCGGCGGCGGCGCGCGGGAGACCGAGGGCACCGACGAGATGGGCGGCGTTCTCGGCACGACGAAGGGGCTCGTGAAGCGCTTTCCCGGACGCGTGCTCGATACGCCGATCTCGGAGATGGGAATCCTCGGCACGGCGGTCGGCGCGGCGGCGACGGGCCTTCGCCCCGTCGCCGAGCTCATGTTCATCGACTTCCTCGGCGTGTGCCTCGATCCGCTCCTCAACCAGGCCGCGAAGCTCCGCTACATGTTCGGCGGCAAGGCGCGCGTTCCGCTCACCGTCCGCACCGTTTGCGGCGCGGGCATGCGCGCGGCCGCGCAGCACTCGCAGTCGCTCTACTGGATGACGGCCGGCATCCCGGGGCTGAAGACCGTGATCCCGTCGAGCCCTGCGGAGGCGAAGGGCCTGCTCCTCTCCGCGATCCGCGACGACGATCCCGTCGTCTTCTGCGAGGCGAAGGGCGTGCTGATGCAGCGCGGCGAGGTGCCCGAGGGCGACACGGCGATCGCGATCGGGAAGGCGAACGTCGTTCGCGAGGGCGGTGACGTGACGCTCGTCGGCTTCGGCGCCACGGTCGCCGTTGCGCTCGCCGCTGCCGACGCGCTCGCCACGGAAGGAACCCGCGCCGAGGTGATCGACCTTCGCTCGGTCGCTCCGCTCGACGAGGAGGCGATCCTCGCGTCGCTCGAGAAGACGGGCCGCCTCGTGGTGATCGACGAGTCGACGCCGCGCTGCTCGATCGCGAGCGACGTCGCCGCGCTCTGCGTCGATCGCGGCTTCGACTTCCTGAACGCCCCCGTGCGCCGCGTGACGGCGCCGCATACGCCGGTGCCCTTCGCGGCGATCCTCGAGGACGCCTTCCGGCCCGACGCCGCCCGGGTGATCGCCGCCGTTCGCGAGATGGGCTGAGAAGGCGCGATGCCGACGCCGATCTCGATGCCGAAGCTCGGGATGTCGATGCAGGAGGGGCGCGTCGTCGCGTGGCCGCTCGCGATCGGCGAGCGCGTCCGGCGCGGCGAGCCCGTGCTCGTGATCGAATCCGAGAAGGCCGAGGTCGAGATCGAGGCCACGGCCGGAGGCTTCTTCCGGCACGTCTATGTCGAGGTGGGCGAGACGGTGCCGTGCGGCACGCTGCTCGCGGCGATGACCGACACGCCCGACGAGCCTTTCGACGCCGGCGCGTTTCGCGACACGAACGATCGCCCCGAAGCGCCGCGCGTCGCGAGCGGAGCGGGCTCCCCGTCGCACGCGGCGCCGGAACGGGAGGCGAGCGCTGCGGCCGCCGCCGCGGCGAGTGCGATGCCCGCCACCGCGGCGCGCGTCCCGCCCGGCGCGCGAAAGCCCATCGCGCCGGCCGCGCGCGCGCGCGCTCGCGAGCTCGGCGTCGACGCCGAGCAGGCGCCCGGCACGGGCCCCGGCGGAAGAGTCACGCGCGAGGACGTCGAGGCCTTCGCGGCCCGCAGGAGCGCGCTCACCGAGGTCGCGCCCGGCGTCGCGCTCGAGGCGCCGGCGGCCGGCAGCGGCGATCCCGTCGTGCTGCTGCCCGGCTTCGGCACCGACGTCTCGGTCTTCGCGCGCCAGACGCCCGTGCTCGGAGCATCGTTTCGCGTGACCGGCGTGAACCCGCGCGGAATCTCCGCCTCGGATGCTCCCGCTGCACAGGCATACGACGTCGCGACGATGGCCGCCGACGCCGCGCGCTGCTTCGAAGGCCGGGCGCACGTCGTCGGCGCGAGCCTCGGCGCCGCCGCTGCGATCGAGCTCGCGCTCGCGCACCCGGAGCGCGTTCGCTCGCTCGTGCTCGTGACGCCGTTCGTGACCGCGTCGCCGCGGCTCCTCGCCGTTCTGGGCGCATGGACCGCAATCGCACGCGAAGCGCGGCCGGCGACGCTCGCCGCGACGCTCCTTCCCTGGCTCTTCGGCGACGCGACGCTCGCCGACGCACGTACGTGCGAGCGCACCGCGCGCGGCCTCGCCGAGATCGCGGCGCGCGCTCCCGCCGCGACGCTCGAGCGCCAGCCCGCCGGGCTTCGCGCGTGGTCCGGAACGCGCGAGAGCGACCTCGCCCGCATCACGGCGCCGACGCTCGTCGTGGCCGGCGGCGCGGATCTGCTCGCCCCCGACGCCGAGCGGGTCGCACGCGCCATTCCGAAGGCGACGCTCGTCGCCGCGCCGGGCGCCGGCCACGCCGTCGCTCTCGAGGCGCCCGACACGGTGAACGACGCGATCCTCGCGCATCTGCACCGCAGCTAGGAGCGGAGCCAGTCCTCACGCACGCCGGCGAGCCCGTCCGGGCCGCAGATGCCGGCGGCGCTCCAGGGCCCACCCGAGCAGTCTCCCGGCGCTTGATCCCGCGCGCAGACGGCGTACCTTCTGACCGGTGAGGTGGTCATGATCCGCAAGGGCGCCCGGGTCCCGCAAACGCTCCCTGCATCCGAGTTCAAGGCGAGATGCCTCGAAGTAATGGATCGCGTCGCCGAAACCGGTGAGCCCGTGGTCGTGACCAAGCGCGGCAAGCCCGTCGTGCGCCTGGTACCGGCAGCGCGGCGGCCGAAGACGCTGCGCGGCTTTCTCGGGGGCCGGGTGCGATCCGTCGGAGACATCGTGGCGCCCACCGGCGCGGACTGGGAAGTCGATCCCCGTTGATCCTGCTCGATACGCACGTCCTGGTGTGGCTCGCCGAGGATCGGGCCGACCTCGGGTCACGCGCAGCGGCCGCTGCGGACGACGCGCTCGGCCGGGACGAGCTACTCGTCTCGGCGATCTCCTTCTGGGAGATTGCGATGCTCGCGCAGAAGAAGCGGCTCGAGCTCGAGCTCGAGCCCGCCGAGTTCCGTCGAGCGACGCTCTCCCTCGGGATTCGGGAGATCGCCGTATCGGGGGACATCGGAGTGCTGGCCGCGGGGCTCGCGCGATTTCACGGAGATCCCGCCGACCGCATCATCCTCGCGACATCTCTCGCGACGAACGCCGCGCTCGTAACCGCGGATCGCGCGATGCTCCGCTGGCGCGGACCCGGACGGCGGATTCCCGCGCGCCGGTGAGCTGAAGCCGTTCCTTGCCACTCTCGCAGCACTCCTCCCCCGGATTCGCCCGCCTGTCGACGGGCGAATTCGGGGGAGTTCTCCTCGCTCGCCTCCGACGAGTGCAGAGCAAGAGAAGCGGGTGCTCTGCGGGCTGCGTCCGATGAGGCCCAATCTGACAACAACCCCGCGGGAGAGCCTGCCCCCCGATGGGCTCCTCGCCGTTCTGGGCGCATGGACCGCAATCGCACGCGAAGCGCGGCCGGGGGCGCGGATCTGCTCGCTCCCGACGCCGAGCGGGTCGCACGCGCCATTCCGAAGGCGACGCTCGTCGCCGCTCCGGGCGCCGGCCACGCCGTCGCCCTCGAGGCGCCCGACACGGTGAACGACGCGATCCTCGCGCATCTGCACCGCAGCTAGGAACGGAGCCAGTCCTCACGCACGCCGGCGAGCCCGTGGTCGTGACCGAGCGGCAAGCCCGGCGCGCCAAGCCGGTTCACGACGCCGGCGTCCGAGAAATAGAGCTTCGGCGCCGCGATCACGCGGCGATTC
>JAYRMX010000336.1:0-19549 GCA_041912475.1 Myxococcota bacterium
CGCGAAAGTCCGGGATCCCCGACTCCGTCGAGATCCCCGCCCCCGTGAGCGCCACCACGCAGCGCGCCTCGCGCAGCAGCGCGCGCGCCGCGGTGAGGGGCTCTCCCGCGGTCATCGCGAGCCGCCGCGGGATGCGACGCTCGCATCTTCGCGCCCCTGCTGCGCCCGGCGCGCAAGAGCCGCCGCGTGGCGGGGCCAGTCATGAAGCGTCGCCGGATCGAAGTCGGCACCGTTCGGCCAGACGAGCGTATGCGCCTGCGGATCGAGACGCACCGCGCGGAGCAACGCAGGATCGGCGAGCGGTGCATACGGCTCGCCCGCGAGGACAGGTTCGAAGTCGATGACCCGCGAGGTTCCGTCGTCGAAGCTGACGCGGATCGCGTACAGCCCGGCGATCTCGAACGAGCGCACGCGCGCGACCGGATGGCTCACGTCACCTCCCACCGAAGCGGCTCGATGGGCGCGGGCTATCGCCCGGCCGATCGGGCCTGCGTGAGCATAGCGACGCACGTCGCACGCCTGCGAGCGCGCCGTCAGGGCGCGCAGGTCTCGAAGAACACGCTCTTCATCTTCGCGAGGTCGGCGAAGTTGACGACACCGTCGCCGGTGATGTCGGCCGCGCAGGTGGTCGCGCGCGCCGAGGGAATCACGCGCGGGGTGAAGATCTCGAGCGTGCCGGTGCAGTCGTAGCCACCGGCGGGCTCGGGGCCGGTGAGGCAGGCGGGAGAGCGGTTTTCCGTGATGGACTTGGAACGAGACGCGCCGGGATTGCCGGGGACGGACTCCGAGTTCACGATCGCGTCGATGTACGCGCCTCCAAGTCCGTCATAGGCCGTGACTTCATCCTCGGCGAGGCCGCAGCGAGAGCAAAGACCGGGCGCCTCATGTTCCCTCCTCGGGCGGATGCGGCGCCGGGCGGCCCATGCTGACAGCCGGCAGTCTGCCCGGTCGAGCGAGAACCCACCGGGGAGGGCTGCGCCCGATGCGGCGCGTCGCCGCACCCGCGGGTGGACCCCCTGGCGCCTCCGACCTCGACTTCGTGTGTATCAGTGTGTATCATTTCGCCCGTGAGCAGCCGGGAGATCCTTGCGAAGCTCCGCGCCGACGGCTGGCGTGAGGTCGCCCGACGGAGGTCCCACATGCAGCTCAAACATCCGACGAAGCCCGGCAGGGTGACGGTCCCGCATCCGAAGCGGGATCTCCCGACCGGCACCGTGCGCTCGATCGAACGGCAGGCCGGCGTCCGGCTGCTCGGATAGGAGATAGGAGATCGGCATGGCGACCTACATCGCGCTTCTTCGCAAGGAGGCAAAGAGCGACTTCGGTGTCGAGTTCCCGGACTTCCCCGGCTGTGTCACGAGCGGCCGTACGCTCGAAGAGGCTCGCATCATGGCGGCCGAGGCCCTCGGCCTTCATCTCGAGGGTATGGTTGGCGACGGAGACGAGATCCCGGCAGCCAGCACCCTCGACCAGGTGACGGCGGATCCCGCGTGCTCGGACGCAGTGCCCTTCCTCGTCACCGTTCGCGATCCGCAGCCGAAGGCCGTCCGCGTGAACGTCAGCTTCCCGCCGGACGTGCTGGACCAGATCGACGAGGCTGCGGAGCGAGAGAGCCTCTCGCGCTCGGCCTTCCTCTCGAAGGCAGCGCTGGCACGCGCCCGGGCCGCGGCGCCGAAGCGAGGCGGCCGCCAGCGACGGCGCGGCACCACGAGCGCCGGGTAGCTCACGATCCCGCTCCGACGCTCACGGTCCACTGTCGGGATCGATGGCTGGCGCGTCCACGGCCAGAATCTCGCCGCTCGCCCCGACTCGAGGACGATTCGAATGCGCACGGTCACGGCGGCCGTCGAGAAGTGCACGAACACCGGGCTCTACGTCGGCCACGTTCCCGGCTTCCCTGGAGCCCCCTCTCGAGGCGTCGCACCGGATCACCTCGTACACTTCGTGGATCTCGATCGCCGCGACGGCGAGGCTCTTGCGCTCCTTCAGGTACGGCGCAAGCAGATCCGCGTTCGGTCAGCCACCGAGGTACTCGATCCAGCCCGTCGAATCGAACAGGCTCAGAAGCGGTCTCTCTTCTCGCGAAGCCTCCGTACGCTCGCACCCTTCGCGATTCCCCGCAGCGGCCGCTCCGGAACCAAGTACAGCACTCCGCTCTTCTCGAGCAGGACGAGCTTCATCCCCGGCCGCAGCCGCAGGCGTTCGCGAAGGGCTCGGGGCACGACGAGACGGCACCGGCTCGAAAGCGTGACTCGGTTCATTCGATCATCCATCGGCCGTCGGTCGAGGCGCCATGCGCCGAGCGGCGCGCGGCGTTCCGGGGCCCGCGCAGCGCCCCCGTCGCCCTGCGAAGCGTCTCCCGCGAACGAGCGCACTCGGCCCGTTCGGCCGCAAGACCGAAAATCGGAAAGAACGTCCCCGTGGTGACCCGGGCGCGATTCGAACGCGCGACCCCCAGCTTCGGAGGCTGGTGCTCTATCCAGGCTGAGCTACCGGGCCAGAACGGAGACGCAAGGAGCGGCGAGCGGGAGGATGGTGGGACGTGCAGGGATCGAACCTGCGACCTCCGCGGTGTGAACACGGCGCTCTCCCAGCTGAGCTAACGTCCCGCACTCCCGCGAGAAACAGGGTTTAGGCGAGCCGCGCGCAGCCCGCAAGCCGGGCTGCGATCCGGCGGACGCGCCGCAAGCCGCCGCGCGCGCGCCCCGGCACGCCCTCCGGTTCGTGAGGCGTGCGGCTTCAGACGGCCTTTCCCCCGCGCTCGAGCGCTGCGGCGACGAACGCCTTGAACAGGGGGTGGGGCCTGAAGGGCGTGGAGTGGAACTCGGGGTGGAACTGGCAGCCCACGAACCAGGGGTGATCGGCGACCTCGACGACCTCGACGAGGCGGCCGTCGGGCGAGGTGCCGGAGAGGACGAGGCCGGCGCGAGAGAGACGGTCGCGGTAGTCGGGGTTGAACTCGTAGCGGTGCCGGTGTCGCTCGCTGATCTCGGCGCTGCCGTACGCCTCGAACGCCTTCGTTCCGGGCTGCAGCACGCACGGATACGCGCCGAGGCGCATCGTCGCACCCTTGTCGCGGACGGCGCGCTGCTCGGGGAGCAGGTCGATCACGGGGTGCGGCGTCTTCTCGTCGACCTCGAACGAGTTGGCGCCCTCGAGCCCGGCCGCGTGCCGCGCGAACTCGATCACCGACATCTGCATCCCGTAGCAGATGCCGAAGTACGGGATGCGGCGCTCGCGCGCGAGGCGGACGGCGGCGATCTTGCCCTCGACCCCGCGCGCGCCGAAGCCGTGCGGGACGAGGATGCCGGCCGCGCCGGCGAGCGCCTGCGCGTCGGAGAGCTTCTCGGAGTCGACGTACTCGATCCGCACGCGCGCGCGGTGCGCGATGCCGGCGTGGTGGAGGGCCTCGTTGAGGCTCTTGTAGCTCTCGGTGAGATCGACGTACTTGCCGACCATCGTGATCGTCACCTCGCGCGACGGCTTCGTGACGCGCTCGACGACCTCCTCCCACGGGCGAAGGTTCGGCCGGCCCGACCAGATGTTGAGGACCTGCGTCACCTTCTCGTCGAGGCCCTCCTGGTGCAGGATGAGCGGCACCTCGTAGATGCTCTCGACGTCCTTCGCCGTGATGACGGCGTCCTCGTCGACGTTGCAGAAGAGCGCGATCTTCGCCTTCACGGACCGCGGCAGGAAGCGATCCGTCCGACACGGGATCACGTCGGGTGCGATGCCGACGGTGCGAAGCTCCTTCACGGAGTGCTGGACGGGCTTGGTCTTGAGCTCGCCGGCGGTGCTCATGTACGGAACGAGCGCGATGTGCACGTAGCACACGTTCTCGCGGCCCACGTCGGCGCGGAACTGGCGGATCGCCTCGAGGAACGGGAGCGACTCGATGTCGCCGACCGTCCCGCCGACCTCGACGATCAGGATGTCGACGCCCTCGGCCGCCTGCCGGATCCGTGACTTGATCTCGTCGGTGACGTGCGGGATCACCTGCACCGTCGCGCCGAGGTAGTCGCCGCGGCGCTCCTTGGCGATGACGGCGTCGTAGATGCGCCCGGCCGTCACGTTGTTGAGCTTTCGCATCGTCGCGCTCGTGAAGCGCTCGTAGTGGCCGAGGTCGAGGTCGGTCTCGGCGCCGTCCTCGGTGACGTAGACCTCGCCGTGCTGGAACGGGTTCATCGTCCCCGGGTCGACGTTCAGGTACGGGTCGAGCTTCAGGAACGTGACGCCGAGGCCGCGCGCCTCGAGCAGCGCGCCGAGGCTCGCCGACGCGAGGCCCTTGCCGAGCGACGAGAGCACTCCCCCCGTCACGAAGATGAACTTCGTCGTTCGCTGCCGCATCGCTCCCCCCTTCGCTAGCGGACGCGCACCGCGTCGCGCTCGAGCGCGTCGCGAATGCGGATGTGGTGGATCGGCACGAACGGCGCGGGCAGCGCGTCGTGCGGAAAGAAGGCGACGGCGAGCGTCTCGTCGGGCGTCCCGAGCGCGCCCGGTTCGCCGATCGCGTGAGCCTCGAAGCACAGGTTCAGGTACTGCACGCGGCGCCCGTCGGCGAAGCGCACGACCATGAACTCCGGATCGGAGTAGACGCCGACGAGCCGGCCGAGCGCGACGTCGTAGCCGGTCTCTTCGCGCACCTCGCGCAGCGCGGCGTCGCGAACCGACTCGCCGGGGTCGAGGCGCCCGCCCGGCAGGCACCAGTGGCCGTTGTCGCTGCGCTGCATGAGCAGCAGCTCGCGCGATCCCGGCGCGCGCCACACGATCGCCGACACCGACGCCTGCACCTCCTGCGGATCCGAGGCGTAGTAGGTCGTCATGGCGTCACGCCGCACGCTCGACGTGCGACGCCCCGTGCAGCGGGGCCGCAGCGCTGGTTCATGATCCTCGATGGGAGCCGGTTTGATGGGTTATACCGTGCGCCCGGCGAGGGTGTCAAACCGCGTGCGGCCGGCGGCCGCTGCGGCGCGCTACGGATGCAGCGGCGCCTCGAGCAGGCCGGCCGTCTCGGGCAGGTCGCGCATCAGGTTCATGCACTGCACGGCCTGTCCCGACGCCCCCTTGACGAGATTGTCGATCACCGAGAGCAGGACGAGGGCGCCCGTCCGCTGGTCGACGACGGCGGTGAGGTCGCAGAAGTTGCTGCCTCGCACCGATGCGAGGCGCGGCGTCTCTCCCTTCGGGAGGACACGGACGAAGGGCTCGCGGTCGTACGCCTCGTGGAGCACGCCGAGGGCCTCGTCGGTCGAGAGCGGGCGCTGCGGGCGCGCGAAGACGGTCGTCGCGATGCCGCGGATCACGGGGATCAGGTGCGGCACGAAGGCGATCTGGACCGGCCCTCCGGCCGCCCGGCCGGCCTCCTGCTCCATCTCGGGGACGTGCCGGTGGGCGCCGCCCGCCTTGTAGGCATGGACGTTCCCTTCGAGCTCGGCGAAGAGGTAGCCGTCCTGCAGCGTGCGCCCCGCTCCCGAGACGCCCGACTTCGAATCGACGAGGATGCTCGCCGTCTCGACGAGCCCGGCCCGCAGGAACGGGCACAGCGGGAGCAGGACGGACGTCGGGTAGCAGCCCGGCGCGGCGACGAAGTCGCTCTTGCGGATCGCATCGCGGTGGAGCTCGGGCAGGCCGTAGACTGCGCTCCCGATCAGCTCGGGGACCGCGTGCTCGCCGTACCAGCGTGCGTAGACGCCGGGGTCGGCGAGGCGAAAGTCGGCCGAGAGGTCGATGACGCTCGCGCCCGCCCGGTGCAGGACCGCCACCACGGGCGCCGACGTCGAATGCGGAAGCGCGGTGAACACGATCTCGGCGCGCGACGCGATCGAGAGCGGGTCGGCGGCCGACTCGAAGCGCAGGTCGACGAGGCCGCGCAGCGACGGGAAGACGTCGCCGACCGCCTGCCCTGCCCGCTGCTCGGACGTGACGGCGACGAGCTCCGCCGCAGGGTGCCGGCGCAGGATGCGCAGGAGCTCGAGGCCCGTGTACCCACTCGCCCCGACGACTGCGACGCGCATGGCGAGGCGGCTACCGCTTCGAGAACTGGAAGCGGGCGCGGGCTCCGCGCTGGCCGTACTTCTTGCGCTCCTTCTTGCGCGCATCGCGCGTCAAGAAGCCGCCGCGCTTGAGGGCGGGGCGCATGCCGGGATCGAACTTCTCGAGCGCGCGCGCCACGCCGTGGCGCACCGCGCCGGCCTGCCCTTCCGGCCCGCCGCCATTCACGCTCGCCCGGATCTCGAAGCGACCGATCGCGTTCGAGGTCTCGAGCACCTGCCGGATCATGAGCTGCAGCGTCTCGCGGACGAAGTACTCCTCGATCGGGCGGCCGTTCACCGCGAAGGTCCCGCTTCCGAGGCGAAGCCGAACGCGAGCGACTGCGGTCTTGCGGCGGCCCGTGGCCGTGATGGTCTGGATCTCAGGCAAGGCGCAGCTCCTCCGGCTTCTGGGCGGCGTGCGGGTGGCTCGGTCCCGCGTAGACCTTGAGCTTCGTGAACATCTTCCGGCCGAGCGAGTTCTTGGGAAGCATCCCGCGAACGGCGTGCTCGACGACGCGCTCGGGATGCGCCGACGCCAGCACCTTCCCGGCCGTCACCGACTTGAGATGCCCCGTCCAGCCCGTGTGGCGGTAATACGTCTTCTGCTCCGTCTTGCGGCCCGTGAGCTTCACCTTCTCGGCGTTCACGACGACGACGAACTCGCCCGTGTCGACGTGCGGCGTGTAGATCGCGCGGTGCTTGCCGCGAAGGATCGAGGCCACGCGCGTCGCGAGCCGGCCGAGCACCTGATCGGAGGCGTCGATCACGAACCAGCGCCGCGGCACCTCCGCCGCCTTCGCGCTTCGCGTCGCGCGGTGCGCCACTGCTCCCATCGGTCTCGCTCCTGGATCCGCCCGGCGGCGCGTTGCGGCCCGGCTCGCCCTGCCGCGGCTCGCGCGGCAGGCCCTGCTGCCCGCCGCTCGCGCAACGCGCTCCCGCGCGCTCGGCCCGTTTCGGTGAGCGCAGACAGGTACCCGACGCGGCGCGCAGCGTCAAGCCGCAAGGCCCGGGAAGGCCGAGCGAATCCGCAGGGTTCAGCGCCGGATCGGCGGGCCGCCCGGCGCGCGCCGATCCGGTGTCGACGGGGCCGGGGGAGGCCCCGGCTTAGGCCGCCGGCGGCCCGCTCCCGGCCGCCCGCGCGAGATCAGACGTCGACCCGTACCAGCACGAGGCCGCGCGCCGGCGCGGTCGGTCCCGCTTCGCGCCGGTCCCGGGCGGCGAGGACTCGCGCCAGGTCGGCTTCGGGCCGCACGCCGCGACCGACCTCGAGCAGCGTGCCGGCAAGGCTCCGAACCATGTACCGCAGGAACCCGTCGCCCTCGAAGTCGAGGAAGACCTCCGCGCGACTCGTGCCGCCGACCTCGACCCGAAAGAGCGTCCGGACCGTCGATCCCGCCGGGCCCGCATCCCCGGCGCGCCCCGACTCGCGCCCGCGCGTCTCGAACGATGCGAAGTCGTGCCGGCCCACGAGCGGCGCCGCCCCCCGGCGCATGGCTCCGAGGTCGAGCGGCGCCCGCACGAATGCGTGCGTTCGCTCCCGAAGCGGCGAACGAACCGGCCCGTTCCAGACCCGGTAGCGGTAGAGCTTGCCGCGCGCGGCGCGTCGCGCGTGGAACTCCGCGGGCGCCTCCTCCGCCGATCGCACGGCGAGGTCGGGAGGAAGGACCGCGTTGAGCGCGCGGGCGAGCGTCGCGGCATCGAGGCGCGTCTCGATGCGGCAGCTCGCGAGCTGCCCCTCGGCGTGGACGCCCGCGTCGGTTCGCCCGGCGCCCGCCACCCGCGTCGCGCATCCCGTCACGCGCAGCAGCGCCGCCTCGAGCGCGCCCTGCACCGTGCGCGCGCCGGGCGCCTGCGCCTGCCAGCCCGCGAAGTCCGTGCCGTCGTACTCGATCACGAAGCGCAGCGTCGGCACGCGCGGCCCGCTCGCGCCCTACTCGCCGGCGGCGTCGCGCGCGCTGCCGGAGCGGCCGGCGGCGGAGGCCCCTCCCGCGCCGAGAGCGATCCGCGCCTCGGCGAGCTTCACGGCGTTCACCGCCGCGAGATGCAGCGTGTCGGCCGCGAGCCACAGCAGGAGGCCTCGCTCGCACGAGGGATCGCGGCGCAGGCGGCCGACGAGCACGGCGTCGCGCCCCGCGGCGGCGCGCGTGTTCGGCCCTTCCGCATCGACGTCCCAGAGCTCGACGCCCGGCGCCTTTGCGAGCGCCTCGCGCGCCTCACGCGGGCCGAGCTCGCGCTCGGTCTCGACGCACAGCGTCGCCGCATCGCCCGCAAAGGTCGGCACGCGGACGCTCGACACCGCGACTCCGACGCCCTCACCGAGCAGCCGCCGCAGATCGCTCGCGAGCGCGCGCTCGGCGGCCGTGCTGCCGTCTTCCTCGACGTCGCCCACGGCCGGCAGCAGGTCGAACGCGACCGGCCGGCCGAAGTGCGGCGGCTCCGGCAGATCCTGCTGGTTGAAGAGCGCGATCGTCTCGGACGAGAGCGCCTCGATGCCGAGCCGCCCGGCCGCCGAGACGCTCGTGAGCGCCGTTCCGACGACGCGCCGCAGGCCGGCCACGCGCGCGAGCGGCGCCAGCACGGGAGCCCACGCGAGGGCGACGCTCGCCGGTGTCGCAAGCGCCGGCTGCCCGAGCGCCTCGGGCGGCGCCGCGACGTCGGCCACGAGCAGCGGGACCGCCGAGTGCCCCGCGAGCGCTCCCGAGAGATCGATGCACGGGACCGAGAGCTCGAGCGCGACGCGCAGCAGGTCGAGCGACGCCCCCGGCGGCACGCAGAGAAAGGCCAGATCGCAGCCCCGCATGCGCGAGGCCTCCGTGCCGACCTCGTAGATCTCGCTCTGGAATTCGAGGCTCTCGCCGCCCGAGCGCGCGGTCGCGAGCGGGACGATCGACGCCACCGGGAAGCGGCGCGCGTCGAGGACGGCGAGCAGCTCTGCGCCGAGCGTGCCGGTCGCGCCAGCGACCGCCACGCGCAGCGGGCGGCGCGAGCTCATGCGGCCGCTCCGAGCGCAGCCAGCACGCGGTCGCCCATCGCCCGGCACCCGAGCGTCGGCCTCGACTCGCCCGGAAGGACGAGGTCGGCGGTGCGATGCCCGGCGTCGAGAACCGACGACACGGCGTTGCGGACCGCCTTCGCCGCATCGGCGGCGCCGAGCGAGTGCTCGAGCAGCATCGCCGCGGAGAGGATCGCAGCGAGCGGATTCGCGATGTCGCGGCCGGCGATGTCGGGCGCCGAGCCGTGGACCGGCTCGTACAGGCCGAGGCCCCCCGCGCCGAGGCTCGCCGACGGCAGCATGCCGAGCGAGCCCGTGATCATCGCCGCCTCGTCGGAGAGGATGTCGCCGAACAGGTTCTCGGTCACGATTACGTCGAAGCGGCGGGGCTCCTTCACGAGCAGCATCGCGCACGAGTCGACGAGCTGGTGCGCGAGCGTGACGTCGCCGTACTCCCGCGCGACCTCGTCGACGACCTGCACCCAGAGCTGCGAGACCTCGAGGACGTTCTGCTTGTGCACGTGCGTCACGTGCCGCCGCCGGAGCCGCGCGGCGTCGAACGCGGTCCGCGCGATGCGGGTGATCTCGACCTCGTCGTAGACCATCGTGTTGCGGGCCTCACGCCGGCCGTCGACGAGCGCGCGGCCGCGCGGCTCGCCGAAGTAGAGGCCGCCCGTCAGCTCGCGAACGACCAGCAGGTCGATTCCCTTCACGATTTCGGGCCGCAGCGGCGACGCGTCGGCGAGCGCGGGAAAGACGCTCGCCGGCCGGAGGTTCGCGTACAGCCCGAGCTCCTTCCGAATCCGAAGCAGCCCCTTCTCGGGGCGCCGGTCGACCGGCTCGGAGTCCCATTTCGGGCCGCCGACCGCGCCCAGCAGCACCGCGCGCGACGAGCGCGCCTTCTCGAGCACTGCGTCCGCGAGCGGCGTTCCGCGCTCGTCGATCGAGACGCCGCCGATCAGCTCCTCGTCGAAGGCGAGCTTCAGCCCGTGTCGCGGACCGACCGCGTCGAGCACGCGGCGCGCCTCGCGCGTCACCTCGGGACCGATGCCGTCTCCCGGCAGCAGCAGGATGCGATCCACGGAACCTCCGTTCGGTTGCGGCGCCGCCGCTAGATGCCGCGCGGCTCGCTGCGAGCGTGCTGTCGCTTGTGCCACTCGAGCTTGTTGAGCGCGTGGACGTAGGCCTTTCCGCTCGCGACCAGGATGTCGGTGTGCGCGCCGTGCCCGATCACCCGGCGGCCGTCCTCGGTGAGCGTCACCGACACCTCGCCGAGTGCGTCCATCCCGCCCGTGATCGCGTTCACCTGGTAGCGGACGAGCTCGCTCTTGGTCTCGGTGAGCGTCGCGATCGCCTTGAAGATCGCGTCGACCGGCCCGACGCCGAGCGCAGTCGCCTTGCGCGCTGCGCCGTCGACCGTCAGGTCGACGGTCGCCGGCGGCGTCGCGAACGTCCCGGCGACGATCGCGACGTCGCCGAGCACGAAGCGGTCGTCGGTCGCGACGACGACGTCGGCCGCGATCGCCTCGAGGTCCTCGTTGTAGACGATCTTCTTCTTGTCGGCGAGGTCCTTGAAGCGCCGGAAAGCGGTCTCGAACGCGTCGCCCTCGAGCACGAATCCGAGCTCGCGCATGCGGTCGCGAAATGCATGCCGCCCCGAGTGCTTGCCGAGGACGAGCTCGTTCGACGGCCGCCCGATCGACTGCGGCGTCATGATCTCGTACGTGATCGCGGCCTTGAGCACGCCGTCCTGGTGGATCCCCGCCTCGTGCGCGAATGCGTTGTCGCCGACGATGGCCTTGTTCGGCTGAACGGGAATCCCGATGATCGACGACAGCAATCGGCTCGACGGATAGATCTCGGCCGTGCGAATGCCCGTCTCGAGGCCGCGGAACACCTCGGGACGCGTCTTCACGGTCATCACACACTCTTCCATCGAGGTATTTCCCGCGCGCTCGCCGATCCCGTTCACCGTACACTCGATCTGCCGCGCTCCGGCGAGCACGGCCGCGAGGCTGTTCGCGACCGCGAGGCCGAGGTCGTCGTGGCAGTGCACGCTCACGACCGCCCGCTCGATCGCCGGGACGCGCGCCCGCAGGTGGCGGATCAGCGCCGCGTACTCGTCGGGCGTCGTGTAGCCGACCGTGTCGGGGACGTTGAGCGTCGACGCGCCCGCCTCGAGCGCCGTCCGGAAGACCTCGACGAGGTAGTCCCAGTCCGACCGCGTCGCGTCCTCGGCCGAGAACTCGACGTCGTCGCAGTGCCGGCGGGCCTCGCGGACCGCGCGGTCCACTTCCTCGAGAACGCGGCCCCGGCTCATTCGCAGCTTGTGCTCGAGGTGGATGTCGCTCGTCGCGATGAAGGTGTGGATGCGCGGCCGCACGGCGCTCTCGAGCGCCCGGGCCGCGCGCTCGATGTCGGCGCTCGCGGTCCGGGCGAGGCCGCACACCTGCGTCTCGCGCAGCTCGCGCGCGACCGCTCGCACCGCCTCGAAGTCGCCCTCGCTCGCGATCGGGAATCCGGCTTCGATGACGTCGACGCCGAGCCGTTCGAGCTGCCGGGCGAGCGTCAGCTTCTCGGCGAGATTCATGCTGCAGCCCGGCGACTGCTCGCCGTCGCGCAGCGTGGTGTCGAAGATGCGGATGCGCTCTCCGGTCACGGAGCCTCCTCGGCGCTCTCGGGCGGCGAAGCCGGCTCGATCAGCGGCAGCGGTCGGTGCTTCATCCGGCGCCACGCCCATTCGACCGGACCCGAGAGCAGGTACGACAGGAAGACCGCGAAGAGCGTGATGCTCGGCTCGATCACGAGGAGCGTGAGCGCACAGACGAGGAGGACGAGCGTGCCGTACGAGTGCCGGAGGTCGATCTCCTTGAAGCTGCGGTAGGGAATCGTGCTCACCATCATGAGCCCCACCGCGCCGGTGCCGATCGCGACGATCCACGGCGTCGCGTGCCACGCGTGGGGCGCGCCGACGAAGCCGACGAACCACTGCGTCGACGCGATCATCCCGGCCGCCGCCGGGCTCGGAAGGCCCTCGAAGCGGCCCTTGTAGCGGGACGCCGAGACGTTGAAGCGCGCGAGGCGCAGCGCGGCGCACGCGACGTACAGGAACGCCAGCACCCACCCCGCGCGCCCGAGCAGCCGCAGGTCGCCGGCCGAGAACGCGAGGATCGCCGGGGCGACGCCGAACGAGACGACGTCGGCGAGCGAGTCGTACTCGCCGCCGAACTTGCTCGTGGCGTTGGTGAGGCGCGCCACACGGCCGTCGAAGATGTCGAAGGCCATCGCCAGCACGATCCCGAGCGCCGCGTGGTCCGGATCGCCGAGCGTCGCGTGGACGATCGTGTAGAAGCCGAAGAACAAGTTTCCGGTCGTGAACAGGTTCGGCAGCAGGTGCAGGCCGCGGCGCCGCTCCCCGCGCGCGCGGCGGCGTCTCCGGCGCCGCCCTTCGGACGACACCTGCGCCCACGACTCGCGCGCCGGCCCGCTCATCAGTTCCGCGAGCGGTCGACCAGTCGGTTCTCGGCCAGCCACGGCATGAGGCCCCGCAGCTTCGCGCCCACCTGCTCGAGCTGGTGCGCCGCCGCCTCGCGGCGAAGCGCGTCGAACGACGGCCGGCCCACGCGGTTCTCGAGGATGAACTCCTTCGCGAACTGGCCCGTCTGGATCTCGCGCAGGATCTCCTTCATCCGCGCCTTGGCGCCTGCGTCGACGACGCGCGGGCCGCGCGTGAGGTCGCCGTATTCGGCCGTGTTCGACACCGAGTACCGCATGTTCGCCATGCCGGCCTCGTAGATGAGGTCGACGATCAGCTTCACCTCGTGGATGCACTCGAAGTACGCCATCTCCGGCGCGTAGCCGGCCTCGACGAGCGTCTCGTAGCCCGCGGTCATGAGCGCCGTCAGCCCGCCGCACAGCACCGCCTGCTCGCCGAACAGGTCCGTCTCCGTCTCCTCGCGGAAGTTGGTCTCGATGATCCCCGCGCGGCCCGCGCCGAGGCCCTTCGCGTACGCGAGCGCGATCTGGAGCGTGTCGCCCGACGGATCGGCGTGCACCGCGACGAGCGCGGGAACGCCCCGCCCCTGCTCGTACTGCGCGCGCACCGTGTGCCCCGGACCCTTCGGCGCGACCATGAAGACGTTCACGCCCGCCGCCGGCTTGATCTGCCCGAAGTGGATGTTGAAGCCGTGCGCGACGGCGAGGTAGTTGCCCGGCTGCAGGTTCGGCGCCACCTCGCTCGCGTAGATGTCGCCCATCGTCTCGTCGGGAAGCGCGAGCATCACGACGTCGGCCTCGCGCGCCGCCTGGTCGACCGGAGCGACGCGCAGGCCGGCCGCCTGCGCCTTCGCGACCGACGCAGAGTCCTTTCGCAGCCCCACGACGACCGAGACGCCCGAGTGGTGCAGGTTCTGGGCGTGCGCGTGGCCCTGGCTGCCGTAGCCGATCACGGCGACGGTCTTGCCGCGCAGGAGACCGAGGTCGGCGTCCTTGTCGTAGAAGATGCGAAGTGCCATGGGAGTCGCTCCTCGGCTCGAAGGGTTGTCGGATCGAAAATCGGGTCAGGCGCCGCGCAGCATCGCGAGCGGGCCGGTGCGGGTCATCTCGCGCAGGCCGAGCGGCTCGAGCAGCCGCGCGATCGCCTCGATCTTCTCGCGGGCGCCGGTCATCTCGATGACGAACGACTTCGGCCCCACGTCGACGATCTTTCCGCGGAAGATCTCGGCGATCCGCAGTACCTCGGCGCGCGCCTCGGGCGGCGGCGCCACCTTGAGCATCGCCATCTCGCGGTCGACGAAGGTCCCGGCCGTGTGGTCCGTCACCTTGATCACGTCGATCAGCTTGTGGAGCTGCTTCGAGATCTGCTCGACGACCTCGTCCTCGCCCTCGGTGACGAGCGTGATGTGCGAGATCTTCGGGTCGAGCGTCGGCGCGACGCTCAAGCTCTCGATGTTGTAGCCGCGGCCGCTGAACATCCCGACGACGCGCGAGAGCACGCCGAACTCGTTGCGAACGAGGACGGAGAGCGTGTGCCGCATCAGCAGCCCGGGTCCTGGAGGATCATCTTCGACGACGGCGATCCCGCCGGCACCATCGGGTAGCAGTTCTCGGTGGGCACCACGCGGAAATCCATCATCACCGGCCCGGGGTGCGCGAAGGCCTGCTCGAGCACCGGCTCGACCTCGTCGGGCGTCGTCGCGCGCAGCCCGAGCGCGCCGAAGGCCTGCGCGAGCTGGACGAAATCGGGCTGCACCTGCAGGCGGCTCTCCGAGACGCGGTTGTCGTAGAAGTGCTGCTGCCACTGCCGGACCATGCCGAGGTGCTGGTTGTTGATGATCGCGACCTTGACCGGAAGGCGCTCCTCGACCGCCGTCACCATCTCCTGGATGTTCATGAGGATCGAGCCGTCTCCCGCGATGCAGACGACCAGATCGTCCTTGCACGCCATCTGCGCGCCGATCGCCGCCGGAAGCCCGTAGCCCATCGTCCCGAGCCCGCCCGACGAGATCCACGTGTTCGGCCGCTGGCAGTGGTAGTACTGCGCCGCCCACATCTGGTGCTGGCCCACGTCGGTCGTGACGACCGCTGTGCCGCGCGTCATCTGGAAGATCTTGTCGATCACGAACTGCGGCAGCAGCGGGCCGTCGGGCCGCTGCGTGTACTGGATCGGATTCTCCCGATCCCACTCCTCGATCTGCCGCCACCACGGCGCGATGCGCTCGTGATGGCGCTCGAGGTCGCGCTCGCCGTCGAGGAGCTTGAGCAGCTTCTGCAGACAGTTGCGGACATCGCCGACGATCGGGATGTCGACGTGCACGTTCTTGCGGATCGTCGTCGGATCGATGTCGATGTGGATCTTGCGCGAGCGCGCGCTGAAGTCTTCGAGCTTCCCGGTGACGCGGTCGTCGAAGCGCGCGCCGATCGCGACCAGCACGTCGCACTCGGCGACGGCGAGGTTCGCGCGGTAGGTGCCGTGCATGCCGAGCATTCCGAGCGAGAGCGGATGGTCGCCGGGGATGCCGCCGATTCCCATCAGCGTGTACGTCGTCGGTGCGCGCAGCTTCTCGGCGAAGGCGCGCATCTCGTCGGCCGCACCCGACAGGATGACGCCGCCGCCGAAGTAGAGCACCGGGCGGCGCGCCTGGAGGATCAGCGAGAGCGCCTTCTTGATCTGTCCCCAGTGGCCCTCGACGCACGGCTGGTAGTGGTCGAGGTGGATCGACTTCGGGTAGTAGAACTCGCACGGCTCGCCGCTCACGTCCTTCGGGATGTCGACGAGGACGGGCCCCGGCCGGCCGGTGGTGGCGATGTGGAACGCCTCCTTGATCGTCGGCGCCAGCGCACGGACGTCTTTCACGAGGTAGTTGTGCTTCGTGACCGGGCGCGTGAGTCCGACGTTGTCGGCTTCCTGAAACGCGTCGCTCCCGATGAACTTCGTGGCGACCTGCCCCGAGAACACGACGATCGGGATCGAGTCGGCGTAGGCGGTCGCGATTCCGGTGATCGAGTTCGTGAGCGCGGGCCCCGAAGTCACGATCGCGACGCCGGGCCGCCCGCTCGCGCGCGCGTAGCCGTCGGCCATGTGAACGGCGCCCTGCTCGTGCCGCGCCAGCACGTGATGGAGCTGATGGCGGTAGATCGCGTCGTAGATGTGCAGGACCGCGCCGCCCGGATGCCCGAAGACCACCTCCACGTTCTCCTCGCGGAGGGCCTTCATCAGGACGTCGGCGCCGTTCGTGCTCACGCGGACTCCTCGCTCGGGCACCCGCGTCCCGGGGGACACCGCTGCCCCGGGGCCGCCCGAGCCGGGCGCGGCCGGACAGACCGAAGACGATGCCAGGAGCCGAAAACGCGAGGCGTTCGCACGAGATTACCGGCGGCAACGATGCGTGTCAAAAGGGCTTCTCGGCTTCGACCCGCCGTCCCGTGCGCCGCACTTCCGCTTCCGCCCGGCGCAGGTAGTGCGGAACGAGCTCGCCCGCGGGTCGTGCCGCGCCCCGTGCGAGCAGGCGAAGACCGAGACGGGCGACGGCAGGCGCCGCCGGGAGCGACGCGGCAACGGGCGGCGCAGGGCGGCCCGCGGCGCCGCACGCCGCCGCGAGAAGCGGCGCTGCGTCTCCCGTCACGCGCCACTCGGCCGGGATCCGCCGTACGAGCTCGCTCACCGCGTAGAGACCGGTCGGGAGCAGCTCGGCCTCGCCGGCGGCGTCCGGGCCGGGGCCGTACGCCGCGGCATACACCTCGCCGCGTCGCGCGTCGAGCAGCGCCGCGACCGGAGCCTCCGAGCTGCCGGCCGAGAGGCACAGCGCGGCGAGCGTCGGCACCGGCGCGACGAGCCGGTCCGTGCCGAATGCGAGCCCCTTCACCGTCGCGAGGCCGACGCGCAGCCCCGTGAACGATCCCGGGCCGATCGCGACGGCGAACAGCGAGACGCCGGCGAGCGCCGCGCCCGCCTCCGCCAGCACGCCGGCGACCTGCGGCAGCACGACGGCCGCAGCGCTCGCGCCCGGCTCGGCCACGCGCACCGCGACGGCGTCGCCGCCCGCGAACAGCGCAACGCTCGGCCGCGCCGTCGCGCACTCGATCGCGAGGACCAGCGGCGCCTTCGCGGAGGAAACGGCTAGAGCCCCGTGAGCGGACGCAGCCACTCGATGAGCGCCGTCCAGTGCTTCGCGAGATGGCGCGAGAGGTCGTTCCAGAACGCGAGCCCCATCAGCAGAACGAGCACCGTGACGCCCACCTGCTGCACGATCTCGCGCGTTCGAAGCGAGACCGGCGAGCGCTTCACGCCTTCGATCGTGAACAGCAGCGCCTGACCGCCGTCGAGGACGGGAATCGGCAGGAGGTTCAGCACGCCGAGATTGATGCTGATGAGCACCAGCATCGAGAGGTACGCCTCGAAGCCGCGCTCGATCGCCTTGTGCGCGATCTCGGCGATCCCGATCGGACCGGAGAGCTGCTTGTGCGAAACCTCGCCCGTCAGAAGCTTTCCCAGCCCGGCGAGGAAGGTCTTCGTGACGTCGTACGTCATGCCCGCGGCCTGCGGGAGCGAGCGCAGCGGGTTGCGCTCGATCTCCTTGCCCATCGCTCCGGGGAGCGACGCGCCCGCGGCCTCGATCCCGATGAGGTACCGCGGCTCGGGAATGCCGAGCCCGTTGTCGGCCTCGAGCATCGCGGGCTGGATCGCGACCTCGCGCGTCTTGCCGTCGCGCGCGTACGTGATCTGCAGCGTTCGCCCGCCGCTCGACCGAACCATCTCGGCGAACGACGCGAAGCTCCCGATCGGCGCGCCGTCCGCCGTGAGCAGGAGGTCGCCGGCGGCGAGGCCCGCCTTCTCGGCGGGAGAGTCCGGCGAAACACGCGAGATGAGAACGTTCGCCGGGACGACGCCGAGCGCGGCGAGCGACCCCGTCGCCGGCACCGAGAGCGTGAGCGCCTCCGCAGGCTCCGCCGCGCCGCGCTCGACCGTGAGCTCGACGGCGCCCTTCGCGCCCGCCGCGGCGTAGCGCGACGCGAGCTGCTCCCAGTCGTCGACGGGAGCGCCCGCCACGGCCGTCACGCGGTCGCCCGAGCGGAGCCCGGCCCGCTCGGCGGGCGCGTTCGCTTCCGGAACCCCGACCACCGCGCGAAGCCGCGAATGGCCCATCCCGGCCCATCCGATCTCGTGGACGCCGCCGAACTCGTTGAGCCCCGACCGCGCCTCGAGCGCGAGGTGAGTCGTCTCTTCCTTCCCGCTGCGCTCGAAGCGCACGGCGACGTCCTTGCCGGGATGCGTGCGGATCGCCTCCTCGACCGAGTCCCACCAGCGAACGGGCTCGCCCGCGACGTCGAGAATGCGGTCTCCCGGCGCGAGGCCCGCGCGCGCCGCCGGCGAGCCCGGCTCGACGAGCCCCACCACCGGCTCGGGACGCGGCAGACCGACGGCGAGCAGGCCGACGAAGATCACGACGGGCAGCAGCAGGTTCATCGCCGGCCCCGCGAACAGGATGAAGAGCTTCTGCCAGAGCGGCTTCGCACGAAGCGTCTCGCCGGGCGCCGCGTCGGGCACCTCGGGCGGCTGCTCGTCGTCGGAGATCTCGCCGAGCATCTTCACGAAGCCGCCGATCGGAAACCACGCGATCACGTACTCCGTGCCGTGCCGCGTCCAGGCGAGGCGCCAGCGGCCAATCCCCACCGTCGGGCCGAAGCCGATCGAGAACTTGAGCACCCGAACGCCGCACAGACGCGCGGCGACGAAGTGACCGAGCTCGTGCACCAGCACCAGCGGGCCGAGCATGAGCACGAGAGCGATCCCCCAGTCGATCGCGCTCATCGCGCCGCCGCTTCGAGGCCGTGCTCGGCCTCGGACCGCGCCCACGCGTCGGCGTCGAGCACGCTCTCGAGATCCGCGAGCGGTGCGCTCGCCGGCCGCCCGAGATGCCGCTCGAGCACCGACGAACACAGGTTCGCGATCGCCGGGAACGCGATCCTGCCCGCGAGAAACGCCGCGACCGCGACCTCGTTGGCGGCGTTCAGCACCGCCGGCGCCGCCTCGTCGCCGCGCAGCGCCGCCATTGCGAGGTCGAGCGCCGGGAAGCGCATCCGGTCGGGCGGCTCGAAGTCGAGCCGCTCGATCTTCGCGAGGTCGAGCCGAGGCAGGTCGAGAGCGAGCCGCTCCGGGTGCGCGAGCGCCACCGCGATCGGAATGCGCATGTCCGGCAGGCCGAGCTGCGCCAGCACCGAGCCGTCGCGCAGCTCGATGAGCGAGTGGACGATCGACTGCGGATGCACGACGACGTCGAGCTGCTCCGGAGACGCGCCGAAGAGCCAGCGCGCCTCGATCAGCTCGAGACCCTTGTTCATGAGCGTCGCCGAATCGATCGTGATCTTCGGTCCCATCGACCAGTTCGGGTGGCGAAGCGCCTCCTGCGCCGTCGCCGACGCGATGCGCTCCGCCGGCCAGGTCCGAAACGGCCCGCCCGACGCCGTCAGCACGATTCGCGCGAGGTCCTCGCGGCGCTGCCCGGCGAGCGCCTGGAAGATCGCGCTGTGCTCGCTGTCGATCGGCAGCAGCGCGACGCCGCGCGCGCGCACCTCGCGCAGCACGAGCGCGCCGGCCATCACGAGCACTTCCTTGTTGGCGAGCGCGACGCTCCGGCCCGCGCGGATCGCGGCGAGCGTCGGTCGCAGGCCCGCCGCACCGACCATCGCGGCGACGACGAGGTCGGCCTCGTGCGTCGCGACGGCGGCGAGGCCTTCGTCGCCGTGAACGATCTTCGAGCGCGCGCCCGGAAGCCGCGCGCGCAGCTCCGCCGCACCGTCCGCGTCGCCGACGGAGACGACGTCGGGATCGAAGCGCCGGACCTGCCCGGCGAGCTTCTCGACGTTCCGGCCCGCCGCGAGCGCGCAGACCCGGAAGCGCTCCGGGAACGACGCCGCGACGGCGAGGGTCTGCTCGCCGATGCTCCCGGTGCTGCCGAGGATGGCGAGGCGCCTCAAGCGCGCTCCGGCTCGCGCCCGCTCCGCACCTGTGCGCTCGTGAGCCCGA
>JAYRMX010000337.1:0-7270 GCA_041912475.1 Myxococcota bacterium
CGAAGTCCTCGAACGCCGGCGCTGGTGGTTCGTCATCGCCGCGCTCGCCGGCCTCGCCCTCGGCGTGGCGGCGTGGTTCGCGCTCCCGGCCCGGTACACCTCCGAGACCACGATCCTCGTCGAGCCGCAGGAGGTGCCCGACTCGTTCGTCAAGAGCACGATCACGCTCGACATCGAGAATCGCCTTCGCACGCTGCACGAGCGCGTCACGAGCTATGCGAATCTGAACGCCCTGATCGACAGGATCGGCCAGGAGCGCCTCGATCCCTCGGGCAGCCTCTCTCGCGAGGCGATCATGGCCCGGATCACGCGCAACCTGTGGGTGAACCTCAAGACCGTCTCGGGCAAGACCGCGAACGTCGTCGAGATCGCGTACACCGACGCGAGCCCGCAGGTCGCGAAGGACGTCGCGGCCGAGATCTCGAGCACGTTCATCGCCGAGAATCTCAAGGATCGCACGCAGCAGGCGCAGTCGACCGCCGAGTTCCTCGACCGCGAGCTCGACCGGCTGCGCACCGAGGTCTCCGCCGCCGAGGAGAAGGTGCGCGCCTTCAAGGAGGAGCGCATGGGCGCCCTCCCCTCGCAGCTCGAATCGAACCTTCGGGCCCTCGACCGCCTGAACGTCGAGCTGAACGCGAACCTCGAGGCGCAGACCGCTCTCCAGCAGCGGATCTCGATGCTCTCGGGGCAGAGCCCCGGAGGCTCGTCGGGCGGGGTCTTCGCTCCCGATCCGGGAAGCGCGGCCGGCGCACTCGTCGAGGCGCGCCGCAAGCTGCGCGAGGCCGAGCTGCTCTACACCGAGTCGCACCCCAACGTGATCCAGGCCCGCGAGCGCGTCGCGAGCCTCGAGAAGGAGGTCGCGGAGGAGGCGAATCGGCCCCGCAGCCAGGTCCCCGTCGTCGATCCCGTCGCGATGGGCCTGCGCCGCGAGATCGAGACCACGCGCATCGAAGCCGACGCGAAGCGGCGCGAGGAGGCGAGGCTGCGCAGCGAGATCGCCGAGCTCCAGAAGCGCGTCGAGACGACGCCGAAGATGGAAACCGAGCTCCTCGGCATGACGCGCGACTACGAGAACCTCACCAAGCAGTACCAGGACCTGCTCGCCAAGAAGTTCGCCGCTTCGATGGCGCGCAATCTCGAGCAGGCGCAGAAGGCCGAGCGTTTCAACGTGCTGCGCCCCGCGCGCGTCCCCAGCTCTCCGTCGTTCCCGAACCCGCTGATCGTGCTCCCGGCCGGCGTCGTCTTCGGCCTGTTCGTCGTCGTGCTGCTGATCGGCATCGCCGAGTTCCGGAATCCGTCGTTCCGCTCCGTCGCGCGTCTCACGCGGATGACGGGCCTTCCGGTGGTGGCGTCGATTCCGCGGATCGACGACGAGCGGATCTACGAGCAGGCGCCTTCGGGCGAGGTCGACCCGCGGCTCGTCGTCCACACCGCGCCCGAGTCCGCTCCCGCGGAGCAGTACCGCACGTTTCTGCCGATCCTCATGGAGGACCCCGAGCGGCAGGTGGTGCTCGTGACGAGCGCCGCGCGCGGGGACGGAAAGTCGCTCTCGTGCATGAACCTCGCGCTCACGCTCGCGTGCGATCTCGGCCGGCGCGTGCTCCTGGTCGACGCCGACATGCGCCGCCCGACGGCGCACCGGCTGCTCAAGGAGAAGCCGCAGAAGGGCCTCGTCGACGTGCTTCGCCGGCACGCGACGTTCGCCGAGTGCGCGATCAAGACGCGCGTTCCGAACCTCACGCTCCTTCCGGCCGGAAAGCCGACACGAAACCCGCTCGCGCTCATCACCGACGCGGCGTTCCTCGAGCTCGTCGAGCGCGCGCGCAAGGAGTTCGATTACGTCTTCATCGACTCGCCGCCGATGCTCCCCGTGGTCGACACGCGCTTCCTGCGCAAGGTGGCGGACTTCGTCCTCTTCGTCGTGCGCGCGGACGCAACGCCCCGCGAGGCCGTCGTGCGTTCGATGCGCGAGCTCCGAAGCGTGGGGGGCCTCGTCTTCAACCAGGTGAGCCCCGGATCCTTCCGGCGCTACTACTACTACGACGCCTACGCGCGTTATTCGTACGGAGATTCGGCGGCGAGCGCCGAGACCGACGCCGAGGCCGATGCCTGAGCCCGCGCGCGGCCAGGCGGCGCTCCTGACCGCACGCGACCGCGATCTTCCCCGCCTGCTCCCGCCGCTCGCCCGCGGCCGGGACTGGCTGGCGTCCGGGATCGGCGCCGGCCTGTGCCTCGGCGGGGCCGAGGCGCTCGCGCTGCACGCGCAGCGCGCCGCGCTCGCGCCGGGACCGGCGCTCTCGCTCGTCGCCGCCGACGCGGCGAGCGTTGCGTTGCTCTCGGCTCCCCTCGCGCTCGCAACGGCGGCGGCGAAGCGACACCTGCATCACTCGGCCGTCGCGGGCGGGACCCTCGGCCTCGTGCTGCTGGCGCCCGTCGTGCCGCGCGCCCTCGCGCTCGCGCAGGGCGCCGCAGCCGGCGAGGCCGTGCGCGTGGCCGCGGGAGCCGGCGTCGCGGCGCTCTGCGGGCTGCTCGCGGCCGCGGCCGGAGCGAGGCTCGAGCGAGCGGGGGTTCCGATCTCGGGCCCGCCGCTGTGGGCGGCCGTCGCGCTGCTCGTGGCCGCCGGCAGCGCCTTTCGCGAAGGCGGGCCGATCGAGCCGGGGCCCGCGCTCTGGCTCGCCGTTGGCGCGGTCGTCCTCCTGCTCGCGCTCTGCGCCGCCTTCTTCGCGGTCTTCGGCGCGAGCCGCGCCTCGGTCGTCCCCTGGCCGTGGAGCCGGACGCTCTTCGCGCTCGCCCTCGCGGCCGCCGCGATCGCGGTCGCGCCCCGCGCTGCACCGTGGGTCTTCCTCGAACCGCCGGCCGCGACGCCGGCCGGCCGACACCCGGATGTGTTGGTGATCTCGCTCGGCGCGTTCGCGCCCGGCGACGGCCCGGCGCTTCGCGAGCCCGGCGCGGGCGCCGCTCTTCGCGCCGCGCCCAACCTCACGGTCCTCGCGGCGGCGGGCGCGCTCTATCGCCGGGTCGTCGTCGCACCCGACGAGCGAGCCGCCCTCGCCTGGCTCCGGCTTCCGGGGGGCCTCCCTCTCGCGAGCGCGCTTCGCGCCCGCGACTACCGGACGCGCCTCGCCGGGCAGTGGAGCGCGCACGCTCCGCTTCCGCCGGGCTTCGACCGCGCCGACGCGGGCGAGAGCCCGGAGGGCACGGAGCAGGCCGTCCGCGCCACCGTCGGCGGCGCGCTGCTCGCGCGCCTCGGCGCCGGCGGCGCTCGCCCCGCGAGCGCGGCCTCGGTCGCCGCGGGCATCACGGCCGAGGCGCGCCGGCGCATCGTCGCGGCGCGGGCGCGCGGCGGCGATCGGCCGCTCCGGCTCGTCGGCGGCGATTCGGCGGCCGAGCGGCGGACGGCGCTCCTCGACGACGAGGTCGGCCGGCTGCTCGACTTCCTCGCCGAGCTCGGCGGCGACGAGAACGCTCGCGTCGCCGTCGCGTGGGGCGAAGATGCGCCGGCCGATCCGGGCGAGCTCCGCGTGCTGCTGCGCTCCGAGCCCGCCGCGCTTCGCGCTCCGCGCGGAGTGGTCGATGCCGACGCAATTCTGGCCTCCGACCTCGTCGCGAGGATCGGCGGCCTCGACGACGGCGCACGGGCGGGAGCGGAAGCGCCGTGAGCGAGGCGTCGCGCCCGCTGCGCATCGTCCTCGCGCTCGAGTCGAGCGGCCCGGGCGGAGCCGAGCACATGGTGCTGCAGCTCGCGCGCGAGCTCCGTCGACGTGGCGACGCGGCGATCGTCGCATCGATGCGCCCCGGCTGGATGACCGAGCGCGCGGCCGCGGCCGGGATCCCGGTCTGGATGGCGCCGCAGCGACGAGGCCTCGAGCCCTTCTGGACGCCGCGCTTCGCGCTTCGGCTCCGCCGGGAGCGCATCGACGTCGTCCACACCCACGAGTTCGCGATGAACGTCTACGGCGGAGCGGCGGCGCGGCTCGCCGGCATCCCGTCGATCGCGACGCTCCACGGCCGTCACTGGGCGACCGACGCCGCGCGGCGCGCCCTCGCCTACCGCGCGCTACGCCGGCTCGGGATGCGCATCGTCGCCGTGTCGCACGATCTCGCCGGGTTTCTCGCCGAGGGCCTCTCGCTTCCGCCCGGTGCGATCGAGGTCGTGTACAACGGCATCGAGCTGCCGCCGCTCCCGTCCGCCGCGGAGCGCGCGCGCCTTCGGGGCGAAGTGCGCGCCGAGCTCGCGCTCGCGCCCGGCGCCGAGCTCGCGCTCGCCGTCGGAAACCTCTATCCGGTGAAGGACCACGCGACGCTGCTGCGCGCGGCAGCGCCGCGCCCCGGGCTCGCGGTCGCGATCGCCGGGCGCGGCGGCGAAGAGGAGCGGCTGCGCGCGCTCGCGCACGCGCTCGGGATCGCGGACCGCGTCCGCCTGGTCGGCCTTCGCGACGACGTCCCGCGCCTTCTCGCGGCCGCCGACGTCTTCGTCCAGCCTTCGCTCTCCGAGGGCCTTCCGCTCGCGGTCCTCGAAGCGATGGCCGCCGCGCTCCCGGTCGTCGCGAGCCGCGTGGGCGGAATCGGAGAAGCCGTGATCGATGGGAAGACCGGAGTGCTCGTTCCCCCCGCAGATCCGGGCGCCCTCGCCTCCGCGCTGGCGCGGGTCCTCGACACACAGAGCTGTCGCGAAGCGCTCGGAAGCGCCGGCCGGGCGCGCACGGAGGAGGAGTTCTCCGTGGCGCGCATGGCCCGGCGATACCGCGCGCTCTACGAGGTCTGACCGCGGTCACCGCTGGCGAAGCTCGCGCGAAGCCAGTCGCGAAGCTCGCGCGCGAACGGGCGCAGGTCGCCGCGCCTCGGGTTGTCCCAGCGACAGTGCGGCCCCGCCGGGCGCAGCAGGACCGAGAGTGCTGCGCCGACGCCGGAGCGGCCATCGAACCCGCGCGCGCCGCGCGCGAGCGCGAGCGCGTGGTCGAGATCGCCGAGCAGCCACCGCGAGCGAACGCCGGCGGCGAACCGGGGGACCGGCCCGGGCGGCGAACCGAGCACGGCCTCGACGAGCAGCGCGGGGAAGTCGACGCCCGCATCGACCGCGAGCTGCAGCGATCCCCACGGCCGCGCATTGAACTCCATCAGCCAGCGCGTGCGCCCGTCGCTTCGCAGCTCGGCCATCGCGAGCCCGGAGAAGCCGCATGCGTCGAGGATCGCCTCCACCTGCTCCCGCAGTCGCGGGTCGACGGTGATGCTCTCGCACAGCACGCCGACACCGCCGGAAGGAGGCTTCTCGCGAAGTCGCCGGTGCGCGAAGACGGCCCGCGTGCGGCCCTCCCAGCGCAGCACGAACAGCCCCTCGCCGCGGCCCGGGACGACGGCCTGCACCAGCGCCGAGCCCGGAGCGACCGCTCGCTCCCAGGCCCCGTGCAGCGCCGTCTCGTTCTCCGCACGAACGACGCCCCGGCTTCGCAGCGTGCCGCCGGAGCCGGGTTCGACCGACCGAACGGGTTTGACGATCACCGGCCAGCCGAGGCCGCGTGCGATCGCGAGCGCCTCTTCGAACGAGGTCGCCTCGCCTCCTTCCGGCACGCCGAGGCCCGCGGCGGCGGCAAGGCGCGCCGCATCGCCCTTGTGGCTGAGCCGCTCGTACGCCTCGCGCGAAGGCGCCGCGAGTCGCGCGCCGCCCGGTCGCGGCGCTTCGCCGAGCAGCGCCCGGCACGCGGCGTCGCTCACGGGCACCACGACGTCGATCGCCTCGCCCGCCGCGAGCTCCTCGACTGCAGCGCGAAAGCGCGCGCAGTCCGCGCGCGGCGACGGCACCCATCGCTCGCCCGCCGCGAATCGCGACGCGGCCGCGAGCGAGCCGCGCGCGCTCGCCGCCACGAAGACCTCGTGCCTTCGGCCGAGGCTGCGGACCATCGCGAGAGCGGAACGCAGCTCTGCGTCGGTGACGAGGATCCGGCTCAACCTCCGGCGCCGCCTTCAGTTCCCACGGGCGGAGCCGCGAGCGCGCGCGACACCCACGTCACGAGCGCGACGCCCGCGCCGGTGTAGAAGTACGCGAACGGGTAGTAGCCCGCGGAAAGGAACGCGCCGGCCGCGAGCGTTCCGATCATGCCGCCCGCGAGCGATCCCGCGTAGACCTCGATTTCGTTTCGGGTCTCCTTCGGCAGATCGCGGCGCCTGCGCACGCGCCTGCGAAGGCTCCCGACGGCCCGGAAGTGACCGACGACCATGATCGCGTAGAGCGCCGTTCCGACCGTGCCCATCTCCGACAGGAACTGGAAGTACGTCGAGTGAACGGTCGTTCCCGACCAGTCGCGCTCCTGGTAGTCGGGCGTCTGCCAGCGAGGATCGTCCTTCGGCGTGTACCTGCCCGCGATGTAGTTGAAGTTGCTGCCGCCCACGCCGAGGACCGGATGATCCTTCCAGACGTTCCAGGCCGTGGCCCAGAGGAACTTGCGCGTGTCGGCCGTCCCCTTGTCGGTGTTCTGGATCGTCGACATCTCCTCCACGTAATCCTGCGGCACCAGCACGGCGAAGACGCCCGCAGCGAGGAGTGCGAGCAGGAAGTTCCTCACTTTGTGCGCGGAGACCGCGAAGCAGTAGACCAGCGCCGCGACCAGGCCGACGAACCCGCCGCGCGAGAGGCTCGCGACGACGGCGAGCACGAGGAGAACGCCGCAGCCTCCGGCCACGAAGCGGCGCCAGCCGGGAAGGAGCTGGACACCGTAGAACGCGAACGGAAACGCCCCGACGCACGCGAGCGCGAGGTCGTTCTCGTCGCCGAGGAAGCCGCCCGGGCCGCGCCCGCCGTGCGTGATGCCGAAGAGCGCGACCCACGACATCACGAGCAGCCAGGCCCAGTAGAAGCGCCGGAAAGCCGACCGGCCGGCGAAGAGCCACGCCATCGCGATCGCGAGCGTGACGTTCGAGAACAGCATGCGCGTCGTGAAGTACGCCGCGTAGTTGTTGTGCGCGAAGGGAACCATCGATCCGGCCGTGACGAGCAGCAGAACCTGCGCCGTCAGCACCCAGGACCACGGGCGCTCGTGCGCGCCGAGCCAGATGAGCGGCAGCACGAGGGCGATCCCCATCTGCAGCTTGAAGGCCGTGATGAGCGGAGGCCGGTCGAACTCGAGGACCAGGTAGAGGAGGAACAGCCACCACGCCGCCGCGCTCGGCACGTCGTCGAGCGCGCGGGAGCGCCGTGCTCGGGCAAGCGGCGCCGCGGCGCGCTCGGGACGGGGAGCCGATGCGGCCGCCGTCGTCACGACGCCTCCCCCTCGCC
>JAYRMX010000338.1:0-6159 GCA_041912475.1 Myxococcota bacterium
CATCCTGACGAAGGACGAGGGGGGGCGGCACACGCCGTTTTTCAACGGCTACCGGCCGCAGTTCTACTTCCGGACGACGGACGTGACGGGGGTGGCGAACCTGCCCGAGGGCACGGAGATGGTGATGCCCGGGGACAACGTGGAGATGGTGGTGGAGCTGATCACGCCGATCGCGATGGACAAGGAGCTGCGCTTCGCGATCCGCGAGGGCGGCCGCACCGTCGGCGCCGGCGTCGTCTCCGAGATCCTGGTCTAGTCCGGTCGGAGCGCGGAAGCGAGACATTAGGCGCGTAGCACAACTGGTAGTGCACCGGACTCCAAATCCGGGGGTTGGGGGTTCGAGTCCCTCCGCGCCTGCCAATCGAGCGGTGGAGCGACCTGTGGAGTGGAGTCCGGGAGAGTGGGTGCGGGTGTCCCGGCAGTATCTGTCGGACGTTCGCAGCGAGATGCGCAAGGTCACGTGGCCCACGCAGCGCGAGTACGTGGGGGGGACGATCGGAGTAGTGGTGATCCTGGCGCTGATGACGCTCGTGCTCGGGGTCGTCGACTACGTGCTCGCACAGGGGATCCGCCTCATCGTCCCGTAGCGGGACGGGGGAACGCGACGCCAGATGTCCAAGAAGTGGTACATCGTGCACACCTACTCCGGCCACGAGGCGAAGGCCCGGCAGGCGCTGCTCGAGCGCGCGCGGACCATGAACGTGGAGGAGAAGTTCGACGAGATCCTCATCCCCGAGGAGAACGTCGTCGAGGTCGTGAAGGGCGAGAAGCGCACCTCGAAGCGCAAGTTCTTCCCCGGCTACATCCTCGTGCACATGGATCTCGACGACGAGACGTGGCACGTCGTTCGAGGGACGCCGAAGATCACGGGCTTCGTGGGCGGCGGGACGCAGCCGACGCCGATCTCCGACGAGGAGGTCGCGCGAATGACGCAGCAGATCAAGGAAGGCGCCGTCAAGCCCAAGCCGAAGATCCGGTTCGAGGAGGGCGAGAACGTCCGCGTGATCAGCGGGCCGTTCGCCAACTTCTCGGGGTTCGTCGACGAAGTGAAGCCCGAGAAGGAGAAGGTGCGGGTGATGGTGCAGGTCTTCGGCCGCGCGACGCCCGTCGAGCTCGACTTCATGCAGGTGGAGAAGGCCTAGCAAGCGAAGCGCGCGCAGCGAGCCGCCGGCGAGCGAAGGCCGCCGCCGAGCGAAGCGAGTGTGGCTGAGGAAGGTCATGGCAAAGAAGGTCGTCGCAGTCGTGAAGCTCCAGTGCCCGGCGGGCGCGGCGAATCCGTCGCCGCCGGTCGGTCCCGCGCTGGGCCAGCACGGCGTCAACATCATGGAGTTCTGCAAAGCGTTCAACGCGCGAACGCAGGACCAGGCCGGGCTCATCATTCCCGCGCTCATCACGGTCTACGCCGACCGCACGTTCACGTTCGAGCTCAAGACCCCGCCCGCCGCGGTCCTGCTGAAGAAGGCGGCGCGAGTCGAGAAGGGGTCGGGCGAGCCGAACCGGACGAAGTGCGGGACGGTGACGAAGAGCCAGGTGCGCGAGATCGCAGCGATGAAGCTCAAGGACCTCAATGCCCACGAGGTCGAGCAGGCGATGCGGAGCATCGAGGGCACGGCGCGATCGATGGGCCTCGACGTGGTGGAGGGCTGACGATGGCCGAAGGCAAGCGCATGAAGGCCGGGGCGGCGCTGATCGACCGCGCGAAGAGCTACCCGCTCTCCGACGCGGTGTCGCTGCTCAAGTCGCTGCCGCCGACGAAATACGACGAGAGCGTCGACCTCGCGATCAACCTCGGCGTCGATCCGAAGCACGCCGACCAGATGGTGCGCGGTTCGATCGTGCTTCCGCACGGCACCGGCAAGAGCCTGCGCGTGCTCGTGTTCGCCAAGGGCGACAAGGAGAAGGAGGCGCGCGAGGCGGGGGCGGACTACGTCGGCGCCGAGGACCTCGCGAAGAAGATCCAGGACGAGGGCTGGCTCGACTTCGAGCGCGTGATCGCGGCGCCGGACATGATGGGCGTCGTCGGCCGCCTCGGGAAGGTGCTCGGCCCGCGCGGTCTGATGCCCAACCCGAAGCTCGGCACGGTGACCGCGAACGTCGGCCAGGCGGTGCGCGAGACGAAGGCGGGCAAGGTCGAATACCGGGTCGAGAAGGCCGGCATCGTCCACGTCGCGATCGGCAAGCGTTCGTTCTCGCCGGAGGCGCTCGTCGCGAACGCCGCCGCAATCCTCGAGGCCGTGCTGCGCGCGAAGCCCGCGGCGAGCAAGGGCACGTACATGAAGAAGGTCACGATCTCGACGACGATGGGCCCGGGCATCCGGATCGACCCGTCGTCGGTCGCGTCGCAGGCGGCGTAGGAGGCTGGATGCTCACGCGTGCGCAGAAGGAAGAGCAGGTTGCGGAGCTGCAGGACAAGTTCCGCCGCGCCACGAGCGTCGTCGTCGCGGAATACCGCGGCCTCGGCGTGCAGGCGTCGGAGAAGCTGCGCAAGCAGCTCCGCGCCGAAGGCGCGGGCCAGTACGAGTACCGGGTGACGAAGAACTCGCTGCTTCGGCGCGCGGCCGAGGGGTCGGACGTCGCGGCGGTGATTCCTCACTTCAAAGGCCCGACGGCGGTCGCGATCGCGTACGGCGACCCGGTGCGGATGGCGAAGATCCTCGTCGACTACGCGAAGCAGAACGAGGTCTTCCAGATCCGGGCGGGAGTGCTCGAGGGGCGTGCGATCGCGAAAGCCGAGATCGCGACGCTCGCGACGCTGCCGAGCCTCGACGAGCTTCGCGGGAAGCTCGTCGGGCTGCTGCAGGCTCCGGCCTCCCAGCTCGTTCGAATGCTGGCGGCTCCGGCCGGTCAGCTCGCGCGCGTCATCGAGGCGCGGCGCAAGCAGCTCGAAGAGTCCGGCGCGGGAGCGTAGCCGGCCGGAAGGAATTCGCGCGGGAGCCGTCCCGCGCAGTCGTGGAATCCCGCGGGCGCGCGGGGCAGGCGGCGGATGCGCTCCGCGGCGTGCGACGAGAGAACGCGAGACACTGAGCAACACAGAGAAAGGTTGGGACTCATGGCCGACTTGAACACGATCGCAGAGACGCTCTCGGGCCTCACGGTGATGGAGGCCGCGGAGCTGGCGAAGCTCCTCGAGGAGAAGTGGGGAGTTTCGGCGGCGGCGCCGGTCGCCGTGGCGGCCGTGGCCGGGGCGGCGCCCGCGGCGGCGGCCGAGGAGAAGACGGAGTTCGACGTCATCCTCGTCACCGCCGGCGACAAGAAGATCCAGGTCATCAAGGAGGTCCGCGCGATCACGGGCCTCGGCCTCAAGGAGGCCAAGGACCTCGTCGAGGGCGCGCCCAAGCCGGTCAAGGAAGGCGTTTCCAAGGACGAGGCCGCGAAGATGAAGGCGCAGCTCGAAGCGGCGGGCGGGCAGGTCGACGTCAAGTAGGCCGAGCTCGCCGGGTGCGCGCCCGCGCACGTGCGCGGGCGCGCGAGTCGATGACTCCGAACCGGAGGGCGAACCGAAGCCGTGACCGAGATCCTCTTTTCCGAGAACGCTCCGCGCATTCGGCGCAGTTTCTCGAAGATCCCCCCGATCCTCGAGATCCCGAACCTGATCGAGATCCAGAAGGCGTCGTTCGAGCGCTTCCTGCAGACGAACGTCGAGATGGAGAAGCGCGAGAACACCGGGCTGCAGCAGGTGTTCAACTCCGTCTTCCCGATCAAGGACTTCAACGAGACCGCGTCGCTCGAGTTCGTGGGCTACACGCTCGAGGAGCCCAAGTACGACGTCCCCGAGTGCCTGCAGCGGGGCATGACGTACGCGGCGCCGTTCAAGGTGACGATCCGGCTCGTGGCCTGGGACGAATCCGAGGGCGCGCAGAGCATCCGCGACGTGAAGGAGCAGGAGGTCTACTTCGGGGAAATCCCGATCATGACCGACAACGGCACCTTCATCGTGAACGGGACCGAGCGCGTCATCGTCTCGCAGCTCCACCGCTCTCCGGGCATCTTCTTCGACACGACCACCTCGTCGACGGTGAGTGCGGCGGGCAAGAAGCTCTATTCGTGCCGGATCATCCCGTACCGCGGCTCGTGGCTCGACCTCGAGTTCGACCACAAGGACCTGATCTACGCGCGAATCGACCGGCGCCGGAAGATCTACGCGACCGTCCTGCTCAAGGCGCTCGGGTACACGCCCGAGTTCCTCCTGACGCACTTCTACGAGCCCGAGCTCGTCCGTGTCGACGGCAAGAAGTTCTCGAAGAAGGTCGTCCCGAGCCTGCTCGAGGGCCAGCGCTGCACCCGCGAGGTGCGTGACGACGCCGGGAACGTGCTCGTCCGCAAGGACAAGAAGTTCACGAAGGCGGCGGTGCGCCGCATCGTCGAGGCGGGTCTCGAGTGGATCCAGGTCGGAGTCGAGGACATCATCCGAAACGACGCGGTGAAGCGCGTCGCGCCGATCGACATCGTCGACGAGAACACCGGCGAAGTGATCCTCGAGTGCAACGAGGAGATCACGGAGGCCCACCTCGAGCAGCTGAGGAGCCGCGAGATCAGCGAGTTCCCGCTGCTCTACCTCGATCCGATCCTCACGGGAACGTCGCTTCGCGACACGCTGCTCGCCGACGCGAAGACGCTCACGCAGGACGAGGCGATTCTCGACATCTACCGCCGGCTGCGGCCGGGCGATCCGCCGACGATCGACACGGCGACCAACCTGTTCAACAACCTGTTCTTCAACGCCGAGCGCTACGACCTCTCGCGGGTCGGCCGCCTGAAGATGAACCACAAGCTCGGGCTGCCGGCCGAGGAGCGCGCGACGCTGCTCGCGAGCGGCCCGAACGGACCGCGGCAGGAGGTGCCTCTCAAGGAGCTGCCGACGCTGCGGCCCGAGGACATCCTCGCCGCGGTCAAGTACCTGGTCGACCTCAAGAACGGCGCGGACCCGGACAAGCGCGTCGACGACATCGACCACCTCGGCAACCGCCGGGTGCGGGTGGTCGGCGAGCTGCTCGAGAACCAGTACCGGATCGGGCTCGTGCGCATGGAGCGGGCGATCAAGGAGCGGATGTCGCTCCAGGAGATCGAGACGCTCATGCCGCACGACCTCATCAACTCGAAGCCGGTCTCGGCCGTGATCAAGGAGTTCTTCGGGTCGAGCCAGCTCTCGCAGTTCATGGACCAGACGAACCCGCTCTCGGCCGTGACGCACAAGCGCCGGCTCTCGGCCCTCGGGCCGGGAGGCCTCACGCGCGAGCGCGCCGGCTTCGAGGTGCGCGACGTCCACCCGACGCACTACGGGCGGATCTGCCCGATCGAGACGCCGGAAGGCCCGAACATCGGCCTGATCGCATCGCTCTCGACCTTCGCGCGCGTGAACGACTACGGCTTCATCGAGACGCCGTATCGCGTGGTGCAGGACGGGCGCGTGACGAACGAGGTCAAGTACCTCTCGGCGCTCGAAGAGGAGCGTCTCGCGATCGCGCAGGCGAACGCTGCGCTCGACGAGCGCGGCCGGTTCCTCAGCGACCAGATCTCGGCCCGGAAGGCGGGCGAGTTCGTGATGCTGCCGCCGCTCGAGATCCAGATGATGGACGTCTCGCCGAACCAGCTCGTGTCGGTGGCGGCCTCGATGATTCCGTTCCTCGAGAACGACGACGCGAACCGCGCGCTCATGGGCTCGAACATGCAGCGCCAGGCCGTGCCGCTCATGCGGACGCAGGCGCCGCTCGTCGGCACCGGCATGGAGGCCGTGGTCGCGCGCGATTCGGGCGTCACCGTCGTCGCCAAGCGCGACGGCGTCGTCGAGTCGGTCGACGCGAGCCGGATCGTGATCAAGCCCGACGAGGACGACGGCAAGGGCTCGAACGTCGACATCATCAACCTCATCAAGTACCAGCGTTCGAACCAGAACACGTGCATCAACCAGCGCCCGATCGTGAAGCCGGGCGACCGCGTGCGGCGCGGACAGGTGATCGCCGACGGACCGGCGACCGAGCGCGGCGAGCTCGCGCTCGGCGCGAACGTCGTCGTCGCGTTCATGCCGTGGGGCGGGTACAACTTCGAGGACTCGATCCTCATCTCCGAGCGCGTCGTGAAGGACGACCTCTTCACCTCGATCCACATCGAGGAGTTCGAGTGCGTCGCTCGCGACACGAAGCTCGGAAAGGAGGAGATCAC
>JAYRMX010000339.1:0-9154 GCA_041912475.1 Myxococcota bacterium
ACAATCGCGTGAACTGCATGTCGGCGTGCGCGTGGGACGTCTACGTGAAGGACGGCGTCGTCTGGCGCGAAGAGCAGTCACACGCCTACGACGAGGGCGGACGCGCGGGGACGCCGGACTTCTTCCCGCGCGGCTGCCAGAAGGGCGCCTGCTACAGCAGCCTCATGAACTCGCCCCAGCGGCTGCGCCATCCGCTCGAGCGCGTCGGCGAGCGGGGCAGCGGAAAGTGGAGGCGCATCTCGTGGGACGAGGCTCTCGACAAGGTGGCGGATGGCATCATCGCCGCCGCCGCGGCGCACGGCACCGACAGCGTCGTCGCGACGCCCGGGCCGAACTTCGACCACGGCCCGGACTCCGCGGCGGAGATTCGGATGCTGCGCGCGCTCGGATCGACCACGCTCGACACGTTCTCCGGCATCGGCGACATGCCCGTCGGAATGACCCAGACCTACGGCATGTTCATGAACGACGGGACCATCGACGACTATTTCCTCTCCGATTACGTCGTTCTCTGGTCGGCCAATCCGGTCTATACGCGCATTCCCGACATGCACTTCCTGACCGAAGCCCGCTATCGCGGCGCGCAGATCGTCGTCATCGCGCCCGACTACAACCCGACGGCGATGCGCGCGGATCTCTGGATCTCGCCGAAGCTGCAGACCGATCCGGCGCTCGCGCTGGCGATGGCGCAGGTGATGATCTCGGAGTCGCTGATCGCGAAGGACTACGTCCGGGAACAGACCGATCTGCCGTTTCTCGTCCGCACCGACACGGGCCGATTTCTGCGCGAAGCGGACCTGATCGCGAACGGACGCAGCGACGCCTTCTATCTCTGGGACGAAGCGAAGAAGGAAGTCGTTCTCGCCCCGGGAAGCCAGGGGATGCGCAAGCCGACGCTCGCGCTCGGCGACGTCGTTCCCTCGCTCGAAGGCCGCCGAACGGTGACGACGGCGGCGGGGCGAACGCTCGAGGTGGAGCCGCTCTTCGAACGGCTCCGCCGCCAGCTCGATGCGACCGCTACGCCCGAGCACGCGCAGAAGATCACGGGAGTCTCGGCCGGGGTGATCCGCCGGACGGCGCGCGCGATGGCGAAGGCCAAGGCGGCGCTGATCTACGCCTCGACCGGCGCCTGCAAGCACTACCACAGCGATCTCATGCACCGGTCGTTCGCGCTCCTGATGGCGCTCACGGGCAATCAGGGCAAGGCGGGCGGCGGGCTGCGACTCGGCGCCTGGTGGACGCTCACGGGTTGGGAGGAGCTCGGCGCCCTCAAGGAGGCGCCCGCTTTGCTCAAGCTCCTGATGCGCGTCACCGGCCGCCCGGCAGTCCGCGACATGGAAGCGTTCTACACCACGCACGCGCGCGAGCGAGCCTTCACGCCCGTCCTGCCCTTCCTCTATGCGCACGGCGGGTACGCGTCCACGATGGGAGCCGCCGCGTACAACGACCCGGCCAACCCGCTCGGCCTCGACGAGGCGATGAAGCTCTCCGTCGAGCGCGGCTGGATGACCATCTACCCGGCCGTGGGCAAGACGCCGAAGGTCTTCCTGGTGAACGCGGACAATCCGCTCCGCCAGTGGCCCGCTCCGCAGATCGCGCTCGAACGGCTGTGGCCGAAGTTCGATCTCGTCGTCAACGTCAACACGCAGATGTCGACCACCGGCATGCACAGCGACATCATCCTGCCGGCGGCGGGCTACTACGAGAAGATCGGAATCAAGTACGCCTGGGGATTCCTCCCCTACATCGTGCTCAACGACAAGGCCGTCGAGCCGCTCGCCGAAACGCGCAACGAATGGTGGATCTTCGGCACCCTCTGCAAGCGCATCCAGGAGCGAGCCCGCGCGAAGGGCGTGACGACCGTCAAGAACGCGTTCGGCAAGGACCTCGACCTGTCGACCGTGTTCGACGCGTGGAGCGCCCAGGGTGCGTTCGATCCGGAAAAGCCGCGCACCGGAATGGACTACATCTTCGCCCGCTCGGAAATCCTCCAGGACACGACGTGGGACGAGGCGATCCGGCGGGGCGTCGTCCCCGTCCGGCGAAACGGTCCGTATTCGACGCTCAACAACATGTGCTCGGACGTCGAGTTCTCGCGGCCGCTGTATCCGAACGCGTGGCAGGTCGAGGGCAAGGAGTCGTGGCCGACGCTGACCGGTCGCCAGCAGTTCCATCTCGACCACGAGTGGTACATGGCGGCGGGGGAAGCCATGCCGGTGCACAAGGATCCGCCGGCGGCCGGGGGCAACTATCCGCTGCGGATCACCGGCGGGCACACCCGCTGGAGCATCCACAGCATCTGGCGCAGCGAATCGAACCTGCTCCGCCTGCAGCGCGGCGAGCCCGTGCTGTACCTGGGTTCGCGCGACGCCGCGGCGCGAAAGCTCGCCGACAACGATCGGATCCGGGTCTTCAACGACACCGGCGCGTTCGAGTGCATCGTCAAGATCAGCCCGGCGGTGCAGCCGGGACAGGCGATCATCTATCACGCCTGGGAGAACTTCCAGTTCAAGGGGCAGCGCGGCCAGCAGGAGCCGATCTCGTCGCCGTGGAAGAGCCTGCATCTGGCCGGAGGCTACGGACAGCTCCACTACCGCGCGCTCTACGGCGCGCCGAACTTCGGACCTCGCGGAGTTGCGGTGGAAGTACAGAAAGCAGCCGGGGGAGGAATGCCGTCATGAAGGCCTACCGCATGACTCGGGCGCAGGCCGCGCCGTCGTTCTGCGACGTCGAGATCCGTGAGCCCGGTCCGGGAGAAGTGCTCGTGCGCATCGGCGGCGCCGGGGTCTGTCACTCCGACCTCCACGTGCTCGACGCTCCCGAAGGCGCGCTGCCGTACGTGCTGCCGTTCACGCTGGGACACGAGAACGCGGGCTGGGTCGAGCGCGTGGGCGCGGGCGTCTCCGGCTGGGACGAAGGCGCTCCGGTCATGGTGTACAGCGTCTGGGGCTGCGGGCGCTGCGCGACCTGTCGCGTCGGAATGGAGAACTACTGCGAGAAGGCGATCGGCTTCGTCGGCTGCGGGCTCGGAATCGACGGCGGAATGGCCTCGCACATGATCGTCCCGTCGTCGCGCTTCCTGCTGCCGATCGACGGACTCGATCCGCGTACCGCGGCGCCGCTCACGGATGCCGGCCTCACGACGTATCACGCGGTGAGGCGCTCGCTGTCGCTGCTGATTCCGGGATCGACCGTAGTCGTGATCGGCGTGGGCGGGCTCGGGCAGATGGCGATCCAGGTCGTGAAGGCGATCTCGCCGTCGCGAGTGATCGCGATCGACACCTCCCCGGAGAAGCTGGCCATTGCGCGACGGCTCGGCGCCGACGCGGTGGCGGCCGATGCGCGCGCCACCGAGCACGTGCGCGAGCTCACGCGCGGCGCCGGCGCCGAGCTGGTGCTCGACGTCGTGGGATCGGAAGCGACGCTCGCGCTCGCCGTCTCGGTCGTGCGTCGCCTCGGCGCCATCACGCTGGTCGGCATCGCCGGCGGCTCGTATCCGTTCGGTTACATGACCGTTCCGACCGAAGTGTCGATGGCGTCGACGTTCTACGGGAGCATCCCCGAGCTCGCCGACGTGATCGCGCTCGCCGCGCAAGGCGAGCTCAACGCCGAGGTCGAAACGTTCCCGCTCGAGAAGGCGCCCGAGGCCTACGAGCGCCTGCGGCAGGGAACGATTCGCGGGCGCGCGGTCGTCACGCCGGGGAGCTGACACAAAGCGGGCGCGGCTGCGTGCGGCCCCCGCTCGCGCCGGCCGTCAGTGGAGCGCCTCTCTCGTCTCGCCTCCCGCTCGAACGGGCTCCGCGGCTTCTCGTCCCTTCCCGAGGCGGAGCACCGTCCCCTGCGCCGGCGCCGAGATCTCGGTCTGCGTGGCGAGCTTGCGCCCCTTTTCTCGGGCCTGCTCGAGCTTCCGATCGATCGCGGCGTCGTCCTCCGACGGGTCGTGGTGGAACAGGTGCAGCCGCGCGACCTCTGCGGAGTGCGCGAGCGTGACCACCTGGCTCACGCAGGAGTGGCCCCAGCCGATCTTCGACGCATACGCCTCGTCGGTGTAGGTGGTGTCGGTGATGAGGAGATCCGCGCCCCGAACGAAGCGCGTGAGCTGCTCGACGTAGAATGCGTTGTAGGCGGGGTGGTCCTGCAGGAAGAGCTCGTTGTCCGTCACGTAGCAGACCGAGCGGCCGTGGTACTCGAGCCGGTAGCCGAGGCAGTAGCCCGGATGGCTCAGCAGCCGCGCCCGCACCACGATGTCACCGAGCTCGATCGTCTCCTCGCGCATGTCACGGTACTGGACGTTCGCCCCCCACTCGCGGACCGTGATGGGGAAGTAGACGCCTTCCATCTGGGCGCTGATGAGATCCGCCATCCCGAGAGTCGCCTGCGCCGGGCCCAGCATCGTGAAGTCGTTTCCGGGGACGTACAGCGGCGCGAAGAACGGGAGCGCATTGATGTGGTCCCAGTGCGGATGCGAAATGAAGAGGCGCGCACTCACCCGCTTGCCGAGCCGCATGAGGTGCTCACCGAGGACGCGAATCCCCGTTCCGGCGTCGAAGATGACGAGGTCGCCGGTTGGGAGCTCGACGGTGACGCACGAGGTGTCGCCCCCGTACGCGATCGTGCCCTTCCCCGAGGTCGGCAGCGTGCCCCTCACGCCCCAATAACGCACGACCACTTCGTCGAGCATCATGGCCATGACCGCCGCCAGCACGCGCTCCGCGTCGAGGGGCTTCTTCAGATAGCCGTCGGCGCCGAGCCTTCGCGCGCGCGCCTCGTCGAAGTCGTAGATCTTTCCGCTCACGATGAGAACTTTGGTGGTCGCCACCTCCGGCTGTCTCCGAACCCGCACGAGGATCTCGAGGCCGTCGATCTCGGGCATCATGAGGTCGGCGATCACGCAATCGGGCCGGAGCTCGAGGATGAGCGCGAGGGCGGCGCGACTGTCGTTGCACGGCGTTACTTCGTGGCCGGCCGCACGGAGCGCCTGCGTCATCCACTCGAGCTCGGCGGGGTCGTCGTCGATGACGACGAATCGGTAGTGTGCGGTCATGAGGAGAGCTTGAACGATCTTTCGCGAAGGGCCAGCCCCGGCCGGCCACCTTCGCCTCGCGAGCCCGCACGCCTTCGCCGGCCGTGCGGCCGGGGTGGGTTCGGCGACCATGCCGTGACACGCGAGGGGGTCCGCCGTGCACGCGAGCCTTCCGTCCTCCTCCGACGGCCGCGCTCCGCTGCCGTCCGCGGTGACGATCGCGCACGTCGTCTATGCGCTCCACGCGGCGGCGATCGTCGTCGGCATCGCCGGCACGGCGACGGTGGTGGGCAGCTTCGTCGGCAGCGTCCCGTCGATCGTCGCGGTGATCCTCAACTACCTGAAGCGCAGCGATGCCCGAGGCACGTGGCTCGAGTCGCACTACCGCTGGCAGATCCGGACGTTCTGGTTCGCGATCTTCTGGGTGATCGTCGCCCTCGTTCTGTTCGTCACGCTGATCGGGATTCCGATCGCGGCGGCGATCCTCATCGGGGTCAGCCTCTGGCTCGTCTACCGGATCGCGCGCGGCTGGCTCCGTCTCCAGGACCGGCGTCCGATGTACGCGTAGCCGAGGCCGCGTCGTCTTCGCCGATGCCGCGTGCGACCTCGTGGAACCAGTCGAGCCACCAGCGAACGGGGCGGCCCCACCGCGACCCGTTCCGCGCGATCACGACGCCTCTCGCCGGCGAAACGAAGATGAACTGGCCGAAGTTTCCGATCGCACAGAACTCGTGCGTTCCGTCGCCACGCCTGGTTCCCCACCACCAATACGCGTAGTAGCCGCGCGCGCCCGCGGCCCGGCTGCCGAGCAGGTCGCCGTCGGGGTAGTAGTCGGGGCGGCCCCCTCCCGGATCGGTCGTGGTCGACTCGGCGACCCACTCCTCCGGAATCACCTGTCGCCCGTCGCGGCGCCCGCCGTCGAGAAGCAGCTTCCCGAACCTCGCGAAGTCGGCGGCGCGTGCGTTGATTCCGCTCTCCATCTTCTCGAAGCCCGTTTCGTCGGAGTCGAGGCTCCACGAGCCGTCGGCCTCCGCGCCGAAGGGCTGCCAGAGCTCGGCCTCGAGATAGCGCGCGACGCTCGTTCCGGTCGCGCGTTCGAGGATCATTCCCATGAGGAGCGGGTTGTAGTTGTTGTAGAGCCAGCGCTCGCCCGGCGGCCCGGCGATCACGGTCTTTCCGAGCGCGAGCGACCGCAGGTCCGGGTAGTAGTACGTCTTCGCATCGTCGCCGTTCACGAAGGGAAACTCGACGTAGCGAATGCCCGAAGACATCGTCATGAGGTGCCGCAGCGTGATCCGCGAGAAGCGCGGATCGCGCTGCGCCAGCTCGGGCAGGTAGACGGTGATCGGATCGGCGGCACTGCGAAGGTGTCCCTTCGCGAGCGCGATTCCGACGAGCGCCGACGTGAACGACTTGGCGACCGAGAACGACGTGACGATCGTCTCGCGCGAGGCTCCGTTCGCGTAGCCTTCGTAGACGAGCGCGTCCTTCTCCACGACGAGGAGCGCCTGCGTCCCCGTCTCGTCGAGAAAGGCGCCGATGTCCGCGGCCCCCGCGGCCGCCTCGAGGACGCGGCGCGCCGGCGCCGTGTCGGAGGGCGCTCGAAAGCGCTGCGGCGCGGCGCCCGCACGCACGGGCCGCGCGGGAAACCGCGCGGAATCGCCGACGTCCGCGTTCCCCCAGAACAGGACCCGCGCGACGTAGCGCGGCGGAAGGCTGCACGCCGCGGCGGCGATGCTCGCGAGAAGAAGGGCGCATGCCGCCCTCCGCCGGCCGCGCGCCGCGGCGCGAGGCCGCGCCCCGCATCGCAGCGCCTCGTCCTCGCGCCCCTCGGTCATGGCGGACCGCCCTGCCTCGCGAGGCCGTCCCGCGCCGGGCTCTCCGGCTCGCGAGGCGTGAGCCGGCGTCCGGATCGCATCAGCGACCGGTGAACACGGGCCGCCGCTTCTCGCGGAAGGCGCGGATTCCCTCGCGGTAGTCCTCGCTCTGGGTGACGCGGCGGCGCAGATCCTGGATCCGCTCGAAAGCCTCGGGCGTGATCGGGTCGGCCTCGGCGAGCACGCGGAGCTGCTCCTTCACGGCGGCCATGGCGAGCGGCGCCTCCGCGGCGATTCTGCGCGCGAGGTCGTTCGTGAAGCGCTCGAGCTCGGACGCCGGAACGAGATGGTTGAGGATGCCCCAGCGCAGGGCGTCGTCGGCCTTCACCGGCGCCCCGGTGAAGAACATCTCCTTCACCACGTTCAAGGGCAACCTCCGCATGAACTGGAGGATCCCCGCCGTGTTGTACGCGAGGCCGAGATTCGCCGGCGTGATCGCGAACGACGCGGTTTCGTCGCCGACGATCAGATCGCAGCTCAGCGCGAGGTCGGTGGCGCCGCCCCAGACCGACCCGTGCACCATCGCGATCACGGGCGCCGGGAAGCGCTTCACGGCGCGGAGCAGCCGCTCGAGCGGGTCGGAGTAGACGAGCGGATCCTGCGCCTCGGCGAGCTCCGCGATGTCGTGCCCCGCCGACCAGACCTTCGCGTCGGCGGCCGCGCGAATCACGACCGCGCGGGCCGATCGCCGCTCGAAGTCGGCGAGCGCGGCGAGGAGCTCCTCGACGAGCGGCCTGCTGAGCGCGTTGCGCTTTGCGGGCTGCTGCAGCGTCAGGCTTCCGATCGAGTCGGTCAGGTCGGCGACGATCCACACGCGAGGCCCCTCCTTCACGCTCGGGCGAGCGCGCGCGGTCAGACCTTCCGGATGTCGACGCGCGTGTCGCGGTCGTTCATACCGGGGTGACGAATGCCGAAGGTCGGATCGAGGTACGGGTAGCCGCCGACGAGACCGAGCGGGTTGAGCGGCGTCGCGAGCACGTTGCGGTGACCGATGCCGCCCTCGAACTGGTAGTCCTCCCACGCGTGGTACATGACGACCTGCCCGGGGCGAAGCGCGGGCGAGACCTTCACGCGGACGCGGAAGCGGCCGATGTCGTTCCAGACCTCGACACGGTCCCAGTCGGAGATCCCGCGCGCGCGCGCGTCCTCGGCGGCGACGTAGAGCGCGGGCTCGCCGCGCTGCAGGCGCAGCATCGTCGTGTCGGCCCGCTGGAGCGAGTGGATGCTCCAGCGCGTGTGCCCGCCGGTCATCTGGAGCGGATGGTCGCCGCCCGCCTTCGGCGGCTCCTTGAAGACCGGAAGCGCTTCACCGAGCTCGAGATACCAGTCGTGGTCGATGTAGAACTGGACGCGCGCGGTGAGCGTCGGCCACGGCTTCTTGTCGCGGAGGTGCCAGAGGTACGGCGTGATCGGCTCGCTGCCCGACCAGTCTGTCGCCGACGAGGCGTTGATCGGGCCGCGGCCGAGCGCGGTGACACGCGCCCATCCGCGCGCGATCGCCGCGTCGAAGCTCGTCGTGTCGAGATTGGTCGCGTTCTCGATGAGGCCGCGCGCGAGCTTCTCGGCGTCCCTCGGGCCGAGCTCGCCGTCGCGCGTGATGCGGTCGTACGCCGTGTCGAGACGCTGCGGGTCCCCGCGGCGCCCTTCGAACTCGGAGATGCCCCGCGCCTTCGCGCGCTCCTGGACCTTCGCCGCGAGCAGACACGCGATCTCCCACTCGTCCTTCGTCTCGCCGATCGGCGCCGTCGCGGCCCTCGCCGCGTGCACGAGCAGGAACTGGTTGACGAAGCTCGAGGCGTTGGTCTTCTCGTACGAGGCCGCGACGGGAAGCACGTAGTCGGCAAAGCGCGCCGTCGAGCTCATGCGGATGTCGGTCACGACGACGAGGTCGAGCTTCGGCCAGAGCACCTCGCGCAGGCGGTGCGCGCCGCGAACGCGCCGCAACGGATTTCCCGCCATCACGAGCAGCGCACGCGGGCTCTTTCCGGGAGCGGGCTCGACGAGCTGCCACCCCTTCTCGAGCGACTCGCGCACGTAGTCGCGAACGCCGCGCGGGAGCGCCGGATCCCAGGGCCCGGCGGAGACGTCGATCACGCCGCCGTGGAGCTGCCAGAAGAGCGTCGCGCTCGACATGCCCTTCGTCTCGACGAAGCTCTCCGAGAGCGCCCGAACCACCTCGCGCGGCGGAGGGCGCCGCAGCAGATGATCGCGGAGGATCGCGGCCGCCCAGCGCCGCTTGAACTTCGCGCTCGGA
>JAYRMX010000340.1:0-1907 GCA_041912475.1 Myxococcota bacterium
ACCCGCCCTTCGCCCGCGAGGGGCTCGACCTCGCCTTCGTCCTCGAGGGCGCCTCCGTCCCGGAGCCGGCCACGCATACGCTTTTGGGTGTCGGGCTCGCCGCCCTGCTGTCCCTGCGACGAAGGGCCTGACGCGCCGCGCGCCGGACCTGCACGTCACTTGCAAAGACGTCGTCGTCGGCTCTCGCCGTCGTCGTCTCCTTGCTGGCCGGGCTCGCTGGGCGCCGGCGCGCGCGCGAGTCATGCTCGTGCAGGGACGGTCGCTGGACGAATCACCCGGGATCTGACGGCGGGAACGATGCCCGACTCCGCGTTCAAGAGCTTCCACACGCCGGACGAGGTCGTGAGCCTTCCCAGACTCACCGCGAATCTCGTCGAGCTCGGCGAGCTCACGCTGAGCCGTATGGTCACGGACGTCGGCTGGCGCTGGTCCCAGCACGTCCGCCCGAGCGTGGGCGGAGAGTGGTGTCAGGTCCGCCACGTGGGGGTCGTGCTCTCCGGGAGGCTCGGCATTCTCTATCCCGACGGGAGGGAGATCGTGTACGGGCCGGACGACGTCTTCGAGATCGCGCCCGGTCACGACGGCTACACGATCGGAGACGAGCCGTGCGTGCAGCTCGACATCGCGGGCAACCGTCCCTTCTTCGCGAGCTTCCTGATGGGCAGCCGCAGCCGCGTGCTCGCAACGCTCCTCTTCACCGATCTCGTCGACTCGACGGCGAGGGCTGCAGGGCTCGGCGACTCGCGCTGGCGGGCACTTCTCTCCGAGCACTTCGTCGCAGCGCGCGCCGAGCTCGAGCGCTACGGCGGGCGCGAGGTGAAGACGACCGGCGATGGCCTGCTGGCGACGTTCGACGGCCCCGGCCAGGCGCTGCGCTGCGCCGCGGCGATCCGGCGCATCGCGAACCGCGACGACCTGCGGATCCGCGCCGGCATCCACGTCGGCGAGGTCGAGATCGTCGGCGCGGACGTGCGGGGCGTCTGCGTCCACGCCGCCGCGAGGATCATGGCGGCCGCCGGCCCGGACGAGATCCTCGTCTCCGAGCTGACGAGAACGCTCGCGCAGGCGTCGGGCCTGCGTTTCGAAGACCGGGGAGCGCGCCGCCTCAAGGGACTCGACGGCGAATGGAGACTCGCGGCGCTCGTGCACGACCCCGTCGCGCCGTGAGCGGCGACCGGAGCATCGAGGGCTTTCGCGCTCGAGAGTCGGCGGTCGCGCGGCTCGGCGGCGGCGTGTTCGCACGCACGCTCCGCCGATTGCGCCGCTCCGGTCATCACCTTAGTATGGATCCATGCATACGCTCCGTACGACTCTCAACTTGAACGCCGAGCTGCTCGCACTCGCCGAGCGCGAGCGGCCCGGCCTCACGCGGACGGCGGTGATCGAGGAGGCGCTCCGCGCGCTCGTCGCCCGCGACGCCGCCGAGCGGCTGGCGGCGCTCGGCGGTGCGGCACCACGCGCGCGAGCTCCGCGCCGGCGCCGCGCTCGCGCAGCATCGTGATCCTGGTCGACACCTCCGTCTGGATCGGCCACTTCCGAAGACGCGACGTCGAGCTCGTCGAGCTGCTGCGCGCGGGGCGCGTTGCCACCTGCGACGTCGTGACGGCGGAGCTGCGGCTCGGCTCCGGGATCCCGGAGGGCGTTCCGCAGCTCCTGTCGCGCCTGCCCCACCTCCCCGTGCCCGACGCGCGCCGCGCGCTCGCATTTCTCGACGCCGAGGGTTCGGTCCTCACGGGCGCGGGGATCGGTTTCGCCGATCTCTTGCTCGTCACCTGCGCGCGCGACTCGGGCTCCCTCTCGAGGACCCCCGACGTCGCTCTCGGCGCCGCGTGGTGCGCGCTCGGCTACGCGGCCGCGTAGCCGCGGCGGCGCCGGGCGAGGCTTTTCGACGCGTCCGAGCTTCGCCC
>JAYRMX010000341.1:0-1980 GCA_041912475.1 Myxococcota bacterium
CGGCGGCGTCCGCCTGCGCGCGATCCACGCTCCGGGCCACACGCGCGGCCACTGCTTCTTCCTCGCCGAGCCGCACACGCTGGACGAGATCGTAAGACACCGATTCGTGTATCGCGCGCAGGACGAGCTCGTTTACGCCGATCCCGTCGAGCGCCGGAGCATGGCCCAGCACCTCGCGCGCCTTCTCGCGTCGGGGCGGGTCGAGGAGGTCGAGCCGGGGCGGTTTCGTGCGCGGGGATGAGGAGCGGCCGCGCCGCCCGGAGGCGGCGGCCGCGCGGAGCGCACGCGCGCGGCCGCCGGCGGTCGACGCTCTCGGAAGACCACTGCGAAGCTGGACGGCGCCGATGAGTTCGTAGTAGATTGCGCAGCATGAGGCTCGACGAGATCCTTCGCCAGCCCGAGGGCAAGACGCTGGAGTACAAGCGGGACCTCTCGTCTCCCGCGCCGGCGCTGCGTACGCTCGTCGCCTTCGCCAACGCCGCCGGAGGTCGGCTCATCGTCGGTGTCGAGGACGCCTCACGGGCGGTCGTCGGGGTGAAGCAGCCGCTGGACCTCGAGGAGCGCATCGCCAACCTCGTGGCCGATTCCATCGAGCCGCGCCTCCTGCCCGAGATCGAGATCGTTCCGTGGAGGAAGTCGTACGCGGTGGTGGTGACGGTGCATCCCAGTGCCCTGCGTCCCCATCATCTGCGCTCCGAAGGCCCGGCGCGCGGCACGTACGTGCGGCTGGGCTCCACCAACCGTGCGGCGGACTCCGCGCTCATCGCCGAGCTCTCGCGGCGAATCGGCGCCGAGGGCTTCGACGAAGAGCCGCTGGCGGATCTCGACTCCGAAGCCATCGACTTCGGAGCTGCTTCGCAGTGTTTTGCGGAGCGCCGGCCGCTGCGCCGCAAGGATCTCGAGACGCTGGGAATGGTCCGGCGGTATCAGGGGCGCACGGTGCCGACGGCCGGCGGGCTCCTGCTCTTCGGCCGGGAGCGGCTCGCCCGGTTTCCGGACGCCCACCTCCAGGCGGGCCGCTTCGCGGGGACGGACCGCGCCCACCTGGCGGACCGGGCGGATCTGACCGCTTACCCGGCGCTGGCGATCGAGCAAGCGGTCGGGTTCGTCGAGCGCAACACGCGGCTCGGCCTGACCGTCGGCCGTGTCCGCCGCCGCGACCTGCCGGCGGTGCCGCCGGCGGCCTTGCGCGAGGCGATCGTCAATGCCGTCGCGCACGCCGACTACACGCAGCGCGGCGCGCCGATCCGCGTGGCAGTGTTCGACGACCGGATCGAGGTCGAGAATCCAGGCATCCTGCTGCCGGGCCTCACGCTGGGCGACCTGCGCGACGGTGTCTCGCGCGTGCGCAACCGCGTCATCGCGCGCGTCTTCAAGGAGCTGGGCTTCGTCGAGCAGTGGGGCACGGGAGTGCAGCGGATGGTCGCGGCGTGCGCGATGGCGGGCCTGCCCGCGCCGGAGTTCGCGGAGCTTGGGTTCCGCTTCCGAGTGACGATCCGCACGGAGCGCATCGCCGAGCCGGTGCTGGGCCGTGTGGAAGATCGGATCGTCACGTTCATTCGGGAGGGGAACGGACGCTCGACGGCCGAGATCGCGGCGCATGCCGGCCTCTCGACGCGCGCGACACAACATCGCCTCGCTGCCCTCGCCGCGCGGGGCTTCATCGTCGTCGTGGGCTCCGGCCCGCGCGATCCGCGCCGCCGCTGGTTCGCCGCCGGGGGGGAAGGACGGCCGTGAACGAGGAGCTCATCGAAGTCGCCGTGCCGCTCGACGCCATCGACGAGGCCTCCGTGCCAGAGAAGGTCACCCGCCACGAGCATTCGAGCACGCTCCCGATCTCGGCGGCGTCCGCCTGCGCGCGATCCACGCTCCGGGCCACACGCGCGGCCACTGCTTCTTCCTCGCCGAGCCGCACACGCTGGACGAGATCGTAAGACACCGATTCGTGTATCGCGCGCAGGACGAGCTCGTTTACGCCGA
>JAYRMX010000342.1:0-20585 GCA_041912475.1 Myxococcota bacterium
CCGAGTTCCGGCTGATCCACTACCCCATCCAGAGCAACCACGTCCACGCCATCGTCGAGGCCGAGAGCGCAGCCGCGCTGCGAAGCGGCATGACCGCTCTCGCCACGCGGCTCGCGCTGCTCGTGCGGCGCGTGCTGCGCGTGCGGGGGCGAGTGCTTCCGGAGCGCTACCACCTGCGGCGGCTGCGCACGCCGCGCGAGGTTCGAAATGCGCTCGCGTACGTGCTCCTGAATGCGAGGAAGCACCTTGCAGAGCGGAGCGGCCGCGCGGCTGCGCATCGCGCGGCCTGCGCGGCCGATCCGGCGAGCTCGGGGCGCTGGTTCGGCGGCTGGATGGACGGCGCGAGCACGGCGCAGGGCACGAGCGGGCCGCCGCCGGTGGCGGCGGCTCGTTCGTGGCTGCTGCGAATCGGCTGGCTGCGGCACGGACGGATCGACCTGCGGGAGATCCCGGGGCTGCGGGACGGAGGCGGCCGGGGAGGCTGACGCATCGGGAGAGATCGGCTCCACTCGCGATCCCGGCGTGTGTAGAATCCGCAGGGCTTCGCGCGCGAGGGCGGGAGCCCGGCGCCAGCGCGGCTGCGGCGGCAGGGAGGGTGAGCGCAGTCAATGGCGGCGAAGCGGACGCGCAGCGGGGGGCGAGGCAAGGGCTCGGGCGCCGGCAAGCCCATCGAGCAGTACGAGCACCGCGACAAGCAGCGGGTGAACAACCCGCCGGTCGGGCTCGTGACGCCCGAGACCGATCCCGACCCCGGGGAGAAGAAGACCTACGCCTACGATCCCCACCTCGACCCGCAGCTCGTCTGGGCCGGGAAGGCCGAGCACACGTCGTTCGAGGTGCCGACGGTCTCGCTGCACGTCCACGAGCGGATCGATCCCAAGTCGATCCTCGCGGCCGTGCGAAAGAGGGCTGCGGCGCCCGCGAGCGCGGAGCAGCTCTCGCTCTTCTCGCAGCCGGCCGAGAACCCGCCGCTTCGCGAGGCGCTCGACTTCTACCGCCACCCGCACGGCTGGACCAACCGGCTCGTCGCGGGCGACTCGCTCCTCGTCATGAGCTCGCTCCTCGAGAAGGAGGCGATGGCCGGCAAGGTGCAGATGGTCTACATCGACCCGCCCTACGGCATCCGCTACGGCTCGAACTTCCAGCCCTTCGTGAACCGCCGCGACGTGAAGGACGGCAAGGACGAGGATCTCACCCAGGAGCCCGAGATGGTGCGCGCGTTCCGCGACACCTGGGAGCTCGGGATCCACTCCTACCTCACGTACCTGCGCGACCGGCTGCTGCTGGCGCGGGAGCTGCTGAGCGAGAGCGGGTCCGTGTTCGTGCAGATCAGCGACGAGAACGTGCATCACGTGCGGGAGATGTGTGATGAGGTGTTCGGAACTGCCAACTTTGCCGCTCTGATTGGCTTCACCAAGACAACAGGCCTCGGCTCGAACCTGCTCGCATCCCGATGCGACTACATCGTCTGGTATGCGCGGGACAGCAAGAAGGCGAAGTACCGCCAACTCTTTGTCGAAAAGGCAGAAGGCCAGGTAGGTGCCACGCAGTACGACTGGATTCGTAAGGCATCCGGGGAGAAGCGAAGGCGAGTGACGGGTGAACCGGTCGATGAGAGCGACGAGCTCTTTCACACCGACAACACATCGGCGATGTTCACGACCGCGCATCTTGCTCTCCCGTTCGACTTCGACGGGATCGAGGTGCGCCCGCCGGCCGGCTGCCAATGGAAGACAACGCAGGAGGGGCTTCGCCGTCTCCAGTGGGCTGATCGGCTACTGCTTCTGGGTCGTAGCCTGCGCTATGTGCGCCTCCTTCGGGATTTCCCGGTAAACATATTCACCAATCTCTGGACCGATACGGGTCTGAGCGGATTCGCGGACCCAAAGGTCTACGTCGTTCAGACGAACATCAAGGTCATTGCCCGCTGCCTCCTCATGACCACCGACCCCGGCGACCTCGTCTTCGACCCCACGTGCGGCTCCGGCACGACCGCATACGTGGCCGAGCAGTGGGGGCGGCGCTGGGTCACGTGCGATACGTCGCGGGTCGCGATCACGCTGGCGAAGCAGCGGCTGATGACGGCGCAGTTCGACTACTACGAGCTGGCGCATCCGAACGAGGGCGTCGGGAGCGGCTTCGTCTACAAGACGGTGCCGCACGTGACGCTGAAGAGCATTGCGAACAATCCGGAGATCAAGGAGGGGATGAGCCGCGCGCAGATCGATGCGGCGATCGCGAAGTACGCGGATCAGGAGGTGCTCTACGACCAGCCGCGCAAGGATTCGAGCAAAGCGCGCGTCACGGGGCCGTTCACGGTGGAGGCGGTGCCGGCGCCGGTGGTGAAGCCGCTCTCGGAGCTCGAAGAGACGCGCGAGGCGGATGCGTCGCTCGCGCGCTCGGGCGAGACGCTCCGGCACGCGGAGTGGCGCGAGGAGCTGGTGAAGACCGGGATCCGTGGCAAGAACAACCAGATGATCCTCTTCTCGCGCGTCGAGCCGCTCTCGGGAACGAAGTGGCTGCACGCCGAGGCGGAGACCCGGCCGAACGACCGCGGCGCCGATTCGACTCGAGAGCGCGGCGCCGGCTGGATGGGGCCGCAGCGCGTCGTGATCTCGTTCGGGCCGGAGCATGCGCCGCTCGAGCAGCGGCAGGTGGCACGGGCGTTCGAGGAGGCCGCGCAGCTCCGGCCGAGGCCGGCGCTGCTGGTCTTCGCGGCGTTCCAGTTCGATCCCGAGGCCGCGAAGGACATCGACGAGCTCGGACCCGAGAAGACGGGAATGACCTTCCTCAAGGTGCAGATGAACCCGGATCTGCTGACGGGGGACCTCAAGAAGAAGCGCGCGAGCAACGAGTCGTTCTGGCTGGTGGGGCAGCCGGAGGTGGCTCTGCGCCGCGTGTCGAAGGGCGAGCACGCAGGCGAGCTCGAGGTCGAGGTGCTGGGCTTCGACTACTTCAACACGAAGACCGGCGAGATCGAGTCCGGAGACGTGGGCCGCATCGCGGTCTGGCTCCTCGACCCCGACTACGACGGGCGGAGCGTCTTTCCGCGGCAGGTCTTCTTCCCGATGGCGGGCGAAGGCGAAGGCTGGGCACGGCTCGCCCGGAGCCTCCGGGCGGAGCTGGACGAGACGCTCCTCGAGGCCTATCGCGGGACGGTCTCGCTTCCGTTCGAGCCGGGCGAGCACCGGCGCGTCGCGGTCAAAATCGTCGACGACCGCGGGATCGAATCGCTGCGCATCCTCGAGGTGGAGTGATGGCCGGTGGCATCGACCACCTGATCATCCAGTCCCCCTTCGAGGAGCCTTCGACCCACTGGGCGTACGAACGCGAGAGCCAGCGCTTCGTGCGCCGCGATGGGCGACGACCGGCGGGCTACGTGCGCGCCACGCCCGGGAAGGAGACCTTCGACGATCCGGGGATCTTCGTCGAGCTCGATCTCGTGAACCGCATCCGGCCGCGCGTCTCGGCGTGGCGAGCGGCCGGCTGGCCGGGCGTCACGGGAACGACGCGCCGGCTGCTCGAACACTGGCGCGATCCCGAGATTCGCGAGGAGCGGCGTTTCTTCTTCTGCCAGCTCGAGGCGATCGAGACGCTGATCTTCCTCACCGAGGCCCCGGCGGCCGAGCGGCAGGGCCTCGACGTGCCGGGCGACGGGGGAGCCTTCACGCGCCTGTGCGCGAAGATGGCGACGGGCACGGGCAAGACGATCGTGATGGCGATGACGATCGCCTGGCAGGTGCTCAACAAGGTCGTCGATCCGCAGGACCGCAGGTTCTCGAAGCACGTCTTCGTAGTGGCGCCGGGCCTCACGGTGCGAAGCCGCCTGCAGGTGCTCGAGCCCGCGCACGCCGAGAGCTACTACGAGGCCTTCGACATCGTCCCGGCCGCGATGCGCGAGCGGCTGCGGCAGGGCAAGGTGCTGGTTCGCAACTGGCACGCGCTCGCGTGGGAGAGCGACGAGCGGCTCGCGAGGCGGCGAAGCGTCGACAAGCGCGGCGCGAAGAGCGACGAGGCGTACGTCCGCGAGGTGCTCGGCGAGCTCGCCGGCGCGCGGAACCTGCTGGTGCTGAACGACGAGGCGCACCACGCCTGGCGCGTTCCGGCCGAGGCGAGCGAGGCGGACTTCACGAAGAGCGACGTCGAGGAGGCCACGCGCTGGGTCGGCGGGCTCGACCGCATCCATCGTGCGCGCGGGATCCTCACGGCCTACGACTTCTCGGCGACGCCCTTCGTGCCGTCGGGAAAGCGCAACCGCGAGGAGTCGCTCTTCGGCTGGATCGTGAGCGACTTCGGCCTCGCCGACGCGATCGAGTCGGGGCTGGTGAAGACGCCGCGCGTCGTCATTCGCGACGACGGCATTCCCGACGCTGCCACCTACCGCTCGAAGCTCTTCCACATTTACCCCCACGTGAGCGGGGACCTCAACCGCCGGGCCGAGCCGCATGAGCCGCTGCCCGACTTGGTCTCGAACGCGTACACACTCCTCGGCAAGGACTGGCTCGAGACCGCGAGGCGCTGGGAGCGCGAAGGGGCTGCGACGCCGCCCGTGATGATCACGGTCGCGAACCGCACCGAGACGGCCGCACGCATCGCCTACGCCTTCGAGAAGCGACGGATCCTGATCCCCGAGCTCTGCGATCCCGAGCACCTCCTGCACATCGACTCGAAGGTGCTCGAGATGGCGGAGGCGCAGGAGGAGACGGCGGGGGGCGAACTCGAGGCGCCGCCGGCGGGAGACGAGAGCGCCGACGAGGAGCCCGAGCGCAGGCTCACGAAGCAGGAGCAGGCCGAGCGGCTCCGCCGAATGGTCGACACCGTAGGCCAGCCGGGGAAGCCCGGTGCGGCGATCCGGAACGTGATCTCGGTCGGGATGCTCTCGGAAGGCTGGGATGCGAAGACCGTGACGCACATCCTCGGCCTGCGCGCCTTCACGAGCCAGCTCCTCTGCGAGCAGGTAGTCGGGCGCGGGCTCCGCAGGACGAGCTACGAGGTCGACCCCGCGACGGGCTTCTTCCTGGCCGAGTTCGTCAACATCTTCGGAGTCCCCTTCACGTTCCTCCCGCACGAGGACACCGGCGAGGAGAAGCCGCCGCCGAAGCCGAGGACGCGGATCGAGCCCGTCGCCGAGAAGAAGCGCTTCGAGATCGACTGGCCGAACGTGGTCCGGATCGACCAGGTGTACGGAGCACGTCTCACCCTCGACCTCGAGCGGGTCCCGCCGCTTCGGATCGCCGCGCACGAGACGCCGACCCTCGCGCAGATCGCCCCCACCGTGGAGGGCAAGGCGGACGTCACGCGAATCACCGAGATCGATCTCGAGGACCTCGGGCGCAGAAGCCGGCTCCAGACGCTCGGCTTCGCCGCCGCACGCGACGTCTTCGACCAGATGCAGCCCGGATGGCCCGGGAGCCGAGAGCTATTGCTCGGCCAGCTCTTCGGCCTGGCGGAGCGCTTCCTGCGTTCGGGCCGCATCGAGATCGAGCCGGCGCTCTTCGGCTCCGATCCGCTGCGGCGCCGGATCCTGCTGACGCTCAACATGGGCAAGATCGTGCGGCACCTGTTCGACGCCGTTCGGCTCGAGAACACCTCGGCGCGCCACCTCGTGCTCGACCGCGAGCATCCGATCCGAAGCACGGGCGAGATGAGCCCGTGGTACACCGCGAAGCCCTGCGGCGCCGCCGAGAAGTCGCACGCCAACTTCTGCGTCTACGACAGCACGTGGGAGGCCGGCGAGGCCTTCGGTCTCGACCGCGCACCGGACGTCGCCGCGTGGGTGAAGAACGATCACCTCGGCTTCGAGGTCCACTACGTCTTCCAGGGCGTCGTGCGGAAGTACCGGCCGGACTTTCTGATCCGCCTCGCGAACGGTGTGCGGCTCGTTCTCGAGGTGAAGGGCCAGGACAGCGAAGAAGCCCGCGCGAAACGCAGTGCGCTCTCCGAATGGGTGGCCGCCGTGAACGAGGACGGCAGCTTCGGCCGCTGGGCGTGCGCGACGTCGTTCTCGCCCTCGGACGTGGCGGACGTGCTGGCGCGCGCCGGCGGGGACGAGCGATCGCGCACGGCGCGACCCGAGCGTCCGTGATCGCGGCGCCCGCGGACCGGGTGGGCCGATGCCGCCCGGAAGCTGCGGGCCCTCGAACGAGACCGCCTCCTCGATGAGCCGTCCGCCACCCGGTTCGACGAGAACGAGTGGACCTCGTAGCGATCGCGAAGGCCCGCCGGTGAGCAGCGTCGGACGCCGCGTCACCAGATCATGTACGCCGATCCCCAGGTGAAGCCCGAGCCGAACGCGACGAGCGCGACTTTCATGCCCGGCTCGAGGCGGCCGTCGCGCTCGAGCTCGCTCAGCAGAATCGGGATCGTGGCCGCCGTGGTGTTTCCGTACTTCTGGATGTTGCCGGGCACCTTCGCTGCGGGAAGGCCGAGCTGATCGCGAACGAACTCGTTGATTCGAAGGTTCGCCTGGTGGCACACGAGCAGGTCGAGGTCCTTGGCCTCGATGTCGTTCTCGCGGCACAGCCGCAGCACGGAGAGCAGCATCGTCTCGACGGCGCTCTTGAACACGCGCTTTCCGTCCATGTGCGCCCACATCATCCGCTTCTCGACGATTCCGCGGCCGGCGGCGTCCTGCGGGATGAACGGACGGTTGCGCGTGTCCCAGACCTTCTGCGCGAGCGCATCGGCGAAGCGGCCGTCGGCGCCGAGCGTCATCGAGCGGATGCCGCGCTCGGGGTCGCCGGTGCCCCGCACGACCACTGCGCCCGCGCCGTCGCCGAACAGGCACGAGACGCTGCGTCCTCCGGTCGTGAGGTCGAGCGCCGCACTGTGCTTCTCCGCCCCGACGACGAGGACGTTCTTCGCCATCCGCGACTCGACCATGCCGCGCGCACAGCCGAGCGCGTAGAGGAAGCCCGAGCACTGGTTCCGGACGTCGAGAGCGGGAACTCCCGGGAGCCCGAGCGCAGCCTGCAGGTAGCAGCCCGAGCCGGGAAAGGCGTGCTCGGGAGAGAGCGTCGCGAAGGCGATGAAGTCGATGTCTTCGGGCCGCAGCCCCGCGCGGTCGATCGCGTCGCGGGCGGCGGGCAGCGCCATGTCGGACGGCCCCTCGCCGTCCTCGGAGAATCGCCGCTCCTCGATGCCGCTGCGGCTCACGATCCATTCGTTCGTGGTCGCGATTCCGAGGCCGATGAGGTCCTGGTTCGTCACGACGCGGGGCGGAACGTAGAACCCCGTGCCTGCGATGTACGCGCGTAGTCTGTCCATCGGAAGACAGTGGCTCGCCCGACGCGAGTCCGCCACCGCGGGCGGGCTCGGTGCGTTCCCGTCGCTCGACGGCGCGGGGCCGAGTGCGCGAACGCGAAGCGCGCCGCCCTAGTACTCGATGACGGCTTCGAGCGAGCCGGTGGCGCTTCGCGTCACGACGAAACGCGTGAAGCACGCCATGCAGTACACGCGGTCGCCCGGGCGCAGCTCGCGCGTCGAGCGGATCACGACCTTGCACACGGGACAGAGCACTTCGTTCGGGGCGAGCTCGTCGGAGGGGCCCTTCCACTTGCGGTAGTACTTGCGGTACTTCGCCGGGACCTCGTCGAAGCCGGTGTCCTCGAGCACGTAGCGCTGCCGCGGCCTCGATTCGTCCGCGCCGGACGCCGGCGCGTCCGGCTTCGGATCGGCCTCGCCGCTCATGCGAAGCCGAGGCGATGGACGGCGGCGAGGTAGCTGCGTCCGATCTCGGGCCGGTCGGAGGGCGCCGTCCCGATCTGCGCGAGCGTCTCGTCGCAGCTCGCGAGCACCAGCGGGTCGAGCTCGTGCCGAACGGCGGCGAGGCGCGCGCGAACGTGCGGAGAGACCTTCAGCCTGCGGCCGAGCTCGTTCTCGCCGAAGCCGATGTGGCGGCGCTCGTCCTTCACGATTCCGCCGAGCACGTCGCGCGTCACCGGATCGGCCGTCTCGGCGTGCGCTTGGAAGACGGTGAACTCGAGCGACTCGAGGATCACGTTCTGCGCGAAGATCGCGGCCTCCCAGTCCTTGCCTTCGACCAGCTCGAGCAGCCGCCGCTTGAAGGCGACGAGGCTGCGCGTCGCGCGCTTCTCGATCTCCTCCTCGGGCTTCGCCACGCCGAGGTCCTGCAACCGGTGCAGCAGCACCTCGAGATGGCGGCCTTCGTCGACCACCTGCGTCGCGAGGAAGACCTTCGTCAAACGGTTGGGCGCGATCGCGATGAGGCCGCTCGACGCTTCGAGCGCCGCGGTCTCTCCGATGCAGTAGTGACACAGAACAGTGACGAGCCGGTCTCGCTCCGACTCGGAGAGCGGCGTCTCCTGCGTCTCGGGTCGCCGGCCGTAGCGCGTCGCCGAGAGGTAGCCCTCGACCGCGTGGAACCAGAACTCGAACGAGTGCACCTCTTCGAGAAAGCGCTCGGGCGGCAGCGAATGGACGTCGGAAGCGGGCTCGGCCATGGGGCCCCTCTACGGACGCGCCGGCGTCTGGTACTCGATGCCGATGCGGCCCAGGCGCGTCTTGAACTCCTTCAGGACCGTGTCGGCGAGCACCTGCTCCATGTCCTTCGGATCGGCCTGCGCGAGGTCGAGGCCGTGCCAGCTCGCCTCCGGGCGGCCGCCGAGCTCGTGCGCGAAGCGCCTGCGCTCGGCCGCGTCCGGCGCGCGGCGGAAGGCGTCCGCGAAGGTCGCGAGCATGTAGTACGACATGTCGCGCTGCATGCGTTCGATCTCGCCCTTCTTCTCGGGGTGCTCCTTGATGAGCGATCCGATGCGGTTCTCGCCGAAGCCGACGTGCCGGCGCTCGTCGGCGATCGTTCCCGAGAGCGTGTGCGCGAACTTCGGGTTCACGCTCTGGGTCATGGCGTGCATCATCTCGAAGACCGTGAAGGCCATTCCCTCGAGCACGATGTTCTGCCCGACGACGCCCGCGACGAAATCCTTCTTGTCGACCTTCTCGAGCAGGATCTCGGCGAACTTCACGAGGTTGGGGTTGGCGTGCTCGCGGATCACGCTCTCGAGCTCGGTCTTCTTGACGCCGAGGTCGTAGAGCCGCTGCGTGAAGATCTCGACGTGGCGCGCCTCGTCGAGCGTCTGCGTCGCGAGGTAGCGCTTGCTGGCCTCGTCGGGCGCGGCGTTGATGAGGCCCGACGACGCGGCGAGCGCGCAGCGCTCACCGGCGACGAGCTGCACCGTCGTCCGGATCGACTGCTCCCGGAGCTGCGGGTCGCCCAGAACGGCCGCGGGCTCGGCCTCGCCCGGCGCATGTCCGTACTCGGTGTCCTCGAGGTAGCCCTGCGGGCAGGACTCGAGCCAGTACTGGATCGAATAGGCGGAGAGGAAGTCGGCCATCGGAGGTCTCCTCGGCTGGATGGGGTGCGAGGGCGCTCACATCAGGATATCGGGAGAAAAAGAAAACGCCCCGGACGGAGCCGCGAGGCTCGGTCCGGGGCGCGCGTGCGGCCGCCGTTCGGCGGCGGATCAGAACTCGTACGACAGGTTCGTCGTCACCCGCTGCTTGAAGATGTACTTGGTCGACGTCATCGGAGCCTCCCACGCGGCGGAGAGCGAGACGTTGCCGGGGAGCGGGATGCGAACGCCGACTGCGCCCGTGATCACGGTGCTGCTCGCGACGTTTCGCGAGCCGAGGTTCGTGACGTCGAGGCCCTCGAAGCCGCCCGTCCCGAGCAGCGCCTGCGCCGTGTTGAGGTCGACGCGGTCGACGCCGAGCGCGCCGGCGGTGGTCTGGTTGAGGCGGATCGGCAGGCTGCCGTTTCCGTCGTGCACGTACGAGTAGCCGTTCAGCTCGAGGAACGGCGAGAACCACGGCGTCACCTTGTAATCGGCGTGCACGTTGTACCAGATCATCGAGCTGCTCTCGGCGTTGTTGAAGGGGATGTAGACCCCGATGTCGCCGAGCAGGTGGAAGTCGTCGAAGCCCTTGCCGACCGAGAGGCTCGGCAGAGCGGCGCCATCACCGTTGCCCTCGTACACGCGCCGCGTCCCGGCCGGGATCGTGAAGCGCAGCACCGGAGTCAGGATGAACTGGTACTCCGGCATCACGACGGCGGCGTACTTGAAGCCGGCCGTGAGGTCCATCAAGCCCGACGTGCTGGGCAGGAGCGGGTTGTCCGGGTGCGCCCACATGTACCCGTCCTGCGTCGCGATGAACGACAGCCGATCGGTGATCGCGACGCGCGCAGCGAGAGCGATGACCTCCGCGTCGCCCCCCTGGAACGCGGAGGCGCCGGGGAACTCGTGCCACACGCCCCACAGATAGAGGCCGGTCGTGTTGAACGGCTCCTCGAACAGGTACGGCGCCGTGCCCGGCATCACGAACCCGTCGAAGCGCTGTGCGCGGTCGCACGAGAAGTCCGGGAACCACGTCGGACAGTTCGCCGCGGGCGCCGGCGCCGGTGCCGAAACCGGCTCGGCCGCGAGGGCGACCGGCGAGGCAGCAAGCGTGAGCGCGGCCGCGAGAGCGGCGCGCCGGATCGAGAACGAACGCATAGGATTCACCTCCCGCCGCGCACTCTAGGCAATCCCTATGCCATTGTCGGCACTCGTCTCCGTGCAGGAGACGCGCAACAGTGTGGCACTTTGCCGCGGAGGCCAAATCTCAGTGTGCCGGTGTGGCACCGGTCAGCGAGGCTCGATCCGCAGGCTCCAGTCGCCGCCCGCCACGTAACCCACCGCGTAGTGGGCGCCGCCGGGGCCCGGCAGGACGTGCAGCCAGTGCGCCCCCGGCGATTCGACGCGCGGCGCGAGGCCGCTCGGCGCGGCGGGCACGAACGCGATGAAGCTCGCCCACGGCCGCGCCCCCGTGCCCGAGGCCTCGAGCACGCCGGTCGCGGGGTCGAGGGCCATGCGCGCGATCGGCCCGGGCGCCGCGCGCAGGTAGGCGCGCGTCATGCGCTTCACGAACGCCTCGCGAACGCCGCGCACTTCGTTCGTCCGGCAGTCGACGTCGAAGAAGCCCCAGACGGTGGGGACGCCGCCCGCGCGCGCAGTGCCGGCCATGTGCGGATCACCGCAGGCCTCGCGCCACGTCCAGAGCGCAGCGCCGAAGCGGTACTCGTCCTGGAGCGCCTGGTGACGATCGAAGTAGTCGTCGGCAGGGTCCGCAGCTCGCTCGGGCCCGCTCCCCCATTCGCCGCTGTAGATCGGCGCGCCGCCGTACGCGACCGCCTCGGTGCGCGCGCGCTCGAACACCTCGGGCCCGAGGGGCACGGGGCTGATGCCGCCCTGGTACACGTGCGGGGCGTAGACGACCTGATCGTCGTGCGCGAAGGCGGGCGGAGCGCCCGGCCCGAAGTCCTGCCACGTGATCGCGGGCTCGAAGAAGACGAGTCGGCGCGGCGCACCCGCCGCCGCCTCCGCCGCGCGGATCTCGGTGATCGATTCTGCGTAGAGCGCGGCCATGCCCTCGAGCTGCCCCGCGAAGAGCCAGATCGCGTTCGGCTCGTTCATGATCTCGTAGCCGGCGACTGCGTCGTGCTTCGCGAAGAAGCCCGCGACGTGGCCGAGCATCCGCGCGTACCGCGTGCGGATGCCGACGCCTTCCGGCCCCGGGTCGTTGCGCCAGAACGCGGCAAAGGCCTCGCGAACGGCGAGGCTGAACTCGCGCTGGCCGCCCTGCACGCAGTGAGGCTGGCCGCCGTCGAGCGTCGCCCAGCCCGGCGCGCCGTCCCAGCCGAAGGCCGGCGTGCTCCCGGGCGGGCAGAGCTCGCCCTCGCGCGCGTAGAGCGTCGGGCCCCACGCGTCCTGGTGCAGATCGATCACCGTGTAGAGGCCGCGGCGCTGGAGCGCGAGCACCGCCTGCTCGATCTGCGCCAGGTACGCATCGTCGTAGACACCGGGCTGCGGCTCGACCCGCGACCAGCTCAGCAGCAGGCGCACGCAGCTCCAGCCGATCGCGGCCATGCGGTCCGCGTCGTCCTCGAGGAACGGGTACGCGACGAAGAGCGACGGCGAGTAGGCCCAGTAGTCGACGAAGGCGTTCACGTTGACGCCGCGCAGCAGCACCTCCCGGCCCCGCGCATCGACGATGCGGCCCCCGCTCACCGGGTCGGGGACCGCATGGAGCGCCGGCAGCCGGAAGCGGCTCGCGTCCGAGCCGGGCGCGGGCGGGACGCCCGGGACGCAGGCCACGAGCACGAGCGCGGCGGCGACGGTCGCGAGCGCGGTGCGGGGAGCGGCAGCGAGGCGCATGGGGGTTCTCCGGGCGCGAGGGCTCCGTAGTGTACCACCCACGAAAAGGGCGCCCGCCGCCTCGGCCGTGATATACACACGCCGTCACCGCGGGCATCGAGGGGGGTCGCCGTGCTCCGCAAGCTCCTGCCGAAGAAGAGCGAGTTCTTCGCCCTGTTCTCCAGCCACGCGGCGCTCGCCGTCGACGGCGCCCAGCTCCTCGCCGCGCTGTTCACCGACCTGCGGAAGGTCGAGGAGCAGTCGCTACGGATCCGCGAGGTCGAGCACCAGGCGGACGACGTCTGCCAGCAGACGATGGAGCTGCTGCACAGCTCGTTCATCACGCCGATCGAGCGCGGCGACATCCACGACATCTCGAGCCGTCTCGACGACATCATGGACCACATCGAAGCCACCGCGCAGAAGCTCTGGCTGTACGAGATCACGGTCGCCACGCCCGAAGCGCCGGAGATGTCGCAGCACCTGCTGCGCGCCACGCAGGCGGTGAAGACGACCGTCGACGCCCTCTCCGACCTGCGCGACGCGAACCGGATCCGCGCGCTGTGCAGCGAGGTGAAGGCCGTCGAGAAGGAGAACGACCGGCTGCTGCGCCGGGCCACTGCGCGCCTGTTCCAGGAGGAGCAGGACCCGAAGACGCTCATCAAGTGGATGCAGATCTACGACAACATCGAAGACGCGGTCGACCGCTGCGAAGACGTCGCGAACGTGGTCGAAGGAGTGGTGCTCGAGAACGCGTGATGGAGCCCATCCTCGTCGCGGTCGTCGCGATCGCGCTCATCTTCGACTACACGAACGGTTTCCACGACGCCGCGAACGCCGTCGCGACGTCGATCTCGACGCGCGCCGTCCCGCCCAACGTCGCGCTCGCCGGCGCCGCCGTGCTGAACGTCGTCGGCGCGATGATCTCGACGCACGTCGCGGCGACGCTCGCCGGCGGCATCGTCGAAGCGAGCGCCGTCACGTCGCCCGTCATGCTCGGCGGCCTCGTCGGCGCGATCGGCTGGAACCTGCTCACCTGGTGGTGGGCGCTTCCGTCGAGCTCGTCGCACTGCCTGATCGGCGGAACCGCCGGCGCCGTGCTCGCGACCGCCGGCGCCGACTCCGTGAAGTGGAAGGGGATCCTCGACAAGGTGCTGGTCCCCACGCTCGCGGCGCCGCTCATCGGCTTCGCGATGGGCATTCTCATCATGCTCGCCCTGCTCTGGATCTTCCGCCGCGCGCACCCCGGGCCGCTCAACCGCCGCTTCCGCGTCGCGCAGCTCTTCTCGGCGTCGCTCATGGCGTTCAGCCACGGCTCGAACGACGCCCAGAAGACGATGGGCGTCATCACGCTCGCGCTCTTCGCGGGCGGCGCCATCCCGTCGCTCGAGGTCCCGCTCTGGGTGAAGCTCGTCTCGGCGCTCGCGATCGGACTCGGCACCTACGCCGGCGGCAAGCGCATCATCCGCACGCTCGGCATGCGCCTCGTGAAGCTGTCGCCGGTCCACGGCTTCGCCGCCGAGACGTCGGCGTCGGCCGTGCTGCTCGGCGCCGCGTACATGGGATTTCCGATCTCGACGACGCACGTCATCACGACGTCCGTGATGGGCGTCGGCGCGACGCAGCGCCTCTCCGCGGTGAAGTGGGGGCTCTCGGTCAACATCCTCGTCGCATGGCTCGTCACGCTGCCCGCGGCGGCGCTGATGGGCGCGCTGTGCGCACGGATCGCGCTCGCGATCACGGGCTCGCCCGCAGCGCACTAATTCCTAGTCGACGATGCGCAGCGGGACGGCTCCCGGCCGGTCGGGCGGGAGCACGTAGCGCCTGACGCGCGGGAGCACCTTCTCGAGCGTCTCGAGGTGGAGGCGCTGCTCGAGGAGAGCCGGCTCGCGCCGGTGCTCGGCCGCGAGCTTCGTGAACGCGTCGGCCGCTCCCTGCGCGGCGTTCACGCGCTGCGCCTCGTACGAGAGCGCCTCGCTCGTTCGCTTGTCCGCCTCGCCGCGCGCGACGGGAAGGACGCTGTTCGCGTACGCCTGCGCCTCGGACACCGAGCGCTCGCGGTCGGCCTTCGCGTTCTGCACGGCCTGGAAGGCGGCGATCACGTCGGCGGGCGGCTCGACCGACTCGAGGTTCACGCCGAGGATCTGGACGCCGACGCCGTACGCGTCGAGGACGTTCTGCGCGCGCGCCATTACGCGTTCGGCGAGCCGCAGCCGCCCCGAGGTGAGCAGGTCGTCGACGGGCAGCGCGCTCGCGGCCTCGGTGACCGCCGATCCGACGACGTCGCGCATCACGTCGCGCGGGTTCTGGCTCGAGAGCAGCCAGCGCGCGGGGTCGGTGATCCGGTAGTTCACGCGCGCGCGGATCTCGAGGATGTTCGTGTCGCCCGTGAGCCAGCGCCCGAGAGCGAGGCCCACGGCCGGAACCGCAGGCTCGTCGGGCGCGGCGTACCCGATCGTGAGCGTGAAGGTCGGCGTCACCTCGACGCGGTCGACGCGGCCGATCGGCGCCGGCCACCACCAGTGGACGCCCGGCGTCACCGCGGGATCGACGACCGCTCCGAACAGCCGCGTCACGCCGAGGCTCGTCGCGGGAACGGTGAACGTCCCCGATGCGAGCCATCCGGCGATCGCGGCGGCGGCGACCGCCGCTGCGCCGGAAGGCCGCGCGAGGCGCGCCGCGAGCCCGCGCAGCCTCCCGCTCACCGCTTGTCCTTCGCGCCGGGCGGGCCCTCGACGAGGCTCCGCATGAGCGGCGAGTCCGCCGGGAGAACGACGGTCGTCTTGTCGTCGATGATCTTGTCGTACGACTCGAGCGTGCGGACGAAGCGGAAGAACTCCGGATCCTTCGCGAGCGCGTCGGCGTAGACGCGCGCCGCCTCGGCCTCGGCGTCTCCGCGGATCTGCGCCGCCTTGCGATCGGCCTCGGCGAGCAGGCCCGAACGCTCGCGGTCGGCCTCGGCGCGGATCTTGAGCGCCGCCTCCTCGCCCTCGGACCGGAACTGGCGCGCGATCCGCTCGCGCTCGGCCCGCATCCGCTGGAACACCGCGGCCTCGTTCTGCTGCGGAAACGCGAGGCGCTCGAGCCGGAGCGAGACGACGTCGATGCCGTACTCGCGCGCGGCCGTCTCGCGAACGCGCTGCTCGACGCCCTCGGCGATCTTCGCGAGCCGCATCTTCTGCGGATCGACCGACACCAGCGCATCGAACGGAACGGACCCGAGCGCGGCGCCGAGCTCGGAGCCGGTGACGGCCGAGAGCCGCGCCTCGGCCGCCTCGCGCACCAGCACCGTCTGGAGAAATCGGAGCGGGTCGCTGACGCGCCAGGCGAGGAACGGCCGTGCGATCACGTTCTTCTTGTCGAGCGTGAGGTACTCCGAGACGGGAGGCTCGGTGAGCAGCAGCCGCCCGTCGATCCGGACCACCTGGTCGACGACGGGGATGCGGAAGTGGAGGCCCGGCTCGGTGTACGTCGCGACGGGGCGGCCGAACCGCGTCACGATCGCGTACTGCCCCGCGTCGACGACGAACGGCGAGAGCACGGCGAGCGCCGCCACGACCAGCGCGAGTGCGATCGCCGCAGCGCGTCGCGGGCTCACGGCTTCCTCCCGGGCGAAGCGGCGGGGGCGGCCGGCGCCGGCTGCGGCGGAAACGCGATCGCGGCGTCGCCCGACCGGATCCAGAGCTCGGTCGATCGCGGCGCTCCGCCCTCCGGGCGTACGATCTTGCGCGCTCCGCCGAGCGCACGTTCGGCCGTCTCGAGATAGAGGCGGTCTTCGAGCGCCGCCGGCGCGCGGCGATGCTCCGCCGAGAGCGCCTCGAACGCCGCTGCGGAGCCCTGCGCGCCGGCGATCCGTCCTGCCGCCTGCGCCTGCGCGCCCGCCAGGGCCCGCGCGGCGTTGCCGCGCGCGAGCGCGACCTCTCCGACCTTGTATTCGTTCGCGCGGTGGATCGTCGTGAGGCGGTCCTCGTGCGCGCTCGCAACGTCGCGAAAGGCGTCGTGGACCGTCGCCGGCGCGTGGACGTCGAGCAGGCGAACGCCGAGCACCTGGGCGCCGAGGCCGAGCTTCGCAACGTCGTCCCGAACGCCCTCGAGCAAACGCCCCTCGACCGCGCTACGCGCGCTGGTGTAGATCTCGTCGATCGCGGCGCCGGCCATCGCCTCGACGAGGCGCGCGCGCAGTACGCTCGCGATGAGCGCGTCGGGCTTCTCGACGCCGAGCCGGAAAGCGACCGGATCCGCGACGCGGTACTGCGCCTCGGCGTGCAGGTCGATCACGTTCTCGTCTCCCGTCACGAACATCGACTCCTCCATCACGGGCGTTCGTCCGAGCGCCGTGCCGATCGTCCGGTATCCGATGGGCTGCTCGCGCACCGCGTCGACCTGCACCACCTGGACGCGGTCGATCCCGGGCAGGGCCAGCACGGCGCCGGGCGGCCGCGGATCGCCGAGCAGCCGGCCGAAGCGCTGCTGCAGCGCGACGGACCCCGGTGGAACGCGGACGAGGCCCGATGCGAGCAGCGAGAGCAGCCAGAGCCCGGCGAGCGCCTGCGCGGCGCGGCTGCGAAGGATCGGCCCCGGGCGCAGCGCGCGCAGCCACCGCCAGGCTTCGGCGGCGTTGTCGCGAAGCTCGCGCAGTCCCGGCCGAACGCCCGTTCGCCGCAGCGACCAGACGAGCAGCGCGATCAGCACCAGCGCGCCGGCCGTCTTCGCGAGCCCGAGCGCCGCGCCCTCGCCGCCGCCGCCGAGCCGGACCTCGCGGCCGAGGCCCGGAAGCGCGAGGTCGAGCGCCAGCCCCGCGGCAACCGCCACGCCGATGATCGCACCGAGATAGATGCGAAGGAACGGCCGCCCGAGAACGCGTGCGATCGCGCCGATCGTCGCAGCGTTCGTCCCCGGTCCGACGAGCAGGAAGACGAGCGCCGCGCCGGCCGATGCGCCCTTGGCGACGAAGAGCGCGGCGAGCGGCGTCGACGCGCTCGCGCACACGTAGAGCGGAACGCCGATCGCGATCATCACGAGCATCGGGAGAATCGTCCCGGGAATCGCGAAGGCGCCGTCGGGAAGGACCGCCGAGAGAACGCCGGTCAGGACGAACGCGAAGGCCAGCCAGAAGCCGAGGTCGTCGAAGAGGTCGACGAACGCGTAGCGCGCGGCGAGCCGGAGCCGGCCCGGGAGGCCGGCGTCTTCGGCGGGCGCGCCGCCCGCCGCGCCGTGCGCGTGCTCGGGCGGCGGCGCGCCGCACGCCTGGCACGCATCGGCGTCGGCGGGATGCTCGGGCTCGCCCGTGGCCGCGGCGCTTCGCAGCGAGAGCGCCGCCGCGACGAGGCCGGTGACGATCGCGACGATCGGCCGCACGATGGCGAGCAGCGGCCCGAAGAACGCGTACGTGACGGCGACCGAGTCGACGCCCGTCTCGGGCGTCGTGATCAGGAACGAGAGCGTCGCCTCGCGGCTCGCCCCGTTTCGGCGCAGCGCCAGCGCCGCGGGCAGCACGCCGCACGAGCACAGGGGAAGCGGCGCGCCGAACAGCGCTGCGACCGCCGCGGACCGCATCGAACGGCCGCCGAGATGACGGGCGATGCGATCGGGGTCGACGAGGGCATGGACCAGCCCCGCGATGGCGAAGCCGACGAGAACGAACAGCCCGCCGTCGTAGAACACCCGAAACGTCTGCAGCAGGACCGTCGAGAAGAAGTCGAGCAGAAGCACGGCCGCTCGGGCCCTCGCGGCTTGCAGGATGCAGCGCGGCAGGCAGTCCACCACACGGCCCCCGGCGAGTCAAGCACTTGACTCGCCGGGGCCGAAGGCCCCACCATCGGGCCCCGAACCTGGTCGAGGTTTCAGCGTGTCCCCCCTCGCTCAGGCGCTCGCCGCGACGATCGTCATCAGCCTCATCTCCTTCGTCGGCGTCGCCTTCGCGTTCTCGAAACGCTGGAGCGAGCACTCCGAGATGCTGCTGCTCAGCTTCGCGGCGGGCGTCCTGCTCTCGACCGTCTTCCTCGAGCTCTTCCCGGAGGCGATCGAGCGTTCCGGGGGCAACGGCCGCGTCTTCGGCGCCTCGCTCGTCGCGATGATCGGCTTCTTCTTCCTCGAGCGCGTCCTGCACGGCTTCCACGTCCACGAGGAGGGCCGTGCGGTGGCGTCTCGCTACATGATCCTGATGGGCGACGGCGTACACAACTTCGTGGATGGCGTGGTGGTCGCCGCGAGCTTTCTCGCGGGCCCCGTCGTCGGACTGACGACGACCCTGGCCGTCATCGCGCACGAGATCCCGCAGGAGATCGCCGACTACGGAATCCTCGTCCGCAGCAAGCTCTCGCCCCGCAGCGCGCTGCTCCTGAACTTCGCCTCGGGCCTGACGGCCGTGGTCGGCACCGTCACCTGCTTCTACTTCCGCGATCTGGTCGAGCCGAACATCGGCTGGTTTCTGACGGCGACGGCGGGGATGTTCATCTACATCGCCGCGTCGGACCTCATCCCCGAGCTGCACAAGGCCGAGCACCGCCACCAGTGGATCTACACCGCGCCGTTCATCCTCGGGATCGCGCTGATGGCCGCGCTCCCCGCGTGGGTCGGCGAAGGCCACGCCGCGGGCTCGTGAGCGCGCGGCGCGGCGCGTCACCGGAGGGAGCGCCGTGAAGAAGCTCGTCGTCCTCGCGCTGCTCGGCGCGCTCGTCGCAGCGGCCGTCTTCCTCGCCCGAGGCGCGCCGCCGCCGGGCGAGGCCGCGCTCGACCTCGCTGCGTACGCCGACGCGGCGAAGGACGCGCAGCCGGCCGGCGACGTGGTCAGGCCGAAGCCGGGCGCGGCCGCGACGCGGCCGAACTTCGTCGTGATCCTCGCCGACGACCTCGGCTACGGCGACACCGGGCCGTACGGGAACCGCCTGCTCCGGACGCCGAACCTCGACCGGCTCGCCGCGGGCGGCGTCCGTTTCACGGGCTTCTACGCGAGCGGCGTCTACTGCTCGCCGTCGCGCGCGGGCCTTCTCACGGGTCGCTATCCGCTGCGCTCCGGCATCAACTTCCCGGTGCACCCCGTGGCCGACGACATGGGCCACCGTCTCATGCGTCTTGGCGGCCGCTTCGCCGCACGGATGGGCGCGAGCGACCTCGCGCAGGCGGGCGAGTCGGCCGTGCCGGGCCTGCCGCAGTCGGAAATCACGATCCCCGAGGCGCTGCGGCTCGCCGGCTACGCGACCGGCATGGTCGGCAAGTGGCATCTCGGCGACTTCGATGGCCATCCGGAGTTCCACCCGCGGCGTCACGGCTTCGACTTCTTCGCGGGCTTTCCGCACTCGAACGACGAGTTCCCCTACTCGTACTGGCAGGACGACGAGCGCGTCGACGCCGACGTCGGGCTCGCGCAGGAAGGCATCACCGAGCGCCTCACGCGCGAAGCGATCGGCTTCATCGACCGGCACAGGGACGAGCCGTTCTTTCTCTACGTCGCGCACAAGAACGTCCATACGCCGCTCATTCCCGCGCCGGCCTTCGCGGGACGCTCCGCGGCCGGGCCGTACGGCGACTCGGTCGAGGAGCTCGACGCGAGCGTCGGCGAGATCCTCGGCGCACTCGAGCAGCGCGGCCTCCGCGAGCGCACGCTCGTCGTGTTCACGAGCGACAACGGCCCCTGGCACCAGGGAAGCCCGGGCGGCCTGCGCGGGCGCAAGGGGCAGCCGCTCGAAGGCGGGCAGCGCGTCCCGATGCTCGCGAGCTGGCCGGGAACGCTTCCGGCCGGACGAACGACCGCCGCGCCGGCGATGAACTTCGACCTGTTTCCGACGCTCCTCGCGCTCGCCGGGCTCGAGCTGCCGAGCGACCGCGTCATCGACGGCCGCGACCTGTGGCCGCTGCTCACGGGCTCGGCCGAGGAGAGCCCGCACGACGCGCTCTTCTTCTTCAACGCGAACGTCATCGACGGCGTCCGTTCCGGACGGCTCAAGTACTACCGCTTCGTGAACGAGTACGTCTGGCCGACGCCGCTCGACAAGCCGAACACGTGGACGGGGCGTGCCGCCATCGCCTATCGCCATCACGATCCGAAGACGGGCCGCACCGTGCCGCTGCTCACGAGCTTCCCGCTGCTCTACGACGTCGAGAGCGACCCGGACGAGTCGTACAACGTCGTCGAGCGCCGCCCCGACGACGCGGCGCGGCTGCTCGAACGGATCGAGCGCTGGGAGAGCGACTTCCGGGCGAATCCGCGCGGATGGCGCTCGGGGCGATAGGCCGGAGAGCGCGTGGCCGTCTCGCGAGAGGAGAGCTGGCAGAAGCTGGCGCGGCTTTCGGCGGCGACGCTTCGTCACACGCCGGACCAGCGTTACACGGTGGCGGACCGGCTCGAAGAGCGCGCCGCCGCGCATCCCGGCCGGATCTTCGTCCGCTACGCGG
>JAYRMX010000343.1:0-4507 GCA_041912475.1 Myxococcota bacterium
GACTCCGACCGCGCGATCGTGAGCGCGCCGACGCTCGCGAACCTCGACGGACCGGGGGGAGATCCGGGCCTCGAGATCCTGCACGGCGGCTGGGACGGCTTCCTCTACGCGTGGCGCGCCAATGGAACGGCGGTGCCCGGATTCCCGGTTCGCCTCGGCGACCGCACGAAGCTCGACATCGATCCGGTGTCGGGCAAAGCGACTCCGAAGCCCGGCTCGAACGCGCGCAAGCGCATCACGAAGGTGCTCTCGTCGCCGTCGGTCGGCGACCTCGACGGCGACGGCGTTCCCGAGATCGTCGTCGGAACGAACGAGGAGTACAGCGGCGAATCGAACGGCTTCTACGCCGCATCGCAGCTCCTCACCATCCTCACGTCGCTGGCGAGCAACGGCCTCGACATCGGCGACTTCAAGCTCGACACCGGGTCGCGCCTGTACGTGGTTCAGCACGACGGCAACCTGCACGCGGGCGGGCCGCTGCGTGCCGGCTGGCCCGTGCGGGTGCCGATGATCGTCGGCGGCCTGCTGCCGACCGTCGCCGCAGGAACGCCCGGCGCTCCGGCGCTCGCCGACATCGACGGCAGCGGAAAGCTCACGGTCGCGATCTTCGGCGCGATCGGCCCCGTGATGCTCTTCGACGCCGACGGCAACCCGAAGCTCGGCCGCACGGGCGGCATTCCGAACTCGCTCGCGGTCGACTTCCCCGCGAGCTTCCCGAACGTCCCCGCGACGGCGGGGTCCGCCGATGCGCCGTTCTTCGGATCGCTCGGCTCGGGAGCGTTCGGCGACCTCGATGGCGACGGGAAGCCCGAGTACGTCGCGCCGACCGGCGGCATCCGCGTGCTGATCGACGTGGCGGCCCCCGGCCGACAGGCCTTCGGCGATCACCAGGTGACGGCGTGGAACCCGCGCACGGGCGGCGTGCTGCCCGCCTTCCCGCGCGTCATGGACGACATGCAGTTCCTCACGAGCCCGGGGCTCGCCGACGTCGACGGCGACGGCCGCGCCGAGATCCTGCAGGGAAGCGGCGGCTATCTGCTGCGCGCGTACCGCGCCGACGGAACGACGCCGGCCGGCTGGCCGAAGTTCACGCACGGCTGGCTGATCCCGTCGCCCACGGCCGGCGACGTCGACGGCGACGGCAAGATCGAAGTCGTCGCGGCGACGCGCGAGGGCAACCTCTACGTCTTCGACACGCCGGCCCCGGCCACCGACGCCGCGATCCCGTGGCAGGGCTTCGCGCGCGACCGCCGCAACACCGGAAATCTCGCGTCGGGCGTGCTGCCGACTGCGACGGCCGGCGACCCGAAGCAGGGCCTCGTCTGGTCGCTCGAGGCGCTGCGCGGCGAGCTCGCGGATCGCATCGCGAGCGGGCCGGCGAGCCTGCAGAAGTCGTCGGCTCCCGCGGCGATCGAGTGGGCGCTCTTCGCGCTCGCGCACATGAACGTGAAGATCACGGCCGCGATCCTGCCGTACATCGATCGCGGCATGGCGTCGCCGGCCGAGAACGCGCCGCTGCTCGCGGACCTTCGCGCCGAGCTCGGCGCGGCCGTGAGCCGCGCAGGGCGCCTCGGCCTCGACCGCAAGACGGCAGCGGGAGGCAGCGCGACCGATCTCGCACGCGCGAAGGCGTGGCTCGACTTCGGCGACCAGATGGCGCTGCTCGGGAGGCAGAGCACTGCGCTCCTGTGCTGGGCCGCTGCGCTTCCGTACGTGATCGAATAGCGGCAGGACGCGCTCGGGTAGGGTCCGCGCGCCGCGTGCGCTACGCTGCCTCTGCACCCACTGGAGAGGCACATGGCTCCCCGCATCACCGAGGCGGACGTCCTCGGCGCGCTTCGCCCCATCGTCGATCCCGACTTCGGCAAGTCGATCGTCGACCTCGGCTTCGTGAAGAACCTGCGAGTCGATGGCGCGCGCGTGTCGTTCGCGATCGAGCTCACGACGCCGGCGTGCCCGGTGAAGAGCGAGTTCGAGAAGGCGGCGCGGGAGCGCGTTTCGGCGCTCCCGGGCGTCGAGGCCGTCGAGGTCACGATGACGGCGAACGTTCGCGGCCGCGCGGCCGCACCCGCGACGCCGCAGGCCGAGATCCTGCCCGGCGTTCGCAACGTGATCGCGGTGGCGTCGGGAAAGGGCGGCGTCGGCAAGAGCACGACGGCCGTCAACCTCGCGCTCGCGCTGCGCGAGACGGGCGCGAGCGTCGGCATCCTCGACGCCGACGTCTACGGCCCGTCGCTCCAGCTCCTGCTCGGCATCTCGGCGCGCCCGCGCGCAGCCGAGCGCCGGATCTTCCCGAACGAGGCCTACGGCATGAAGATCATGTCGATGGGCTTCTTCGTGACCGACGACTCTCCGGTGATCTGGCGCGGGCCGATGGTGCACGGCCTCATTTCGCAGTTCCTGAAGGACGTCGACTGGGGCGCGCTCGACTATCTGGTGATCGACCTGCCCCCCGGAACGGGCGACGCCGCGCTCACGCTCACGCAGATGGCGCCGATCTCGGGCGCGGTGATCGTCACGACGGCGAACGACCTCTCGCTGATCGACGCGCGCAAGGGCCTCAAGATGTTCGAGAAGGTGAGCGTTCCCGTGCTCGGCATCGTCGAGAACATGTCGTACTTCACGCCGCCGGACCTTCCGGACCGCCGCTACTACATCTTCGGCCGCGGCGGCGGCGAGCGGACCGCGAAGGAGCTCGGCGTCGAGTTCCTCGGCGAGGTGCCGATCGATCCGCGCGTCGTCGAAGGAGGCGACGCGGGCAAGCCCATCGTCGCGTGCGAGCCCGACTGCGATGCGGCGCGCGCGTTCCGCGAGATCGCGGGCCGGGTCGCGCGAAAGCTCGCCGTGCTCGCGAGCGAGGCGCCCGCGATCGCCGACGCGAACATCGAGTGGGTGAGCTGAGCTACTGCGGCCGGCCGGTCAGCAGGTCCGAGAAGAGCGGCGGGAAGCTCGTGATCTTGCCGTCCTTGACGCGCGCGAGAAACTCGTCGTACGTCATCTTCTCGATCGAGAGCCGGGGATCGGGTTCGAAGAAGGCGTCGGCGAGCGGAAGGCCGCGCGACCAGTTGAGCATCGTCTCGGCAGACTGCCCCTTCTCGCGGTCCGTGTAGACGAGCTTGATCGGGAGCTTCTCGGCGTCGTCGGTCGCCCACACCTCTTCGCGCGTACTCCCGGTGTTGAGGCGGTAGATCGTCACCTCGCGGCCCATGAGCCGCTCGCTGCCGGCCTTCTCCGCTCCGCGCGCGAGGATCTTCTCGACGTCGCGGCCGAAGGGGCGGCCGCCCTTCGGATCTTCGGCCATCGCCTTCGCCGAGCGCTGGATCGCGATGCCCGTCCCCCGCGATGGCATGAGGTTGTAGTACGTGTCGCCATTCACGATCGTGAGCAGGACGGTCCCGCCGACGATGGTCTCGGCGCGGAACTTCCGGCCCTTCGACCACAGGTACATGACGCGGAGCCCCGCGTCTCCGTGCTGGACGGTCTCGGCGGACCAGGTATCCGCCCCCTTCTCCTCGCCCGCTGCGCCGGACGCGCCGGGGCCGCCCAGCGCGAGCGCCATCAGCACCGCGCATCCCGCGCGCATCGCCCACGATCGCATCCCGCTCCCCCTCTGCGGCCCTCGGCCGTCCCGGTCGATCCGGCTCGCGCCGCGGCGGGCTTCTCGTCCCGGTGCGGCGCGCGACACGCGATCTTACCATCGCGCGCGTGCGAATCGCGCTCACGATCGCAGGCTCCGACCCGACGGGAGGGGCGGGCCTCCAGCAGGACCTCCAGATCTTCCGCTCGCTCGGGGTCCACGGCGCGGCGGTCGTGACCGCGCTCACCGTGCAGGACACGGCGAAGGTCCACCGCGTCCTTCCGGTCTTCCCGAACGTCGTCCTCGAGCAGATCCGCGCGCTCGTCCGCGACGTCGCTCCGCACGCCGTGAAGCTCGGCATGCTCGCGACCGACGACGTGGCCCGCATGGTCGAGCTCGGGCTCACCGAGCTCGTGCGCCGCGAACGGCCGCCCGCGCTCGTGATCGACCCGGTCCTCGCGGCGAGCGACGGAACGATCCTGCTCGAGCGCCGCGCATGGCCGACGCTCGAACGTCTCGTCGCACGCGCGTCGCTCGTGACGCCCAACCTGCCGGAAGCCGAGCGCATGACGGGGCAGGACGTCTCGACCGCGACGGGCATCGAGGCGGCGGCGCGGGCGCTGGTCATGGACTTCGGCGCGGCCGCCGCGCTCGTGAAGGGCGGTCATCGCGACGGCCCGCCCGACGACCTGCTCGCCGAGCGATCGGACGCCGGCGTCTCGCTCACGTGGCTCGCCGGCGAGCGCATCGAAGGGCCTCCCGTTCACGGGACGGGCTGCGCGCTCGCCGCCGCGGCCGCCGCCGGCCTCGCGTCGGGCCTTCCGCTCGCCGGCGCCGTGGCGCGCGCGCGCGAGGTCGTCGCGCCCGCGTACCGCGCCGCGTTCGGCCCCCGCAGCGGCGCCCGCCAGCACGGACAGCCGTGAGCCCGCC
>JAYRMX010000344.1:0-2831 GCA_041912475.1 Myxococcota bacterium
CTCGCGAAAGAAGAGGGGCTGCTGTCGGGCATCTCGTCGGGCGCAGCGGTCGCCGCGGCGATCGAGTACGCGAAGCAGCCCGGCAACCAGAAGAAGCTGATCGTCACGATCCTTCCGAGCTTCGGCGAGCGCTACCTCGCGACGGATCTGTTCGCGCCGTATCGCTACGAGGGAAGCGACGAGATCGGCGGCTAGCGAGCGATCGAAGACGGGAGGCGAGGGCGTGCGGCTCTCCTTCGGAGGCATCGCGCCCACGATCGATCCCGAAGCGTGGGTGGCGCCGGGAGCGATCGTGACGGGAGACGTCCACGTCGGCGCCCACGCGAGCCTGTGGTTCGGCACCGTCGTGCGCGGCGACGTCCATCACGTGCGGATCGGCGCCCGGACCAACATCCAGGATCTGTGCGTCGTGCACGTGACGCGCGACCGCTTCCCCGCGCTCATCGGCGACGACGTGACGGTGGGCCATCACGCGACGGTCCATGGCTGCCGGGTCGGCGACGGCGCGCTGATCGGGATCGGCGCCATCGTCCTCGACGGCGCCGACGTCGGCGAAGAGGCGCTGGTCGGCGCGGGATCCGTGGTGCCGCCGAACATGAAGGTGCCGGCGGGCGCCGTCGTGATGGGAACGCCTGCGCGCGTGGTCCGCATGCTGGGGCCGGCCGAGCGCGCGGACCAGCGCGAGCAGGCGCGGCACTACGTCGAGCTCGCGGCGCGCTATGCGCGGGAGGCAAGGCCGTGACGGCGGGAAGCGTCGGCGGCGGGCCGCCGCAGCGCCGTCCGAGCGGGGCAGGCCCGCGGCCTCGCCGCTCGGAGAAGAAGGCGCTGTGTCGTGCGCGCATCCTCGAAGCGGCGCGAATCGTCTTCTTCCGCGACGGCTTCATGACGGCGAACCTCGACGAGGTGGCCGAGCGCGCCGAGGTCGCGAAGGGAACGCTCTACCGCTACTTCGAGAGCAAGGCCGATCTCTACGTCGCGGTCCTCTCGCAGGACGGGCGGGCGTTCGAGGATCGGCTGCGTGCGACGGTCACCGGAGAGGTCGCGCCGCCCGAGCAGGTGCGGCGCACGGCGCGCTTCTACTTCGACCACTGGATTCGAAACCGCGAGTACTTCCCGATCTTCTGGGCGCTCGAGAACCAGGCCGTGATCGGCGACATCCCGCCGGTCGTCGTCGAAGAGGTGACGAAGCTCTGGGAGGAGTGCCTGCGCATCCTCGCCGACGTGATCGAGGGCGGCGTTCGCGACGGCTCGTTCCGCGACTGCGATCCGTGGGAAGTCGCGAACATCCTCTGGACGCTCGCCAACGGGCTCATCCAGACCGAGCACGCACCCTCGCGCCGGCGCCTGCGCCGCCGCCGGCTCGACCGCGTCTTCGACGACGCGATCGACATCGTACTCACGGGACTCGCCGCACCGGCCCGGGCTTGACAGCGTTCTGCGCCTCCGGAATCCTTCCGCTCGGTTCCTGACTCCGGGTCATTTTTTGCACTCCCCCTCCGGCGCCGCCGAGCGCGCGACGCCGGCGCGAGCGACTGCCTGTGGAGGCCCCCCCCATGGCGCCCGACATCCGAGACCGGATCCACCGGATCCTCTTCCGCCAGCTCGGCGCCGACGAGGTCGAGCTGGCTCCCGACGCCGACCTGCAGGACGACCTCGGCGCGGATTCGCTCGACGTGATCGAGCTCGTGATGGCGTTCGAGGAGAGCTTCGATCTGCACGTTCCGGACGAGGACGTCGAGCGGATGCGCACCGTCGGCGACATCGAGCGCTACCTCGAGAAGCGGATCGAGTCGGCGCACGCGTACTAGCGGCGGCTGCGCTCGCGCGGGCCCTTCGGCATTCCCGGGAGAACGCGAAGCCAGGTGCCAGCGAGGGTCGCGAGCACCGCGAGGCCGAACGCGAGGCCCATGCGCGGTCGAAGCGCCTCGCGTGCGGTCCGCCTCGCGTGCTCCTGCAGCTCGGGCCCCGGCGCCGCGCTCCCGAGGAGCGGCCAGAGCGCGGGCAGCGCCAGCGCGAACGCGAAGACCAGGAAGAAGGCCGCGAGGTAGGCGAGGCTGAGCGAGATCGCCGGGCGGAAGGGCGCGGCGTTCCTGCGCGGCGAAGACGGGCTCACGGGCCGCAGCCTAGCCGATGCGGCCGAGCAGTCCGTCCTGTCGCTCCGCGCCGCGGCGGGCGATAGTCTGCGCGTGCCGTCCGAGAAGGCCGCAGCCCCCGGGGCCGGGTCCCGGCTCGTCATCATCGACGCCGCGAACACGCTGTACCGCGCCTTCTTCGCGCTCCCGCCGCTCCGCAACTCCGCGGGACAGCCGACGGGCTCGGTCTACGGCTTCGTCACGATGCTCCAGAAGGTGCTTCGCGAGGAGAAGCCCGACCACGTCGTCGTGGTGATCGACGCACCGGGAGGCAGCTTCCGCGAGCGCCTGTATCCCGCGTACAAGGCCACGCGCGAGGCGCAGCCCGAGGATCTCTCGGCGCAGATTCCGCTCGCGCTCGACGCCGCGCGTGCGTATCGGATTCCCGTGCTGCAGGTGCCCGGCGTCGAGGCCGACGACGTCATTGCGACGCTGGTCGCGAAGACGCCCGAGAGCCTTCCCGTCACGATCGTCTCGACGGACAAGGACCTCATGCAGCTCGTGAGCGACCGTGTGACGCTCCTCGACACGATGAAGGACCGGCGCTTCGGGCCTGCCGAGGTGGAGGAGCGCTTCGGCGTTCCGCCCGACCGCGTTCTCGACGTGCGCGCGCTCGCCGGAGACCCGAGCGACAACATCCCGGGCGTGAAGGGGATCGGCGAGAAGGGCGCGTCCCAGCTCGTTCGCACGTGGGGAAGC
>JAYRMX010000345.1:0-4499 GCA_041912475.1 Myxococcota bacterium
CGAGGCCGGGGCGCCACCACAACACGCCCCCCCACCCGCCCCAGCTTACCCCCGCGCTCCCCCCGCGGCCCCGGGCCGGCGGGCGGGGGCCGGCCGCCGGCGGGAGCCTCCCGCCGAAGGGGGAACGAAGCATGCAGCAGGAGCTGATCGAGAAGAACTGGGGCCGGCTGATCCGGCCGCGGCGCCTCGAGGCCGAAGAGGGGACGCTCGCGCCGAACTACGGCCGCTTCGCCTGCGAGCCGCTCGAGCGCGGTTTCGGGCAGACCCTCGGCAACGCGCTTCGGCGCGTGCTCCTTTCGTCGCTGCAGGGCGCGGCGATCACGACCGTTCGCATCAACGGCGTGCTCCACGAGTTCTCGACGATGCCGGGCGTCATGGAGGACGTGAGCGACGTCATCCTGAACCTGAAGGAGGTCCGCCTGCGGCTGCACGCCGAGGGGCCGAAGACGCTGCGCGTTCGCAGGAAGGGAGCCGGGCTCCTGACGGCCGGCGACCTCGTTTCGGACGACCAGACCATCGAGATCCTCAATCCGGAGCACAAGATCGCGACGCTCTCGCCCGAGGCCGACGTCGAGATGGAGCTCACGGTCGACATGGGCAAGGGCTACGTCCTCGCCGAGCGCAACAAGGGAGAGGAGATGCCGATCGGGGTGATCCCGATCGATTCGATCTTCTCGCCGATCCGGCGCGTCAACTACACGGTGACTCCGGCGCGCGTGGGCCGCGACACCGACTTCGACCGGCTCAACCTCGAGGTCTGGACCGACGGCGCGGTCGCGCCTCGCGACGCGGTCGCGTACGCGGCGAAGATCCTCAAGGAGCAGCTCTCGATCTTCATCAACTTCGAGGAGCGCGCCGAGGCGCTCACTCCGGCGGCCGAAGAGGCCGCGCCGCTCAACCCGAACCTCTACAAGTCGGTCGACGAGCTCGAGCTGTCGGTGCGGTCGGCGAACTGCCTGCAGAACGCGAACATCCGCTACATCGGCGAGCTGGTCCAGAAGACCGAGTCCGAGATGCTGAAGACGAAGAACTTCGGCCGGAAGTCGCTGAACGAGATCAAGGAAGTCCTGCAGTCGATGGGGCTCTCGCTCGGCATGAAGCTCGAGAGCTTCCCGTCGCGCAAGGACCTCGAGAAGTTCAAGGAGCGCGAGGCCTAGCCCATGCGACATCGCAACTACGGCGGGAAGCTGGGGCGGACGAGCGCCCACCGGAAGGCGCTGCTGCGCAACCTGGTGACCGCGCTGCTCGACCACGAGCGGATCGAGACCACGCACGGCAAGGCGCGCGAGCTGCGGCGGGTCGCCGACCGCATGATCACGCTCGGAAAGCGCGGAGACCTGCACGCGCGGCGGCAGGCGCTCGCGGTGATCCGGAGCCGGGAGGTGACGGGAAAGGTGTTCGGCGACCTCGCCGAGCGTTTCCGGAGCCGGCCCGGCGGGTACACGCGCGTGCTCAAGCTGCGAACGCGGGTCGGCGACGCCGCGCCGCTGTCGATCGTCGAGCTGGTCGGAAGCGGTGAGGGCGGCGCGAAGGTGGCGAAGGGCGGCAAGGCCGCGGGCGCCGCGAAGGGCGGCAAGCCGGCGAAGGCGCCGAAGGCGACCGCCGCGAAGGCGGAAGCGAAGGGCGGCCGGGCGCCGCGCAAGAAGGCGTCCGCCGAGTAGCGCCCGCGCGTGCGTTCGCCGATCGGAATCCTTCTCGTCACCGTCTTCATCGCGGCCGGGGTCGCATTCGTCCTGCTCTCGGGCGACGCGACACCGCCGCCGCTCGGTGCGGGCCAGGCGGCAGCGCCATTCGACCTCCCGGCGCTCGGCGACGGCCCGCGCGTTCGGCTCGCGGATCTTCGCGGCAAGGTCGTCCTGGTGAACTTCTGGGCGACCTGGTGCAAGCCGTGCGAAGAAGAGATGCCGTCGATGGAGCGCCTGCACCGCCGGCTCGCCGGTGAGCCGTTCGCGCTGCTCGCGGTCTCGGTCGACGACGACGCCGAGCCGGTGAAGGCCTTCCGCGATCGCCTCGGCCTCACGCTCCCGATCCTGCTCGATCCGCAGAAGAAGGCGGCCGCCGCGTACCAGGCCTTCCGGTTTCCCGAGACCGTGCTGATCGACGCGAACGGCGAGGTCGCCGGCCGGTTCATCGGGCCGCGCGACTGGGACTCCCCCACCTACCGCGAGAACATCGAGGCCCTCGTCCGCAGCGCGCGGGGAGGGTGACGGCGCGAGGATCTGGTAAGCTCGGCGGCGTCGCGTTCTGGGGGGAACGTGAAGCGCCTTTGGCTCGTACCGCTCGTCGTTCTGCTCGCGCTCGGCTACGCGTTCGTCGACGCGCGGTCGGGCGTGGGCGAAGCGCGCAGGCTGCGCAGCGAGCTCGACGCCGCCCGCGCCCGCATCGAAGCGCTGCGGGCGCGGAGCGAATCGCTCCGCGCGGAGGAGGAGGCGCTGCGCGCCGATCCGTTCGCCCGCGAGCGTGTCTGGCGCGAGGAGCTCGACCTCGCGCGGCCCGGCGAGACCGTCGTCCGCATGCCGCGTGACGGTGACCGAAGTCCGCGGATTCCTTGACGCTCCGCGGGCTGCGGGCGAGACTCGGGCCCCATGAAAGAGCGCCTTGCCGCCTCGCTGCAGCGGATCCTCGTGCGCGAGCTCGAGGCGGCCGGCGATGCGGGGGCGGCGCCGGCGATCGGCCTCGACGTTCCGCGGCAGCCCGAGCACGGCGACTTCTCGACGAACGCTGCGCTCGTGCTCGCGAAGCGGCTGCGGCGGCCGCCGCGCGAGCTCGCAGCCGCTCTCGCGGAGGCGCTCGCCGCCGACCGCGGGCTCGTCTCGCGCGCGGAGGTGGCCGGGCCGGGCTTCGTGAACGTCTGGCTCGCCGGAGAGCGCTGGCACGCCCTGCTCCGCGAGATCCTGCGCGCGGGGGCCGCGTACGGGCGCTGCGTCGCCGCGCGCCCCGAGCGCGTCCAGGTCGAGTTCGTGTCGGCGAACCCGACCGGGCCGCTCACGCTCGGCCACGGCCGCCAGGCGGTGCTCGGCGACACGCTCGCGCACCTGCTCGAGCTGCGCGGCCACGAAGTGACCCGCGAGTACTACTTCAACGACGGCGGCCGCCAGATGCGCGTGCTCGGCGACTCGGTGAAGGCGCGGTACCTCGAGCTGCTCGGCAAGGCGGCTCCGCCGCCGGCGGACGCGCTCGCCGATGCGTCGCTTCCGTGGCCCGCCGAGGTCGGCGGCCTTCCCGTCGCCTTCCCGCGCGACGGCTACCAGGGCGACTACATCCGCGAGATCGCCGCGTCGCTTCTCGAGCGGCACGGTGCGTCGCTCACCGAAGAGCCGGGCGACGGCGCGTTCCGCCGCGCCGCACAGGAGCGGATCTTCGCGGAGATCGAGGCGACGCTCCGCGCGCTCGGGATCGCCTTCGACGTCTATTACAACGAGACCTCGCTCTACGAGACGGGGAAGCTCGACGAGGCGAAGGAGGCGCTGCGCGCGAAGGGGCTCGTCTACGACGCGGACGGGGCCACCTGGCTTCGCGCCACCGCGCTCGGCCTCGACCGCGACCGCGTGATCGTGAAGCGGACGGGCGAGCCCACGTATCTGCTACCCGACATCGCGTACCACCGCGACAAATTCGCGCGCGGGTTCGAGCGCGTGATCGACGTGCAGGGCGCCGACCACATCGAGCAGTTCCCGTTCGTCCGTGCGGCGGCCGGCGCGCTCGGCTGCGACGCCGATCGCATCGAGCTCGTGATGCACCAGTTCGTGACGCTCACGCGCGGCGGAGCGCAGGTGAAGCAGAGCACGCGTCGCGCGACCTACGTGACCGTCGACGAGCTCCTCGCCGAAGTGGGGCGCGATGTCTTTCGCTTCTTCATGATCCAGCGCAAGGCCGACGGCCACCTCGATTTCGACGTAGACCTCGCGCGCGACCACGACTGGAAGAAGAACCCTGCGTACTACGTGCAGTACGCGCACGCGCGGACGTTCGGGATCGAGCGCAAGGCGGCGGAGCAGGGCGTGGCGATGCCCGGCGCGGAGTCGATCGACGCGGCGCGGCTCGCGCTCCCCGAGGAGCTCGACCTGCTGAAGAAGCTGCGCGAGTGGCCGGACGTGGTCGAGCGCGCGGCCGAGTCTCGCGAGCCGCACCACGTCGCGTACTACCTGCGCGAGCTCGCGGCGCTCTGGCACCCGTACCTCCAGGACGGCGTCCGGCACCGCGTGCTCTCGGACGACGGCGGCCTCACGGCCGCGCGGCTCGGGCTCGTGCTGGCCGTCCGCAGCGTCCTCGCCGCCGGGCTCGGAGCGCTCGGCCTCTCGGCCCCGGAGCAGATGTGAGAGACGAGGCCGACGACGACGACGAGGGCCGCGGCGGGCCGGGCTGGTTCGCGACGCTGCTCGGTGCGGCGCTGCTGCTCGCGGCCGGCTTCGCCGTCGGCGTCGTCGTCGGCGCGGTTCGCGAGGAGCCCGCGATGCTGCTGCGCTACGTCGCCGGAAAGGGTGCGGCGCTGCCGGCGC
>JAYRMX010000346.1:0-15907 GCA_041912475.1 Myxococcota bacterium
CGTCGCGATCCTACGTGAGCGGCCTCTCGCTCGCGGACTGCTTCTTCTCGGGCCGCGGAGCCGGCCGCGCAGCGGCGCGGGCGGCCGCCGAACGGAGGCCGTGATGGGCTCGACGCTCACGCGCCGCAGCTTCCTGCTCGCCTCGGGCGCCGCGGCCGCGCGCGCGCTCGTTCGGCTTCGGTCCGCGCGTGCCGAAGCGGCCGCGGGAGCGGCCGGCGCGCCGCGCGCCGCCGCGCCGGTCGCGTACGGCGGCCATGCCGACGTCTATCGCCGCCGGTGGACCTGGGACCGCGTCGTCAAGGGCACGCACTACGCCAACTGCGGCTACCAGCGCTGCGCGTGGAATGTCTACGTGAAGGACGGCGTCGTTTGGCGCGAGGAGCAGGTCGCGGCGTATCCGCAGACGCGCCCCGACCTTCCCGACTTCAATCCGCGCGGCTGCCAGAAGGGAGCCTGCTACAGCGACCGCATGGTCGACGCCTCACGGCTCAGCGTTCCGCTGCGGCGGGTGGGCGCACGCGGCGAGGGCCGCTGGAAGCGCGTCTCGTGGGACGAGGCGCTCACCGCGATCGCGAGCGAGGTCGTCGGCACGATCACGTCGCGCGAGGCCGGCCCCGGCGCGATCTACTGGGATCTCGGCTCCGCGTCGAGCAATGGCTGCCATGCGGTCGGCCTCACGCGCAGCGCGTACCTGCTCGACACGCCGATCTTCGAGAACACGGCCGAGATGGGCGACCACGCGCCGGGCGTCACGACGACGACGGGAAAGATCATCTTCACGAGCTCGATGGACGATTTGCTCCACAGCGACGTGATCCTCGTCTGGGGAGGGAATCCGACCTACACGCACATTCCGAACGCGCACTTCATCGCGGAGGCGCGCTACCGCGGCGCGTACGTGGTCTGCGTCGCTCCGGACCTCAGCCCCTCGGCGATCCACGCCGACGAGTGGGTACCCGTCGAGATCGCGTCCGACGCCGCGCTCGCGCTCTCGATGGCGAAGGTGATCGTCGACGAGAAGCTCCACCGGCGCGACTTCCTCGCCGAGCAGACCGACATGCCGCTGCTCGTTCGGCTCGACACGGGGCGGCTGCTTCGCGGCAGCGACCTCGACCCGAAGGGCGCCGACGACGTCTTCCACGTCTTCGACACGGCGACGGGCCGCGTGGCCCCGGCGCCGAGGCGCAGCCTCTCGCTCGGCAGGATCGCGCCCGCTCTCGAGGGAACCTTCGAGGTCGAAACGCGTGACGGCCGCGTGCGGGTGACGACCGTCTTCGACCGCCTCGTCACCCGCCTCGCGGACTACGCGCCGGAGCGTACCGAGGCGATCACCGGCGTGAAGGTCGCGCAGGTCCGCGCGCTCGCGCGGCGGATCGCGGCCGCGAAGGCCTGCTCGAACGTGTGCACGACGAACTTCGGAAAGTTCTACCACGGCCTCGAGATGGAGCGCGCGATCCTGCTGGTCTTCGCGCTCACCGGACACTTCGGCCGCGAGGGCGCCGGCTACTCGGCGGTTCCGATGCTCTCGATCTCGGGAGCCGAGACGCTCATTCCGCTCGGCGGCGCGCACTCGCCGCGGGTCGACCTCGCGCTCATGACCGCGAAGATGCTTCCCGAGATCGCGCGCCTCAAGCTCGCCGGCTACTCCGACGAGATGCTCGTCTATCACTTCGCGCGCGAAGACTACGCGCGCGGCAACGTCGTCGCGACGGCGCTCTTCCACTACCGGCACGGCGGGCTCGAAGACCTCTACGGCGCCGCGCGGCGCTGGGACCCCTCGCTGCCTCGCGAGTTCGCCGCGTACCTCGGCGAGGCGGTCGAGAAGGGCTGGCAGTTCGTTCCGCAGACGCCGCCTCGCATCCTCTTCGCCGCAGGCGGCAACCCGCTGCGGCGCGTTCGCGGATACCCGAGGCTGATCGAGCACCTGCTCCCGAAGCTCTCGCTGCTCGTCACCCTCGACTGGCGCATGAGCAACACGGCCCGCTACAGCGATTTCGTGCTGCCGGCTGCGGGCTACTACGAGAAGGACGACATCGCGTGGTCGTCGGCGCTCGCGCCATTCAGCCACCCGACGCGCGAGGCCGTTCCGCCCCTCGGCGAATCGAAGACCGACTGGCAGATCCACTGCCTGCTGCTGAAGAAGATCCAGGAGCTGGCGCGTTCGCGCGGCGTCACGACGTTCGCCGACCGCGCCGGGAAGGAGCGGCGCCTCGACACCTGCTACGACGACTTCACGTTCCAGCGCCGCTTCACCGAGGACAATCCGCAGGCGCTGCTCCAGGAGATGCTCGAGCTCACGACCAACCTGGGGGGAGTCGGCTGGAGCGAGCTCGCCGAGAAGGGCTTCGAGCGTTTCACGGGCGTCGGCACGGGCGTCGTTCACATCGGGAACTCGGCCGACATCGAGCCGGGCGAGACGATCGTCGCGAACTCCTGGCACGTGCAGAAGAAGGTTCCGTGGCCGACGCTCACGCGGCGGCTCCAGTTCTACATCGACCACCCGCTGTACGAAGAGCTGGGCGAAGTGCTTCCGGTGCACAAGCCGCTGCCGCCGATCGGCGGCCACTGGCCGCTGCAGATGACGAGCGGGCACAACCGTGCGTCGATCCACGCCGCGTGGCGTGACCACGGGCCGCTGCTGCGCCTCCAGCGCGGCGAGCCGGTGATCTACGTGAACACGAAGGACGCGCGGCGCCGCGGGATCGCCGACGGCGACGTCGTTCGCGTCTTCAACGACGTGGGCGAGTGCACGCTCCAGGCGATGCTGTCGGGGTCGATCCGCCCGGGCCAGGTGGTCGTCTACCACGCGTGGGAGCAGTTCCAGTTCCGCGGCGGGAGCCCCATCGACGCGCTCACGCCGAGCCCGCTCAATCCCGTCCAGCTCGCGGGCGGATACTTCCACCTGCAGCCGATGGTGATGATGCAGCAGGTGGGCTGCAGCGACCGGGGAACGCGGGTCGAGATCGAGCGGCTGCGCGCGGCGGCCGCGCCGCGGGGCGCGTAGCGGCGGCTACGCGCTTCGCTTCGCGCGCTCCACCTCGACGGGCGCGCTGCGCGGCGCGTGGCCGGGCGACCCGTAGAACATCCGGTAGTGAAGGTGGCCGTAGCCGCCGGCGAGGTGGATCGGCTTCCACGGCGCCATCACCGGCTCCTGCTGCCCCTTCCACTTCTTGAACTGGTACGGCTCCCACGCGTGGTAGATGATCACCTCGCCGGGCTGAACGCGCGGCGCCACCTTCGCCATCGCTTCGAACTCGCCGGCGTCGTTGAAGACGCGAACGGCGTCGCCGTCGGCAACTCCGCGCGGCTTGCAGTCGACGGGGGAGAGGAAGCACACGGGCTGCCCGCGCTGCAGGCGGAGCATCAGCTCGTGATCGCGCCAGATCGCGTGGATGCTCCAGCGCGTGTGCCCGCCGTTGATGCGAAGCGGGTACGGGCTCTTCGCCTGCGGATGGTCCTTGTGCACGGGAAGGGCTTCGCCGGCCTCGAGGTACCACTCGTGGTCGATGTAGAACTGCTGGCGCCCGGTGAGCGTCGGCCAGGGCTGCTTCTCGTCGACGAACCAGCGATGCGGCCAGTGGGTGTCCTTCGGGTCGTAGTCGCTGTACGTGGCGTAGATCGGCGTCGGGCGCGCCGGGCCGACGATGCGAACCGCGCCGCGGCGCAGCGCCTCCTCTCCGCTGATTCCGCCGACGCTCGGGCTGTTGCGCATGATCTCGTCGATCAGCTTCACCGGGTCCGTCGGGTCGTGCGGATCGAACTTCCCGTCGCTCGTGAAGCGGTCGTACGCCTTCGTGAGGTCGAGCGGGCGGTCGCTGAAGCCGCGAACGGGGCCGATCCCGCGCTCCTTCGCGCGCGCCGCGATGCGCTCGGTGAGGCGCCCGAAGATCTCCCACTCGCTCTTCGACTCGCCGAGGGGCGCCGCCGCCTGGTCGGAGAGCACGATGTACGGCAGGTAGCTCTGCGCGTACTTGATGCCGTGCTTCTCGTAGTAGCCGGCGGCCGGCAGCACGTAGTCGGCGTTCCGCGCCGACGTGCTCATGCGGAAGTTCACGGCCACGATGAGGTCGAGCTTCGGCCAGAGCTTCTCGTGCGCCACCTGCGGCGCGGGCCAGCGCCGCAGCGGGTTCGATCCGGTGAAGATGTACGCCTTCGGCGAGCGGTCCGGCGGCGGGTGGATCTTCGTCCAGCCGCGCTCGATCGCGAGCTTCATGTACTCGTCCATGCCGCGCGGGAGCGCGGGGTCGATGAGGTCCGGCCTCGACCACAGCTCGCGGTAGCCGCCGTGGACGTAGAGAAAGGGCATGAGCGGCGCGTTCGGCTGGTTGTTGCTGTAGTCGGTGAAGATCGTCTCGTAGTCGCGCGCCGTGAGGCCGCGAACGGCCTTCGGGAGGATCTTCAGGATCTCGAGGAAGCTCGGCCCGGCGGTGGTCATGGCGTTGAGGCCGTCGAGCCCCCACCACGCCGCGACGCGCAGGCCTCCGCCCGGCTTGCCCTGATTCCCGGTGAGGGCCATCAGCAGGATCATCGCGCGCTGGAACAGGTCGCTGTGATGATGCTTGCACGAGCCCCAGCACGCGTTGATCATCGCGGTGTTCGCGGCGGCGAGCTCACGCGCGAAGCGCCGGATCACCGAGGGGGCGACGCCGGTGATCGCGGAGGCGCGCGCCTCGTCGTACTCCGCGAGCCGCTCGCGAAGGCGGGCGAAGACCGGGCGCACGCGGACGGTCCTGCCGCCCGCGAGCGCGACCTCGAAGCTGCCCTCGAGCGCGGGCCGCGTGGCGCCGAGCGCGATCGACCGCCGATCGTCGCCCTGGCAGCCCGCGACCGGTGCGAGCGCGCCGGCCGCCTCGTCCCAGAAGTAGAAACGGTCGTCCTTGCCGCCGCGGACGACGTCGGACTCGCGCAGGAAGCGCTGCGTGTCGTCGCGGACGAGCAGAGGAAGGTCGGTCTGCTCGCGGACGTACGCGACGTCGTAGAGGCCTTCCTCGACGAGGATCCGCGCGGCGGCGAGGCCGAACGCGGCGTCGGTCTCGGGCCGGACCGGGATCCAGAAGTCGGCGTGGACCGAGGTGGCGCTCAGGTCCGGCGCGATCACGACGAGCTTCGCGCCGCGGTAGCGCGCCTCGTGCATGAAGTGCATCTCGGGGATCCGCGTGTAGGTCGGGTTTCCGATCCAGACCACGATGTAGTCGGAGCGGAACCAGTCGTCGGACGTCCCCTCGCAGTTGTACATGCCCCAGGTCTGCACCGCGCCCATCGGCATGTCGCCGACGCCCGACCACGAGTCGAGGATCGTGGCGTTCACGGACTCGGCGAAGCGCACCTCGCCCGAGGTCTCGGGCCCGTAGCCCGCGTTCGTCGTTCCGTGGTCGTAGACGATCGCCTCGGTGCCCTGCGCGACGGCCGCGTCGATGAGGCCGTCGGCGATCTCGGTGAGCGCCTCGTCCCACGAGATGCGCTTCCAGCGGCCTTCACCGCGATCGCCCACGCGCTTCAAGGGATGCAGCACGCGCGCGGCCGACGCCTGCAGATCGCTGTAGCAGCTCCCCTTCTGACAGCCGCGCGGGTTCGAGTCGGGAACGTCGGCGCGCGGCGGCTCGTAGACGGCGGCCTGCTCCTCGCGCCAGACGACGCCGTCCTTCACGTACACGTCCCACGAGCACGCCGCGATGCAGTTCGCGCGCGTGTGCGTTCCCTTCGCGACGCGGTCCCACGTCCACTTCGAGCGCCAGACGTCCTCGAATCCGGCGTACGCGACGGGTGCGGGGACGCGCTTCGCACCGGGAGCGGCCGCCGCGCCCGCCGCCGGCCGGTCCCCCTCGCGCAGGCACGAAAGGGCCAGCGCGAGCGTTCCCGCGCCGGCGCCGAGCAGAAAGCCGCGGCGGGTGATTCCGTCTGAAATTACGAAGGGTTGCCGCGCCATATGCGCCTCCGGCCGCGCCGGCCTGCGGGTCGCGGAGCGCCGGGTCCGCTCCCGTGGCCGTCCAAACGAACGTTTGTTTATACTACCGGCCGGCCCGGCGCCATGACGCAGCGCACCCCCGTTCAGGCCTTCTCGATCTCGACGCGGGTATCGCGATCGGTGTGGCTCGGCTGCATGGCGATGGCCATCGGGCGCAGGTGGAACTGCCCCCCGGCGAGCTCGACGGGGTTGAGCGGAGACGGCACGAGATTCTGGAATCCCTTGCCGTCGCGGAACTGAAAGTTGTCCCACGCGTGATAGAGGATGAGCTGCCCCGGCCGCAGCGCCGGCGACACCTTCGCCATCACGAAGAAGGCGTCGAGATCGTTGAAGACCCGGACGGTGTCGCCGTCGGCGATGCCGCGCGCCGACGCGTCCGCGCTGCTCACGTAGACGACGGGCTGCCCACGCTGCTGCCGCAGCAGGAGCGAGTCGTCGCGCCAGGCCGAATGGATGCTCCAGCGCGTGTGGCCGCCGGTGAGCATCAGCGGGTACTGGCCGCCGGCGGCCGGCGGGTCCTTGTGGACGGGGAGCGTCTCGCCCATCTCGTGGTAGAGCGCCTGGTCGATGTAGAACTGCATCCGGCGCGAGAGCGTGGGGTACGGCTCCTTTCCGAAGACGTGCTTCGTGAGCGGCGTGATGGTGTCGTCGGGGCGGATCTCCGTGGCCGTGCCGATCGAGCCTGCGCTCGAGCCGGTTCCGGTGAAGCGCGCCCAGCCGCGCTTCTTGAGGTCCTTCCACTCGACGCCCTCGAGGTTGCTCGCCGACTCGAGCAGCGCGCCGGCGACGGCGTCGTCGTCGGTGGGGCCGAAGCGCCCGCCGAACGAGAAGCGCTCGTAGACGTCGGCGAGGCTCCGCACGTTGCCGTGCCGGTCGGTGAACTGCGCGATCCCGCGCGCCGCTGCGCGCTCCTGAACGGCCTTCGTGAGGCGCGACAGGATTTCCCAGTCGGACTTCGCCTCGTGGAAGGTCGTGATCTTCTCGCCGGCGTGGATGAACGGCATGAGCGGCGTCACCCACTTGTGCTCGGTGCGCTCGTACCACGCGGCGACCGGGAGCACGTAATCGGACTGCAGCGCGGTCGAGGTCATTCGCCAGTCGAGCGTCACGATCGTGTTCAGCTTCGGCCAGAGGTGCTTCAGCAGCAGCGGATAGCAGCGAACGCGGCGCAGGGGATTGCTGCCGTAGACGAAGAGCATCCGCGGATCGTTCCCCGGCTTCGGCCACAGGTACTGCCAGCCCTTCTCGAGCGACTCGGCGAGCACCTCGCGGACCGGCCGCTTCGCGTACGGATCCCACTCCTGCAGGTTCTCGCTCGCCTCGAGCAGCCCGCCGTGCACGTACCAGAAGAGGGCGCCCGAGCAGCCCATTCCCGCACCCACCCGGAGCGCGAGACGGCTGCGTTCGTAAACGATCATCTCCTCGGTCCAGCCGTCCATCACCTGCTTCTGCCACTCGCCGGGAAGCAGGTCCGCGAGGATCTTCACGCGCTCCTCGGCGGTGTAGAGGCCGAAGAAGAGCTTCTCGAACCCGTCGTGCGTGAGGAACGGGAAGGCGACGAAGCCGCTTCCCTTCTTTCCGTACTGCCCGGCGAGCGCGAAGACCAGCGCCTGGCTGCGCTCGATCAGGTTGCCGTGGTAGTACTTCGAGAAGTTGCTCGTCGTGACCATCGCGGCGGCCTTCGCGCGCGCGACGGCGCGGGCGAGCTCGCGGATCTGCGCGGCGGGCGTCCCGCACTGCTTCGAGGCCTCTTCCGGCGTCATGCCGCGCAGCTTCTCGCGGAGCAGCGCGAAGACCGGGCGAACGCCGACCTTGCGGCCGTCGTGGAGCGTCGCCTCGAAGCGGCCTTCGAGCGACGGATCGAGCCCGGCGAGGCCGAGGCTGCGGCGCGGCGCGGCGACGATCCCCCGCTTCGGGTCGTGGAGGTAGAGCTCCTCGTCGCTCCCGCCTTCCGCGAGGTCGCTGGCGCGCAGGTAGCAGCCGTCGTCCTCGCGGACGAGCAGCGGAAGGTCGGTCTGCTCGGAGACGAAGGCGCGGTCGTAGAGGCCTTCTTCGATCAGCACGTGCGCCATGCCGAGCGCGAGCGCAGCATCGGTGCCGGGGCGCACCGGGAGCCACTGGTCCGCGTGGACGGCCGACGCGCTGTAGTCGGGCGCGATGCACACGAGCCGCGCGCCCTTGTAGCGCGCTTCGAGCAGAAAGTGCGCGTTCGGGATCTGCGTGTAGACCGGGTTGCCGCCCCAGATGAGGATGAGGTCCGAGAAGAAGTAGTCGTCGGCCGAGCGCTCGAAGACGATCTTTCCGAAGGTCTCGGCCGCGCCGCGGTGGCCGTCGCCGATCTCGGTGTTCATGTCGAGCGTCGTGCAGTCGAGGACGGTGGCGAGGAACTGCTGCGCCGCCGACATCGTTCCAACGGTGAACAGCGGGCCTACGTCCCACACGACGCGGTCGCTGCCCTCGCCCGCGATCGTGTCGAGCATCCGGTCGGCGATCTCACCGACCGCCTCGTCCCACGAGATGCGCTGCCAGCGCCCCGAGCCGCGCTCACCGACGCGCCTGAGCGGGAACTTGACTCGCGAGGTGTCGTACATCCGCTCGCTGAAGCATCCGCCCTTCTGGCAGCCGCGCGGGTTGAAGTCGGGAACGTCGGGGCGGATCTGCGGATAGTCGGCCGCCTGCTCCTCGCGCCAGACGACGCCGTCCTTCACGTACACGTTCCAGGAGCAGTGCGACTGATACCAGCAGTTGACGAAGTGCGTGCTGCGAACGACGCGGTCCCACGTCCAGCGTTCGCGGTACACGTCCTGCCAGCCGCCGTAGACGGGCGCTGCGACCGGAGTCGTCGCGGCCTGCGAAGGCTCCGCGGGCTGCGGCCGCAGATGCCGCAGGCCCAGCACGGCCGCGGCGCCCGTCGCGCCGAGTGTCGCGGCCGCGACGAGAAAGCCGCGCCGGCTGATTCGGGGTCCGCGTGCGTCGCCCCGTTCGTTTCCGCCGCTCTCGCTCACCGGCGTCTCCTCGCGCGCGTCGCGCAGAAGAGCGCCGCGTTCTGCCGTACGGCGCCCGCGACCATCGTGCGCGAGCGCAGGAGGAGAGCGGCATGACTTCGGTCATAGCGCGTGCGCGCGCGAGCGCTTCGGGCTATCCCTCGCGCGCGCAATTACGAGACGCGCAGCGCGTACGCGCGTCGAAGGCCGGCGTGGAGAGGTGGCGGAAATGAGCGTGAGCGAAGGGCTCGAACGTGAGCTGCAGCGGTTCATCGGCGCCGAGATCGGCCCGCCTGCGACCGGCCCGGATCTCGTGAACGAGCCGATGATCCGCCACTGGTGCGAGATCCTCGGCGATGCGAACCCGGTCTACACCGATGCCGCTGCGGCCGCGCGCTCGGTTCACGCAGGGATCGTCGCGCCGCCCACCATGCTGCAGGTGTGGACCATGGCGGGCGCTGCGCTCGCGCGCAGCGGCGGGCCGCCGGCGGACCTCCAGCAGGAGCTGCACGCGCTGCTGACCGCGCACGGCTACCCGTCGGTCGTCGCGACGAACTGCGAGCAGGGCTACGACCGGTATCTGCGGCCCGGCGACCGCGTCGTGGCGACGACCGTCATCGAGTCGATCTCGCCGGAGAAGACGACCGCGCTCGGCACGGGCCGCTTCATCGACACGCGCACCACGTACCGCGACGCCGCCGGCGAGCGTGTCGCCTGGATGACCTTCCGCGTGCTGAAGTTCAAGCCCGCGCAGCAGGCGCAGGCGGCCGCCGGTCCGGCCACCCCTGCGAAGCCGCGGCGCCTGCGGCCGCTGCGCGCGCACGACAACGACTGGTGGTGGCAGGGCATTGCGCGCGGCGAGCTGCTCATCCAGCGCTGCGCCGACTGCGGCACGCTCCGGCATCCGCCGCGGCCGATGTGCGGCGCGTGCCAGTCGCTGCGCTGGGATTCGGTCGCCGCGAGCGGCCGCGGCGTCGTCTACAGCCACGTCGTGATGCACCACCCGCCGATCCCCGGCTACGGCTTTCCGCTCGCGGTCGCGCTCGTCGAGCTCGAGGAGGGGACGCGGATCGTCTCGAACGTCGTCGGGTGCGCGCCGGAGGCCGTGCGGATCGGGATGCCGGTGCGGCTCGAGATGACGGACGTCGACGAGGAGATGCGGCTTCCGCTCTTCCGTCCCGTGGAGGAGGTTCGGTGAGCGGCGAGACGCTGCGCTTCGACTCGGTGCGCGAGGGAGACAGGCTCCCCGAGCTCGCGATCCCGCTCACGGCGACGCTGATCGTCGGTGGCGCGATCGTCTCGCGCGACTTCACGCCCGTCCACCATGAGCGCGCCGCCGCGCAGGCGCAGGGGATGTCTGACGTCTTCATGAACATCCTCACGACCAACGGCCTCGTCGGCCGCTTCGTGACCGACTGGGCCGGGCGCGACGCCGTTGTCCAGCGCGTTGCGATCAAGCTCGGCGCGCCGAACCTGCCGGGCGACACCATGACCTTCTCCGGGCGCGTCGTCGCGCGCGACGCGGCCGAGCGCGCGGTCGACGTCGAGATCACCGGAGCCAACGCATGGGGCCATCACGTGACCGGAACGGTCCGTGTGCGCCTCGCGTAGCGAGGAAGCCGTGACTCGAAGCCTTCGCGACGCGGCGGCCATCGCCGGGATCGGACAGACCGAGTTCTCGAAGAGCTCGGGGCGCTCGGAGCTCCAGCTCGCGTGCGAGGCGGTGAAGGCCGCGCTCGACGACGCCGGCCTCTCGCCGCGCGACGTCGACGGCATGACGACCTTCACGCTCGACACGAGCGACGAAATCGAGGTCGCGCGCGCCGTCGGAATCGGCGATCTGCGCTTCTTCAGCCGGACGCCGCACGGCGGAGGCGCCGCGATCGGCGTCATGCACCAGGCGGCGATGGCGGTGGCGACCGGAACGGCCGAGGTCGTCGTCGTCTACCGCGCTCTCAACGGCCGCTCGGGCCAGCGCTACTCGCAGGGCGTCGCGAGCGACGTCGTGACGTCGGACCTCATCCACTGGAGCTGGTACCTGCCGTACGGGCTGCTCACGCCCGCGAGCTGGGTGGCGATGTTCACGCAGCGCTACCTCTACGAGACCGGGACCACGAGCGAAGACCTCGCGCGCGTCGCGATTGCGACGCGCAACCACGCCGTGAAGAACCCGAGCGCGTTCTTCCACGGGCGGCCGCTCACGCTGGGCGAGCACCAGGCCTCGCGGATGATCGTCTCTCCGCTGCACCTCTACGACTGCTGCCAGGAGACCGACGGCGGCTGCGCGTGCATCGTCACGACGCCCGAGCGCGCGCGGGATCTACGGCGCGGCGGCGTGCTGATCCGCGGCGTCGCGCAGGCAGCCGGCGCCGAGCAGGAGGTGATGACGAGCTTCTACCGGCCGAGCCTCACGCGCGTTCCCGAGATGGAGGTGGTCGCGAGGCAGGTCTACGCGATGTCGGGTCTCGGGCCGCAGGACCTCGACGCCGCGGTGATCTACGACGCCTTCACGCCGATCGTGCTCTGGCAGCTCGAGGCGTTCGGCCTGTGCAAGTGGGGCGAGGCGAAGGACTTCGTTCGAGACGGCGGGCTCGACCTCGGCGGGCGGCTCCCGTCGAACACCCACGGCGGGCAGCTCAGCGAGGCGTACATCCACGGAATGAACGGCGTCAACGAGGGCGTTCGCCTCGTTCGCGGAACGTCGGTGAACCAGCCCGCGAGCAGCGACCACGTGCTCGTGACCGCCGGGGTCGGCGTTCCGACGAGCGCGATGATCCTCGGAAAGCTGCTCTGAACCCGAAGTCGAAGGAGTGATCCCATGCGTGAGGCCGTGATCGTCGAGGCGCTGCGAACCCCCATCGCGCGGGGAAAGCCCGGAGCCGGCGAGCTCTCCGCGTTCCACCCCGCGACGCTGCTCGGGCTCGTCCAGCGCGCGGTCGTCGAGCGCGCGGGGGTCGATCCGCTCGAGGTCGAGCAGATCGTCGGCGGGTGCGTCACGCAGGCGGGCGAGCAGTCGAACAACGTCGCGCGCAACGCCTGGCTCTCGCGCGGCGCGCCGTGGGAGGTCGCGGGGACGACCGTCGACACGCAGTGCGGGTCGAGCCAGCAGGCGAACCACATCGTCTCGGCGTTCGTGAAGGCGGGGAGCATCGACGCCGGGATCGCGTGCGGCGTCGAAGTGATGAGCCACGTCGGCCTCGGCGCGAACGTGATCCACGGCCCCGGCTTCTTCCAGCCCGCGGACTGGCCGTGGGACTCGAGCCCGGACCAGTTTCAGGCGGCCGAGCGCATCGCGAAGCGCCGCGGAATCACGCGCGAGGAGTGCGACCGCTTCGCCTTGCGTTCGCAGGAGCGGGCGATGCGCGCCCGCGACGAGGGGCGCTTCGCGCGCGAGATCCTGCCGATCGACGCTCCCGTGCTCGGCGCCGACGGCAAGCCCACCGGCGAGACGCGCAAGGTCGAGCGCGACCAGGGGATCCGCGCGAGCACGCTCGAAGGCCTCGCGAAGCTCGCGCCCGTGGTTCCCGGCGGGATCCATACCGCGGGCAACTCGTCGCAGATCTCCGACGGCGCGGCCGCCATCCTGTGGATGAGCGCCGAGAAGGCGAAGGCGCTCGGCCTGCGGCCGCGCGCGCGGATCCTGTGGGACGTGGTGGTCGGGAGCGATCCGCACTACCTGCTCGACGGCCCGATCGACGCGACGAATCGGATCCTCGCGAAGTCTGGAATGAAGCTCTCGGACATCGACCTCTACGAGGTGAACGAGGCCTTCGCCGCGGTCGTGCTCTCGTGGGCGAAGGTCTTCGACGCCGACCCCGAGAAGCTGAACGTCAACGGCGGCGGGATCTCGCTCGGCCACCCGGTGGGCGCCACGGGAACGCGGCTGCTCGTCACCGCGCTCCACGAGCTCGAGCGCCGCGGCGGGTCGATGGCGTACATCAGCATGTGCTGCGGGTCGTCGATCGGCACGGGAACGATCCTCGAGCGGCTGGCGTAGCGGCGCAGAAGGGAGAGAGGAAATGGGCGATCTCGACGGCAAGGTGGCGATCGTGACGGGCGGCGCGCGCGGGCTCGGCCGCGTCGAGGCGATCGACCTCGCGCGGCAGGGTGCGCGGGTGGTGGTGAACGATCTCGGCGTCGCGGCCGACGGCACCGGGCGCGACGAGTCGGCCGCGATGGCCGTCGTCGACGAGATCCGGGCCTTCGGCGGCGAAGCGGTGACGCACTTCGGCGACGTCGCGAGCTGGAGCGACGCGCAGGGCCTGATCCGCACCGCGATCGAGCGCTTCGGCGACCTCCACGTGCTCGTGAACAACGCGGGCTTCCTGCGCGACGCCGTGCTCTTCAACATGACCGAGCGCGATTTCGACGACGTGATCCGCGTTCACCTCAAGGGCCACTTCTGCACCATGCACTTCGCGTCGGCGTACTGGCGCGAGGCCGCGAAGAAGGCGGGCGGGACCGTCTACGGCCGGCTCATCAGCACGTCGAGCGAGGCGGCGGTGTTCTGCCCGCCCGGCCAGCCGAACTACTCGGCCGCGAAGGCCGGAATCGTCGCGCTCACGATGGGGGCGGCGCAGCTCCTGCAGAAGTACGGCGTCACCGCGAACGCCATCATGCCGCGCGCGCGCACCCGAATGACCGAGACGGGCCCGGTCGCTGCCATGTTCAAGAAGCCCGAGCAGGGCTTCGACGCGTTCGCCCCCGAGAACGTCTCGCCGCTCGTCGCGTACCTCGCGTCTCCCGCCGCGGCGCGCATCTCGGGCCAGGTGTTCGTCGTCTGGGCGCGGCAGGTAAAGGTGCTCGCGCACCCCACGGTCGGCACCGTCTTCGACAGCGAAGAGCGCTGGACGGTGGATTCGCTTCGCGCGCAGCTCGGCCCGCACTTCGAGAAGCGCGAGCCCCTCGCCGACGGCTACACGATGCCGCCGGCCTGAGCGCGGCGCCGCGGCGGCTCGCGCGGCGAGCGGGTGAGCCGCGACGGCGAGCCCGGCGATCCGCAGGCCGGCGCGGCGGCTCTCCCGCGCACGGCCGCCGTGAGCGCGAGGCCGAGGCGGACGAGGGTGGTGGCCGAGGGAGGGCGCGATGCGCCACTTCGAAGACATCGAGATTGGAAGGCAGGTTCGGTCTGGTTCCTACGAGGTGTCCCCAAGAAGAGATCATCGAGTTCGCCAGCCGCTGGGATCCGAGTCCGCAACACGTCGACCCGCACGCCGCTCTGCGAACTCCCTTCCAGGGGCTCGCCGCTTCGGGCGCTCACACGATCTCGATCGACTACCGCCTCCTGTACAGCCTGAGCCAGCTCGAGCAGGAACCGCGGGCCGGGGTTGCGGCGCTCGGGTTCGAGGTGAGGCTTCCGCGTCCGGTGCGAGCCGGTGACCGGCTCACGCTCATCATGCAGCCCACCGGCAAGCGAGATTCGGAGAAGAGCCCGAAGGCCGGCGTTGCACTCACGGAGGGAGCTCTCACGAATCAGGCCAGTGAGGTGGTTCTCGAGATCGTGACGACGGGCCTCTTCGCAAAGCGTCCGTTATGAAGATCGGCCGCCCGCGCATTGGGCGGCGGCGGGATGAGAGCGGCTGGCGCGCGAGGGGGTGGCGTTCGAGGCTGCGCTGCCGTGACACCGGAAGCCTCACGAGGCGGCCCCGACCAGCACGTCTCCCCGGCGCGTCCGCAGCAGGGGCGGGCCTGCCGCACGCAGGCCCAGCTCGAAGACGAGGCCCTCCGGAGCGCGGCCGCGGCAGGCGATCGTGCCCGCGTGGACGCCCCGCAGGTGGTGGAAGGCGCAAAGCGTCGTGCGGTTCGATGGCTCGTCGGGCCCGCCTGCGCTGCGGAAGATCACGTGATGCGACTGGAGGCTGCGCCGCGCCGTGCAGCCCGGCGCCGTGCAGCGGAAGCCGTCGCGAGTGAAGTCGGCGTAGTCGTCGAACTGGGCGCCGTGCTCCGTCCAGGTCTCGATCGCGTGCTCGAGCATCCAGAGCAGAGCTTCGGTTCCGGCTTGCCGAGAACGCTGCCGCTGCGCTGCGCCGAGGTGCAGGCGCGCGGCGGCGAGCGCGAGGAGAAACACGTTGGCCGCCTCCGGGGGTGCCGTGAAGGTGATCGCGACGCGGGCCGTGCCTCTTGCGCCCAGCGCAGCTTCCAGCCCGCGTAGCGTCACACCCCTCGCGAAGGCCACGGCCTCGGCCCGCTGCTCCGGCGGCACCGCCGCTGCGATGACGTCGGCCTGCTTCGGAGAGATCTCGGCGCTGCGAAGCGCACTCGCCACCGCGCTGCCGGCCGGCCCGAGACGCGCCAGACACACCCAGCGCCGCGCCGTGCGCGGGGAGACGTCGACCCGCTCCTGCACGTAGCGCTCGAAGCTCCGGAAGCCGAGCTCGCGGTAGAGCTTGCGATCGAGGAGCTGTCGCAGCAGGTGGCCGAGATCGTGATCGATGCGCTGCAGGCCCTTCATCGCGCGGCGCAGCGCCCGGTCGATGGCGTGGGCGGAGACCGATTCGGCCCACGCGGCAAGGCGGCCAGGGTCGAGGTTCGGGATCGCGACGCCCTGATTCAGGATCGCGAAGCCACGATTCGAGACCGAGAAGCCGTGATCCCAGCGCAGGAGCCCGAAGGCTTCCTGGCGCAGGCCGTGCTCGCACGCGGGGCGTTCCGTTGCCGCGCACTGCGGCGCGGGCGCTCGCCCTGCCGCGGCGCGAGAAATCTCATTGGCCGCTCCCGCCTGCGCAATGCACTCGGGCGGGATCGATCCCAGCGCCTCGGCGGCGATGGCCTCGGCACACTCCCAGACGGGAAGCGCCTCGCCCGCCATCCGCCGGGCCAGCTCGAGGGCTGCGAGCCAGCGGCCGTGATGCGCTGCGGGGAGCGGGACGCTGACGCGCACCCGCTCCGCCTGATCCGCTTCCTCGCTCTCGGCTCCTTCTTCTCCCGGCCGCTCCGCCCCGAAGGCCGCGCGAAGCAG
>JAYRMX010000347.1:0-8296 GCA_041912475.1 Myxococcota bacterium
CGAGCGCGCGCGTCATCACGCCGAGGCCGGTGCCGATCTCGATCACGGCCTCCTCGGGCGTGAGACCGGAGAGCGTCACGAGCCGCGCGGCGAGCGACTCGTCGACGAGAAAGTTCTGCCCGAGGTCGCGGCTCGCCGCGAGCCCGTGCCGTGCGAGAAGCGCACGAACGGCGCCGGCGCTCACGCCGCCGGCGCCCGCGCGCCGAGGGGGGCGCGCGAGAAGGCCTCGAGACCGGGGCCGTCGCGCTCGCCGCGCGCGAGGAGCGCGGCGCCCGCGGCGGCAATCATCGCGGCGTTGTCGGTGCACAGCGCCGGCGGCGGGATCACGACGCGAAAGCCGTCCTCGCGCGCCGCCTCGGCGACACGCACGCGGAGCCGGCGGTTGGCCGCGACGCCGCCCACGACGGCGAGCCGAGCGAGGCCTTCCTGCGCGAGCGCGCGGCGCGCGCGCGCGACGAGAACGTCGGTGGCGGCGGCTTCGAACGACGCGGCGATGTCGGCGACGTCCTGCGGCGCGAGCGGCGAGCGCTTCCGCACCTCGATCGCGACCGCGGTCTTGAGGCCGCTGTACGAGAACTCGAGACCGGGGAGCCCCGCGAGCGGACGCGGCAGCGCGACGCTCTCCGGGTCGCCGCGCACGGCCGCCGCGGCGACGGCCGGGCCGCCGGGAAACGGCAGTCCGAGCAGCTTCGCGACCTTGTCGAACGCCTCGCCGACGGCGTCGTCGCGCGTCTGGCCGAGCAGAACGGGCGGCGCGCCGTCCTCGATGCGGTAGAGCGCCGTGTGACCGCCCGAGACGACGAGGCCGAGGTACGGCGGCGCGAACGACGGGTCGGCGAGCTCGGCCGACGCGAGGTGCCCCGCGAGATGGTGCACGCCGACCAGCGGGACGCCGAGCCGCAGCGCGAGCGCCTTCCCGAACGAGAGGCCGACGAGCAGCGAGCCCACGAGCCCGGGGCCGTTCGTCACGGCGATCCCGGTGAGCGCCTCCGCGCCCGTGCCCGCGTCGCGCAGCGCCTGCTCGACGACGGCCGAAATGCTGCGTACGTGGTCGCGCGACGCGAGCTCCGGCACTACGCCGCCGTACGGCGCGTGGACGTCGGTCTGCGAGTGGATGACGCTCGAGAGGATCCGGCGGCCGCGTTCGACGACGGCCGCCGCCATCTCGTCGCACGAGCTCTCGACGCCGAGGACGAGCCGGGCCGCACCGTCGCGCCCCTGCCCCGCCGGCGTCGCGACCGCGCTCATCCCATCCGGCGCTCGAGCTTCTCCTGCTCGGCCTTGCAGTCGATGCAGAGCTCGGCCACCGGCCGCGCCTCGAGCCGCTTGATGCCGATCTCCTCGCCGCACTGCTCGCACTCGCCGAAGGTGCCCTGCTCGATCTTCTCGAGCGCGGCGTTGATCTTGTTGAGAAGCCCGCGCTCGCGCTCGCGCAGCCGCCCGATGAACGCGAGGCCGACCTCGGAGGACGCGGTGTCGATCTCGTCGGGGAAGTCGTCGGGGTCGAGATGGATGTCTCCCGACAGCGCCTTCTTCGCGTTGCCGAGGAGCTGATCGCGCTGCGTCTCGAGGAGCTGCTTGAATCGCGTCAGATCGCGCTTTCTCAACCCTGCACCTGCCCTTTCTCGGGGCTGCGGCGTCGCACGCTCGCGTCTAGCGCTTCGGCGCCGAGACGCTCGCGGGGGCTCCGCCGAGCTGCTCGATCTGCTTCTTCGCTTCGGCCGCGCGTGGCGAGTCGGGATAGTCCGAAACCACCTGCTCGAAAGCCTGGCGCGCGGCCTTCGAGTAGGCCGGGCCCGACTTCACGAGGGCCTCCCCCTGCCGGTAGAGCGCGTCGGCCGCCTTGTTTCCCTTCGGGTAGCGCTTCACCACGTCGTCGAACCGCAGGATGGCCGTTCGATACTCCCCACGCTTGAAGTAGCAGTCGGCCATCCAGTACGCGGCGTCGTCGGCGTACGGCGAAGCCGGGTGAGTCTGGAGGAACTTTCGGAACTGGTCAATACAGGCCTCGGAGTCTCCGGAGCGCCACGCTGCGTACGCGCTGCGATAGCTCTGCACCTCGTCCGCGCTCGCACCCTTCTCTTCGGGCGCGCCGAGCGGCGCCTCGCTCGCGCTCGTCGCGGCGGGCGGCGGCTCGGCCGGCTTCGGCACGGCGGCGGTCTGCCGCGGCTCGGAGGTTGCGGCGTGCGCGTCGGTCGCGGGCGCGCCGAGTCGCGTCTCGCCGGCCGCCCGCCGCGCTTCCTGCGCGCGCAGGTCGGGCTCCGTCGCGCGCGGCTCGGAGGGCGGCGAACGCAGCTCCGGCGGCGGCGCCGGCGGGCCCACGAGCGCCGGCTCGGACGCGGGCGGCGCCGGCTCGGCCGTGCGCGCGCTCGCCTCCTTGCGCGCGGCGCGCGCTTCCTGCAGCGCCTTCTGCGACTGGTTCTCGACGACCTCGATCCGGCCCTGCAGCTTCTTGATCTGGTCCGAGAGCTCGTCGATCTGCGTGGACACGTTCGCGACCTGCTCGCGCCCGGACTTCGTGTCCTTCTTCTGCATCGTCTGCACGTCTCGCTCGAGCCGGCGGAACTCCGCAGTCGAGACGCAGCCCGCGAGGAGCGGCAGCAGCAGCGCCGCCGTCGCCCTCCACCGAACGACGACCATGGATCTTCCTCCCCCCAAGGAGCCGGGCGCCGGACTCTACCGCAGCTCTGCGCGGTACGGGCCCCACGCCGGGCTCGTCGAATCTCCCTCGGCCTGCGTGATCCGGCGCGGCGATCCGCCCTGGATGTCGGCGACGTACAGGTCCTTGCGGCCCCGGCGGTTCGAGCTGAAGACGATCTTGCGCGAGTCGGGCGACCACGACGCCGACTCGTCGGTCGCCGGATGCTCGACGAGCGGAACGTTCGTCGCGCCCTCGGGATCGATCAGCCAGATGTCGTACTGGCCGCCGACGCGCGACTCGTACGCGATCCACTTGCCGTCCGGCGACCACGCGGCGCCCGTGTTGTAGCTGCCCTGGAAGGTGATCCGCTTCGGGCTCGAGCCGTCGGCGTTCATGACGTAGACCTGCGGGCCGCCCGAACGGTCCGAGATGAATGCGATGCGCCGGCCGTCGGGCGACCACGACGGCGAGACCTCGAGCGACTTTCCGTCGGTGAGCTGCCGGGCGTTGCCGCCATCGCGGTCCACGACGAAGATCTTCGTCGCGCCGTCGATGCTCACCACGACCGCGACCTTCTGGCCGCTGGGATCGATCACGCCGCGATACTGCGCCGCTCCCGGACGAAGGCTCTTGAACACCCGGCCCGGGGAGCGTCCGGCTCGCGAGAGGACGAACAGGCCGGGCGTGCGGTTCTCGCGGTACGACGTGTAGAGCAGCGTGTCGCCGTCGGGCCCCCACGACGGGAACTCGTTGAGCGTGCGGTTGCGCGTCACGGCGCGGACGTTCGCGCCGTCGGCGTCCATGAGATAGAGCTCCTTCGCGCCGTCGCGGTTCGAGATGAACGCGATCTCGGTGCTGGAAACGCCGGGCTTCCCGGTGAGCGCGCCCACGACTTCGTCGGCGACGCGGTGCGCGAGCCGCCGCTCGTCGCCGGGCCGTCCCGAGTAGTGCTTTGCGACGAGCTTCTGGCAGCGCGAGACGTCCCACGCCTCGAAATCGACGCCGACGCCGCCGCCGGCCTCGCGGCGCAGCATTCCGGCGACGAGGACGTCGGTGCCGATCTGGCGCCAGTCGGGGCACGCAACCGCCGCGCCGAGCCCGCGCGTCGTGTCGCCGGCGAGAAACGCGTCGGGCGACAGGACGCTGAACAGGCTCGAGAACTCGAGCCCCTTGCCGACCTCGTCGCGGAAGCGGTCCGCGAGCGCCGTGTCGTCGCTCCCGAAGCGCTGCACGGCCGCCTTGTAGGCGCTGCCGCCTGCGCCCTCGATCACGACCGTCGGGTTCTCCTGCGCACGGGCGGAAGCCGCGAGCAGCAGCGCGAGCACGACGGGCGCCGCGGCGGCGCGGCGGACGGCCGCACGCCGGGCACGAACAGCAGGGGGCATCGATCCTCCTCGCATCCGCTCTCTGCGCATCGGGTCTCTGTGCATCGGGTCTCTGCGCATCGAGTCCTTTCGCATCCGCTCTCTTCGCATCAGCTCTCTTCGGGCTGGAACAGGAAGTCCCACTCGCCCGCGCGCGGCGGCGACGGCAGCGGGCTCGCCTTCTGGATCGCGCGCAGGACGCTCTCGTCGTACCACGGGTTCCCCGACTTGCGAACGATCACGGGCTCTCCGACGACGTTGCCGCCCGCGTCGAGATTCACACGCACCTGCGTCGCGAGCGGCTCGAGGCGAAAGCCCGGCGCGAGCACCCAGCTCTTCCGCACGTGGATTCGGGCGCTCTTGAGCCACGCCATCACCTCGGGGGAGACCCGCACGCTGCCCCCGCCGCCTCCTGTACCGGAGACGTCGGCGGGCTCGAGCGCCGCCTGCTCGACGGGCTCGCTCTCGCCGGCCTCGGCGCGAAGCCGGCTCAGCACGTCGTCGATCGACGCCTGCTTCTGCGGCGGCGCGGGCTTCGCGGCGGGCTGGGCCGGAGCGGGCTTCGCCGGGGCCGGCGTCGGCTTCGCCTGTTCGGGCGCCTTCGCCGCCTCCTTCGGGAGCACGGTCTCGGCCTTGGGAGGCGGCGGCGGAGCGGGCTTCGCGACGGGAGGCGGCGGCGCGGGCGGCGGCGGAACGGGCTCGGGCTTCGCCGCAGGCGGCGGAGGAGGGGCCGGAACGGGCTTCGCCGGCGCCGGCTTCGGCGGCTCGGGCGTCTTCGCCGCGGAGGCGGACTTCGCCGCCGGCGGCGGGCCCGGCGCCGCGAGCAGGTCGACGGTGATCGCCGCCGGCAGCTCGGGCGTGTGCGAGAAGCTCGGGCTCAGCGCCAGCACGAGCAGCAGCCCGACGTGCGCGAGCAGCGACGCGATGAGCACGCGCCGGAAGGTGCGCCGCTCGGCTTCCTCGACGTCCCAGGTCGCGGTCATCGGCCCGTCCTGCGCACGGCGCCGCGCGCGCTAGCGCTCGGGCTCGGTCACCATGCCGAGCTTCGACGCGCCCGCCTCGCGAGCGGACGCCATGGCGCGCGCCACGGTGCCGTACGGCACCTTCTCGTCGGCGCGCAGGTAGAGCTCCTTCGAGTCGAGGCCGGCGAAGATCGCCTCGAGCTTCTTCTGCAGGTCCGCCTGCGGGATCTCCTGCTTGCCGAGGAACAGGCGCCCGTCGCGCTTGATGGTGAGGATCAGCGGCTCGTCCTTCACCTTCATCGGCTGCGTCGTCGTCTTCGGCAGCTCGACGTCGACGCCCTGCTGCATCATGGGCGCCGTCACCATGAAGATGATCAGGAGCACCAGCATCACGTCGACGAGCGGCGTGACGTTGATCTCGGAGAGCGGGCGATCGGAGCCGCCGCGCAGCGACGCGCCCACGGCGCGCTAGCTCCCGGCACGGCGCACGGACGCCGTCTCGATCCCCGCGCCGCCGACGCGCCGCAAGTCGTCCTGGAACTGGACGCCGAACAGGTCGACCGCCGTCGTGAGCGCGCGAAGCTGGTTCCCGACGAAGAAGTTGTACGCGACGGTCGCAGGGATCGCGGCGAACAGGCCGACGGCCGTCGCGATCAGCGCCTCGGCGATTCCGGGCGCGACGACGGCGAGGCTCGCGGTGCCGGCCTGCCCGATGTTGTGGAAGGCGTTGATGATGCCGATCACGGTGCCGAACAGACCGATGAACGGGCTCGCGCTGCCGGCGGTCGCCAGCAACGACAGGCCGCGCTCGAGGCGCAGGCCCTGCCGGGACGCCGTCCACTCGATCTCGCGCGCGAGGCGGCGCATCTGCGTCTCGTCGAGCGCGCGCGAGACGGGCTTGTCGGCGTAGCGCGAGATGCGCCCGGCCTCGGCGTAGCCGGCGAGGAAGATCGCCGCGAGCGGGCTGCCGTCGAGCTGGCGCGCGGCCGCGTAGGCGCGGTCGAGCGAGCCCTCGTGGTACACCTCGAGGAAGGCCTCGCTATCCTGCGCAGCGCGGCGCAGCTCGCGCCACTTGAAGGCGATCACGGCCCACGACACGATCGAGATCACGGCGAGCAGGAGGAGCACGAGCTGTGCAACCCAGCTCGCCTGCAGGATCAGGTCGATCATGTCGAGGCCCGCGAGACGCCCCCCCAAGGCAGTCCCGGCGAGGATGAGGCCCATCTTCGGTTCGCAGCACCTCTCGGCACGAAGCCGGCGCAAAGTGTAGGGAAGCGGGATCGCCCCGCAAGCAACTCCCCCGCAAGACGAGGAGACGGCATGCAGATCGAGGTCGAGTCGCGAGAGCTGGCGGGAGTGGAAGCGGATCTGCTCGCGCTGCCGCTGTTCGCGGTGGATCGCGCGCGCCCGCAGCTCCCGCCCCGGCTCGCGCCCGTCTCGCGCGCGCTCGGCGGGCGCCTCGAGGCCGCCTTCGCGAGCGGCGAGTTCAAGGGCAAGCGCGGCGAGATGCTTCTGCTCCATGCCGATCCCGGCGCTCCCGTGCGGCGCGTCCTGCTGATCGGCCTCGGCGCCGAGGGCGGGGCCGACGCCGAGACGATGCGCCGCGCGGCCGGCGGCGCGATCAGCGCGGCGCAGGTCAGGCGCGCGGAGCGCGTCGTGTTCGTCGCACCCGCGCTGCGACGCGTGCGCCCGGCGGCGCAGGCGGAGGCGCTCGCCGAGGGCGCCGTGCTCGCCGCGTACCGTTTCGATCGCTACCGGACCCGCCGCGACGAGGCCCCCGCGGACGTCTCCCGCGTGACGCTGCTCTTCGAACGCACGAAGGAGCTGCGCGCGCTTCGCAAGGCGGCCGCGACGGGCGTCGTCCTCGCGGAGTCGCAGAACTTCGCGCGCGATCTCTCGAACGAGCCGGCGAACCATCTCTCGCCGGTCGCGCTCGCGCACGCCGCGCAGAAGATGGCGCGGGCCTGCGGGCTCGCGTGCCGGGTCTTCGACGTTCCCGAGCTCGAGCGGCGCGGGATGGGCGGCCTGCTCGGCGTGGGACAGGGCAGCGCGAACCCTCCCCGGCTCATCGTCCTCGAGCACAACGCGCCCGCGAAGACGCGCCGCGCGGGCGAACGGCGCCGCGCGGCGCTCCCCACGGTCTGCCTCGTCGGCAAGGGGATCACGTTCGATTCGGGCGGCATCTCGATCAAGCCGGCTGCCGCGATGCACGAGATGAAGCACGACATGTCCGGCGCTGCCGCCGTCGCCGGAGCGCTGCGCGCCGCCGCGCTGCTCGAGATCCCGCTGCACGTCGTCGGCGTGATCGCCGCCGCGGAGAACCTGCCGAGCGCGACGGCCTACCGCCCTGGCGACGTTCTGAAGACCGCCTCCGGCCAGACGGTCGAGATCCTGAACACGGACGCCGAGGGGCGGGTCGTCCTCGCGGACGCGCTGCACTACGCACGAACCGAGGTCTCGCCCGAGGCCATCGTCGATCTCGCGACGCTCACGGGCGCGTGCGTCGTCGCGCTCGGCAAATGGTGCTCGGGCCTGTTCTCGAACGACGAGCGCCTCGCGGCCAGGCTCGCGCAGGCCGCCGAGGCGTCCGGAGAGCGCGTCTGGCGCATGCCCGTCTGGGACGAGCACCGCGAGGCGATCCGCGGCGAGGTCGCCGACCTCAAGAACACGGGCGGGCGCGACGGCGGCGCGATCACCGCGGCGGCATTCCTCTCGTGCTTCGTCGAGAAGACCCCGTGGGCGCACCTCGACATCGCGGGAACCGCGTACGTCGACAAGGCAACTCCGTGTCAGCCCCGCGGCGCGACGGGCGCCGGCGTGCGCCTGCTGGCCGCGTGGATGCGGGATTACCGCTCCCGCGGGTAGGCCGCGGCCCCGTGGCCCGGGGCGGGCGGCTGCTCTAGGATCGTGCGGGTTTCCTCACAAGGAGGTCTCGTTCATGTCTCGCTCGACTGGAACCCCCAACGCCGAACGACGGCGTCTGCTGAAGATCGCGGCGCTGGGGCTCGCCGCGGCACCGTTCGCATCGTCTCTGCTCGCCGGTGAGGCGCACGCCGCCGACCTGCCGATGGTGGACGAAAAGGATCCGACCGCGGCGGCGCTCGGCTACTTCTGCGACGGAACGAAGAACCCGGCGCACAAGCAGGCCGATGCGTTCTGCCAGAACTGCATGTTCTATGCGGCCAATCCCGACGGGAAGGCCGGCACCTGCCAGCTCTTCCAGGGCAAGAACGTCTGCGCCAAGGGCTGGTGCACGTCCTGGAGCAAGAAGGCCTAGCCTTCTGCTTGGAAGCGCCTCGTCTGCGGGCGGGGTCGGCTCTCGGGCCGGC
>JAYRMX010000348.1:0-1706 GCA_041912475.1 Myxococcota bacterium
CGAGCGCGAGCGCGCGCACCGCGTCCGGCTGCAGCAGCGGCTCGCCTCCGGTCAGGCTCACGAACGCGTGATGCGCGGCGTCCAGCGCCTCGGCCGCAGCCGCGGCGTCCGCGAGCGCAACCGGATTCTCGACGTCTCGCGAGCGGCCGCTTCCCGGCGCGGTCTCGATGTGACAGCGCCGCGCCGCGTGCCACGTGTGCGGTGAGTCGCACCAGCGGCAGCGCAGGTCGCAGCCTCCGAACCGGACGAAGATCGTCCTCTCCCCGAGGTGCGGCCCCTCTCCCTGCACCGACGAGAAGATCTCGACGAGGTTCGCGTGCGTCGCGGTCATCCCTCGAGGATCGAGCGCCCCATCGCGATCTCGGCCAGCAGCTCGTCGATCCGCTCGGGATGCGTCGCGAGGCGCCTCACGCAGATGCGGGCCACGTGATCGGCGTCGGGCAGCGCCTCGATCCACTCGTGCTTGGCCGCGAGATGCTCGGCCATCGACACCACGTCGAGGGCGCGCCGGCCCGGCAGCTCGCCGGCGCCGAGCACGACCGTCTCGTCGCCCTCGACCCACGCCAGCGAGAGCAGAGCCCCGTAGCGCTCGCGCGCGATTCGCGCCGCGAGGTGCAGATCGAGGTCCGGCGGGACCGGGACCACCACGAGCGAGAGGCCGCCGAAGTGCGCCAGCCGGAAGTCCTGCCCTGCGACGAAATCGACCTCGGCGGGAGGCGGCGGAGCCTGCGCCGCCGCGGCCTCGCGTGCGAGATCGCTCGGGCGACCGACCAGGAGCGGCTCGAGATCGGCTCGGCGCTCGCCCGGACGTGCGGCGACCGCGGCGAGCCGCCCCCACCACACACGACCCCAGCGCTCGTAGTCGTGGTGGCTGAAGCGCGCGCAGACGAGATCGACGAGCTTGTCGGAGAAGCGGCTTCGCCGCCCCGACTCGGCCAGAACGGCGGGGAGCGAGCTTCGCGTCCCCGGCGTCACGTGCACGGCGCCGGCGCCGATCGCGCCGCGCAGCCGCTCGACGTCCTCGGGCGGCCAGGCGTGATGGTCGTACCAGACGAGCCGGTCGCGGTAGAGCGCCGCCGCCTGCAGCACGTCGCGCGCCGGCGACGCCGAGAAGCCGATCACGTGGATCGGCGTCTCCTCGCGCAGATCCGTCGCGACGCCGCGGAAGAAGGTCATGAGCTCCGCTTGCGGATAGACCCAGATCCCCTCGAGCAGTCGCAGATCACGCGCGAGCAGCACGGCCGCGACGAGCGAGTCACGATCGGCGTGCGCGAGGATCGCGACGCGCTTCGGTCGCTGAGGGCGCTCGTGAGGAAGCTCGCGCGAGACCACCGGAGCGGCCTTTGCCACGCGCGCCCGCCGGCGCAGCTCGCGCTCGCGGTGCAGGCGCTCGGTCTCGGGATCGGTCTCCTCGTCGGCCTCCTCGGCCTCCTCGTCCTCCTCCTCGAAACGAGTCTCGAGCGCCTCGACGAAATCGGCGACGTCGGGCGAGAGCTCGGCGAGGGTCTCGTCGAGGTCCTCGTCCTCGCCTTCTTCATCGAGCGCGCGGGGTGCGGGCTCGGCGGCGGCCTGCGGCCGCGACGAGCGCCGCTCGTCGCGAGAGCCTCCGGGCGGCCTCGAGCCCCCGGCCCGTGGCGCGCGCTCGGTCTCGTCGCCTCCGCCCTCGCGCTCGCCGGCATCTCCGTTGCCGGAGCGCCCGCGGCCGC